>JAZOAX010000001.1:0-7525 GCA_045595685.1 Acutalibacteraceae bacterium
GCCCTTTTCTTTGAGTCTGTAAGCCTCGTTGAAAGTTTCAACTTTGCGGATAAAGCTTTCATCCCTGCAATCGCCCGCAACGGCGACCAGCTTTGTTTCAGCGCTTACGGGAACATCAAAATAGAAGAAATGCTCTGCGCTCATCTTTTTACCGAGGCTTTCGCCGTTGACGAAAAGCTCAACCTCGGGCTGATTGGAATAAACAGTAACCTTTGTTACCTCTTCAACACGGTCAATGTATCTCTTACCGCAGATATGCACAAACGGATCATCGGAAAGCCATGCCTTATATGCATAGAACGAATCTTTCTTATATTTACGGTCGAAAGTAACAAGACCCTTGTGGTTCTGTCCGTTTTCACCGCCTTCGCTTCTTGCATCTGCGCCGAAGTCAAACATATTCCATACATGGGTTGCCCAAATGTAAGGACGGGTGAAAAGCTGCTTGATAAGCTCCTCGTGATAATATGCCTGATATTCTTCGGTATAATCGCCCTGAACAGGGTTTGAAGTGTGCCAATCAAGAGCCTCACATCCGTATTCACTCATACCGACGGGAATGTTGGGGAACTTTGCATGGAAATTATCAAACCACGGACCGTTCATAGAAGTGTCGCCGCCGTACCATCCGAAATAATGGTTATGTGAAACAACATCCGGAATCTGAATATAAGGGTCATCCATGCTGCACATTGAAACAACAGCAATGGTTGTAAGTCTTGTTTTATCCATCTCGTGACAGAGGTCATTGAGGATTCTGTGGTTTTCAAGAAGGTCATCATCCGAGCCTGCCATTGATATTTCGTTTGAAAGTCCCCATACAACGATGGAAGGATGGTTGTAGTTCTGAGTGATGAGTTCTTTCATCTGTGAAACAGTGTTTTCTCTGCCGCCGGGCATATGCTTTGAAATATAGGGGATTTCTGCCCAGATTACCATACCTCTTTCGTCGCAAAGGTCATAGAAGTACTGGTCGTGCTGATAGTGTGCAAGGCGGATTGTTGTTGCACCCACTTCGCAGATAAGGTCCATATCTTCCTCGTGGTGCTCGGGAAGAAGTGCATTACCGAAGCCCCAACGGTCCTGATGGCGTGATACGCCGCGAAGGGGATATTCTTCACCGTTGAGGATAAAGCCTCTGTCGGGGTCAATTTCAAAGGTTCTGCAACCAAAACGTGCCGAAACATTGTCAAGCACATTTTCACCGTCAAGAAGTTCAATCACTGCGGTGTAAAGATAGGGGTCTTTTCTGCCGTTCCAGAGGTGAACGTTTTCTATATCGAATACTGCTTTCTTTTCGCAGCATACACACTGTGATTTTTCTGCAATAACATTGCCTTCTGCGTCAAGAACGGAGAAATTAAGGCTCTGTCCTTCTTTTGCGTTTGTGAGGAATGCTTCAATTTCAACCTTGGCGTTTTTGCCGTCAACTGCGGGAGTAACCGTAAGACCGGGGCCGCCGTAGTAGTCAAGGTCAAAGTGGCTTTCGGATACGCAAAGAAGATTTACGTCTCTGTAAAGGCCGCCGTAGAAAGTGAAGTCTGCCATCTGGGGATAAACAGTTTCGTTGGCGGAGTTGTCAACGGTGATTGCAACCATTGTGGAAATTCCGATTTCATCTGTGATATCAACTCTCCAAGTTGAGTAACCGCCGTCGTGGTGTGCGAGTTTCTTACCGTTTACGTAAACATCGGCAGAGGAATTTGCACCTTTGATTTCAAGGTAATATCTGTCGGAAACGGGAAGGTCCTCTTTTTTGATTTCCTTCATATAAAGGCAGGTGCCTCTGTAGTAGTCGTTGTCGCCGTCCTGACCGTCAATTGCGTTCCAGGAATGGGGAAGATTAACGAAATTCCATTTTTCGCTTATGGCTGCGGGAATGCCGTCAAAGTCTTTGGTGAAAGACCATTTACGGTTGAGATTGATAATTTGTCTCATAAATATTTGCTCCTTAATTAATTTGTTATTGTATTGAAACAGCCGACAGGCACACTGTCGGCTGTTTGTTTGCCTGTGATTAATTATTCAGCATCTGCCGCTTTTGCCGCTGCACGTCTTTCTGCAAGTTCAGCAGACATTTCAGCAACCTTTTTCTTGTTAAGGTCATAAATAAATGCAATTGAAATGAACATAACTGCTGCGCTGAATGTGTAAAGAGCAGCAACAAGCCACTTCATATTTTCAGCAACTTCAAAGGGCTGAGCAGCACCGAGTTTGCCGTCGTAACCGAGAAGACCCATAATTGCGATAACTGCTGAGGGGCCGATGCCCTGAGCGAGTTTTCTGAAGAATGAGTGGAGTGAATATACTGTACCTTCTTCTTTGGTGTTGTTTTTCCATTCGTTGTAGTCAATAGCGTCAGCCATAAGAGCCCATGAAACGCAGGTGTAGAAACCAAGGCCAAGACCGAAGAATACCTGAGCAATGATATAGCCGATAAGACCTGTTGAGCCGTTACCGAGGGGAAGGAAGAGAAGAAGTGCGCCGAAGGTACTTACTGCTGCACCTGCTGCACAGGCTTCTTTCTTGCCGTACTTGTTAACAATCTTCTTAAGGAAGGGCATAAACAGGAACATGGGAAGATAACTGATAAGCATAATGATACCGGAAGCCTTTGCGTTTCCGAAGTATGACTGGAAGAGAACTGTTGTTGCTGTGCTTGAGCCCTGCATACCGATGAACATAGCCATAGCAGCAAGAGTAGCACCAACAGCCGCACGGTTCTTTATGAAGTTACCGAAAGCCTTGATGGGATTGAACTTCTGTTTCTTTTCACTGATGGAAACTGAGTTTTCTTCAACTCGGATTTCAGTTGTTTTAAGCATAAAGATGAATGAGATAAGGCCGATAACGCCCATAATGATGGCTGCAACAAAAACAACTTCGCCTTTGAGTTCGTTACTTGCATCGTAGCAGATCATGGGAAGAACAACCATGGGAACAATGTTACCGAACATTGAGCCGATTGAACGCCATGTGGAAAGTTCTGAACGTTCTGCGCCGTCAGTTGTGATTACGGACATCATTGAGCCGTAGGGAACATTTGCAACTGTGTAGAATGCGTCCCAGAGAACATAACCGAGAACGAAAAGGATACATCTCATTGCAAGGGGTGCGTTGGGAAGGGGAAGGAAGAAGAAAAGTCCTGAGAAGAGAAGACCGAGAGCACCGATGAAGATGTAGGTCTTGAATTTGCCTCTTTTGTACTTTCTCTTGTCTGCGTCAAACAGTGAGCCGAGAAGGGGATCGTTGATTGCGTCCCAAGCCTGAACAATCAGAAGTAATGTTGCATACATCTCTTCGCCAAGAGCCATATACTGTGTCCAGAAGATTGCCATGATTGAACTTTTGAGTGCGAAACTCATGTTACAACCGAGGTCACCTGCAGCATAGGATACTTTGTCAAGCATACCGAATTTGCGGTAACCGTTGGCATCGAGTTTTCTTTCTTTTGCCATAATAAAATTCCTCCAAGTTTTATTTCTCCGTCTTCAGTGCCTTTTGCGGCACTCAACAATTATATTCTACACTATTATTATCTGTTTCAGTGAGTATTGTTTTTGTTTTTTATAGTAATTTTTTTATTTATCTCTTGATTTTTTGCGAAAATTATACCATAATATAATGGAAATATTACAAAATTTTAACAGAATCAGGGAGAAATATATGAATTTTGATGCTTTTTACCCCGTGAATCCTCTTTCAGAACTTGAAATATACTCCGACAGCCACGGAAATGAGTTTATAAAAGAACTTGAAATGCGATACGGCCTTGAAAACGATATGATAAGGGCGGTGTCTCAGGGCAACATTAAAGCGCTGAACAAAACCATATCGGCAGAAGTATTTGTCAGAAATGTTGAAAAAAGAACACAGGACCCCTTGCGCAACCTGAAAAACTATATGATAATTTTCAACACCCTTCTTAGAAAGGGCGCCGAAGTAGGAAACGTTCACCCTTACTATATTCACGGTGTGAGTTCGGATTTTGCAAGAAAAATTGAAAACGCACAGAATGCGGCACAGATAGAAAAACTCTGGAATGAAATGTCCCTTACTTACTGCCGACTTGTCAAAACCCATGCCGCAAAGGGATATTCCCCTCTGGTGCAGAACATTGTTATGCTTGTTGATGCAGACCTCGGCTCAGACCTGACTTTAAGGACAATGGCAAAAAAATTCAATGTCAACGCAAGTTATCTTTCCAGCCTTTTCAAAAAAGATACGGGATACACCCTGACAGATTATGTGAACGGCAAAAGAGTTGAACGGGCAAAGCATCTTCTTGAAACTACCACGGAACAGATTCAGAACATATCCCATTCCTGCGGAATACTTGATGTTAATTATTTTGTGAAAATTTTCAAAAAGTATACGGGACAGACTCCGAAACAGTACAGGGAGCGGAGTTTAGGGGCCAGGATCTAGGGCCTAGGGCCTAGGGGCTAGGGGTTAGTAGTCAGCAGTCAGTGTTCCTTGCTTCTTCTTTTGGGAGAGGTGGCAGCCGTCAGGCTGTCGGAGAGGGCAACCTAAATTCAAAATGCAAAGTGCAAAATTGCGCCCGACACACTGCTGACGGGTAACTTCTGCCCGCTGAATAAATGTTTTTATAAAAAAATAAGCCGTTGTATCAACTGGATTTCAGTTTTTACAACGGTTTTATTCTGTTTTATCTTCTCAGCACTTCTGAAAAGCGAGTCTCGGGTCGCCGTCAGAAAGAAAAATTGTTCCGCAGAATTCATAGCCAAGTTTTTTCAGCATATTCTGCATAACCTTGTTGTCTTCGTGGGTGTCGATACGCACATTGGGGTGTTTTTCAAATGCCCACTCCATCATAAAAGTACCAACGCCTTTCGCTTCACCCGAAGATGCGATTCTGTGCACAACGGCATATTCTCCGTCATTTTTCCACTCACCTATAATTTTTTTGTATGTTGGGTCTTCACCGATAAAAAAGCAGAGTACCCCGTGGATTTCACCGTCTTTGGTGCAGACATATCCGTTGCCGTTTTCTATGTCACCCTTAATCTGCTCAAGGGTGGGTTTGTGGCTTTTCCACTGGTTCGGATTTCCCGTTTCTGCCATAAATTTCCGTGCGTGAGAATAAATTTCAAGAACTCTGGGCAGGTCCTCTTTCACTGTTTTTCTTATTTCAAATACTGTATTTTTACTGTCAGTCATAATCAGCCGTCATTCCTTTTAATTTCGTTTTCAATCCATCTCATCAGCAGATTGACAATTTTTTCCTGCTGTACATCACTCAGAGGCACGTCTTTTTTCACCTTGTACCACTTGTTGAGACAACCTCTGCAGCAGCAGGCGCAGGCATGCTGAGCCACAAAAACGGGATGCCCTTTCATAGGGGTCTGTTTGCCGTCATTGGCAATACAGGAAGGGGCAAGGCGCTTTTTAACAAAGTCTGCACAGTGCAGTCTTACGGTGTCCATACCTTTTTCGTTTATATAGTCGATATCCTTTTGTGTCAGGCGGAATTTTCTTCTGAAATCGGATTTCTGAAGTTTTGCCAGTGCTTCGTCAACAGTCTGCATTGTATCACCTTAATAAATCAATCAGATAAATAATTGCCAGATGGGCAGGATAAAAAGCATAGAAAAAGTATTTGAGATTTGCCTTGCCGGATTTTCCGTTATAAAACGCAAGAAGAAAAACGGGTATCAGTGCACAGAGCCTGAAATAAATGCTTTCATAAAGTGTGAATGAGCACACCGTCAGCGCAAGACCGAAACAAAGCAGTTTTGTCTTTTTATTCTTTGATACTGCGGCAAAAAGAGGAAGGCATATTCCGTAAATACCGTAGTCAAATTCAAATTTCGTACCTGTGACAGCCCAACTGTTTTTGCAGAAAATATGGACGGAAACAACTGCCGCAAGAGTGGCAGAAAAGAGGATAACGCCCTTGATTTTTTCGTTTCTGCCGCCATTTTCAAGGGTATTTTTCAAATAAACAAAGGCACTGCACAGAACAATCGAAAGTGAAAAAGTTAAAAGAATATTGAAGTACGCCCAATTACCCGATTTGGTAATGAGACTTTCTGCAACATAAACAGCCTGACAGAGAAGTCCGAGAACAAACACACGCAAAAAGTATTTTCTGCGGTTTTTTGTGTAAAGACACCCCTCACCGATGAAAAATGCAAAAATCGGCATAGCGATTCTGCCCACAAGGCGCAGGGCTGTTATATCGGGGAAAAGGACAAAGCCGATGTGGTCGATGAGCATCGAAACACAGGCGATGATTTTCAGTTGATTTCTGTTCACGGTTTTCACCTCGTTTGCTATTTTAACACAAAGGGGTGGTCTTGACAACATCTTTTTTCCGGTGAACGTTTACTTTTTCCTTTATGTTTCATCAACCAATCGGTCGGTCACGCTGCGCTGTGCCTTACTTTTGCTGACAGATATATTTTAGCCTCGCTTTTATAGGCTTGGTATTTTTATCTCACACTTAATATCTTCAGTTAACTTCTCCCGCTCGAGCCGCGAGGGCTCTTACTTTTGCCGATTGTGGCAAAAGTAAGCAAAAGCACGCTTTGTCTCGGATGATGCTTGTTTATTCGGTATTCTACCGAATGCCACGAGCATCACCGCAAAAAGAAATATTATAATCCCCGTTTTCAGTGGGGCTTTCCCGTGCTTATGATTTATGCCCGCACAACGTCATAAGGAGTCAGTGGCATCCTTACTGCTGCCGTTACTTTTCGGCAGGGGGAAAGCATCATCAAACAAAAATGTATAGTCTTCGGGTATTTGTAGTAAGCGAATCTCTTGCCCGTACGAACAACCCGTAAGGGTTGTATGCGGACGCGAAGGCAAGTGTATGCTCGTGGTATATCCGTAGCACCCCAAAAAAAGGGCGCTTTGCATACTTTGGCGCTCGAATGAGCCAAAGTATGTGCCCAAGCGCATGAGCGAGCGGAGTTAATGGAAGAATTAAACCTAAAGTTAAAAATACCGAGTATATGGCATCATCAAACAAAAAGTGTAGTCTTTGGGTATTCGTACAAAGGCTGGCGGAAGTCTCTTCCTGAAATATGTCCGTAGCGGTCAGCGACTGTCGAAATATACGGTGAATAAAGGAATATAAAGTAAAACAGACAAGATTAACCTTAGAGAAATGTAAACCTAGCGGATTTATATATTAAACCTACTAATAAGGCACACTGTGAAACTCTTTGACAGAGGTGTGACTGACGGGAGAAATTGCGGTTTTGCCGATAAAATAATTCTGAAGAAAGATAAAACATTTGGAAAGGAATATATCTTGAAACATCATAAAACCTTTGACGGCAAATGAGCCTCTTTCGGAAAGTTTAGTAAAAGCGTGTTTTTGCTTACTTTTGCCACAATCGGCAAAAGTAAGGCCAAGCGCAGCGTACCTGACTGATAGGTTGATGAAACATAAAGACAAAAGTAAGAGCCCCGCGGCATAAGCGTACGGAGTTGACGGAAAACATTAAACCTAAAGATAAAAATACCGAGTTGTTAAAAACGAAGTAAAAATATA
>JAZOAX010000002.1:0-11612 GCA_045595685.1 Acutalibacteraceae bacterium
AACTGTAAAATTATTTACAATTTTAAAACTGACTTTTAACAAGGTGTTTGTTATCCGCTTTTTGCCTTGCACAACATCTTGTATTTATGCCGAAAACCCTTGAAATACAAAGGATTTCGGCACTTTTTATTTTTTGAAAAAAGATTGAAAAATTCCGAAAAATCCATTGACATTCCGCCACATACATATTATAATAATACTAACAAATTGGAGAATTGTCCCATAAACTACAGTTTTCGGTGGTGCTTGGTGGGAGAAAATCTTCAAAAATCAATAAAAAAGAAAGGACGGTGCTTGAGAATGATGTTTATAGGAACTTTTGAATATAACCTTGACGGAAAAAACAGAGTTTTTCTTCCTGCAAGATTCAGAAAAGGCCTTGGCGATGAATTTATCTATAAAATCAGCGGCTCCAAGTATCCGTCTATTCAACTTTATAATATTGATGAATTTGAAAAATCCCGTGAAGAAGCTCTTATGAGGGCAAGAAATAAGGTTGACAAAAGAAATATCCTTGCCGAGTATCATCTGGGCACCGATATTGCCACTTGTGATTCTCAGGGCAGATTCATTCTCAATCAGCTTGTAACAAAAACAGCGGAAATTGAAAAAACCTGCATTTTTGTGGGCTTCGGTGATTACATAGAAGTTATGAGCCCTGCAAACTACAATAAATACATCAGGTCTATCGCTGATAACAACGCAGCAGACGAACAGGCACTCGAGGACGAAAGAGAAGTTTACCGTGACCATCTCAGACAGGGTCACTTCCTCAACGCAGGAGTTTAAGGAGTGTGCCTATGGAATTTTCACATATCAGTGTGCTGCTTGAAGAAACGGTAGACGCACTCAATATAAAAGAAGACGGAATTTATGTTGACTGTACCTGCGGCGGCGCCGGTCACAGCAGTGAGATTCTTAAAAGGCTGGGGGAAAAGGGAAGGCTTATCGCCATTGACCAGGACCCCGATGCCATTGAAATTATCAAAGAAAGAATCGGCAAAGACAAAAGAGTTACCGTAGTGCACGACAATTTTTCAAACCTTAAAAAGATTCTTGAAAATCTCGGTATTGACAAGGTTGACGGCATAATGGCAGACCTGGGAGTTTCTTCTCACCAGTTTGACAAAGCCGAAAGAGGATTCTCTTTTCACAACGACGCACCTCTTGATATGAGAATGAGTCAGGAGGGTATGACAGCGGCAGATGTTGTGAATACCTATTCGGAAAGAGAACTCGTCAGAATCTTCCGCGAATACGGAGAAGAAAAATTCGCACAGAGAATTGCAAGAAGTATTGTTAACGAAAGAGAAAAGAAACCCATTGAAAGAACACTTGAATTTGCAGAGATAGTTAAAAACGCAATCCCTGCAGCAGCCAGAAGAACCGGCGGACATCCTTGCCGCAGAGTTTTTCAGGCGGTACGCCTGGAAGTTAACCAGGAACTTACAAAATTACAGACTACACTTGATGATATGTTTTATTCCCTTTCAAAGAGTGGAAGGGTGGCAATAATCACCTTCCACTCTCTTGAAGACAGAATTGTCAAGAAAGCATTTGCATCTTATTGCAAAGGTTGTGAATGTCCGCCGCAAACACCTGTTTGCATCTGCGGCAAAACTCCCGACGGAGCACTCCCTTTCAAAAAGGTGTTACCGGGTGAAAGAGAAATTGAAGAAAATCCCCGTTCAAGAAGCGCCACACTCAGATGCGTTGAAAGAATAAGCGGAGATTATTAATGAAAGAGTAAAGCAGAAAAAGATATGATTATTTGGGGTGAATCAGATGGCAGCGGAAAACGCATATAACTACGGCTATGCGCCTGCATACGCACCGGAAAGAAAACCGGAAGCACAGCCTGAAAGAAAAAAAGAGGCTCAGGTTAAAAAGGTAAGAAAAACCGAACAGGAAGCAAGAATATATCACGAAAGAATCGGCAACAGAAAAAGTGTTAAGGTTTTTGCACTTATTGCCGTGGGATTCCTTCTTTTTGCAGGTGCAGGTCACAGCAAGGCAATGAGAGACGAAGCCAAAAGAGACCTTGAGCAAATCAAGGAAGAATATGTTTATGTTGAGGCGTGTAACCGTGAACTCAAGGTTCAGCTCAACAAAATCATCAATGCAGAAAACATCGACCAGATTGCAGTTGAAAAACTCGGTCTTGTAAAAGTGGCTCCCGGCAACGAAATTTACCTTGACGGTGATGCAGAAAACAAGGTTATTTATTCCAAGGGTAAATAATCGGAATTCTTCGGAATATAAATGATTAGGGGACTGTTTAAAGGTGAAAACCTGACAGCCCCTGTTTTGACTATAATTGAAAGGCGGCAGAATGTATGCGCTTTATTGTGTTTAAAAACAGAGTTAAAAGAAAAACAGAACCGTTCTTTGTAAGAAGAAGTCTCGGCTTTGTTGCTTTTGTACTTGCCTGTTTTCTTTTTCTTTCTGTGGGAAGAATCGGATATATTATGGTGTTCAAGGGCGAAGAATACAGAGAAAGAGCCGCCAATAACCAACTTTATGACCAGACCATTGAAGCGGTAAGAGGCACTATATATGACCGCAATATGACGCCTCTTGTAACAAGCACATCTGCATGGATTTTCTGCGCAAATCCTGCCGCAATCAAAAAAACCTTTGAAAATTATCCCGAAGACCTTAAAAAGTTCTATAAGTACCTTTCAAAAAATCTTGCAAAGATACTTTCCGTCAAGGCTTCGGATATCAACTACCTTCTCAGAGAAACAGAAGGTCAGTATGTAAGAATCAAAAAGAAGGTTTCCGCACAGACAAGAGAAAAAATTGAAAATTTCCTTAAAGAAAAATATGTTTTTCAGGTTTTTGTTGAAGCGGAACACTTCTGGCAGAAAGACGGCTATGTGGATTTCACGGTCCGCCCCTCAAATTATTTCTACTATGAAAACGACAGTATAAGAACATACCCCGACAACAACTTTGCTTCAACAGTTATCGGTGTTGTAAATGCAGATAACAACGGTGATACGGGTATTGAACTTTACTATAATGATATTCTCAGCGGCGAAGACGGACGTGTTGTAACCGCCAAGGATGCAAAGGGCAACGCTCTTGAAACGGGTTATGAAACGGTTTTCGATGCAGTTGAAGGCAACGGCGTTGTTCTCACAATGGACGAAAACATTCAGATGTACCTTGAAAACGCACTTTCTCAGGCACTTAAAAGTACGGGTGCCGCAGGTGTATACGGCATTGTTATGGCTGTTGACACCGGCGCAGTTCTTGCAATGAGCGATAAGCCCGACTTCGACCTTAACAATCCGCGAGTTCTTACTGATTCCGTTGATAAAAGTGCCCTTGAAGGCTTAGAAGAAGGCACTCAGGAATACAGTGCCAAGTATTCGGAACTCCTTTTTGAACAGTGGAACAGTTTCTGCGTAACAAACAACTATGAGCCCGGCTCTACTTTCAAAATATTTACCACTGCAGCGGCACTTGAGGAAGGCGTTGTAAACCTCAACTCAACCTTCTACTGTTCAGGAAGATATGATGTCCTCGGTGTTGAGTACCATTGCGCAAACCGTTCGGGTCACGGCGGTGAAACCTTCACCCAGGGACTTATGAATTCCTGTAACCCCGTTTTCATTGAAGTCGGTCAGCGCCTCGGTGTTGAAAAGTTCAACAAATATTTCGACGCTTTCGGATTCAACGAAAGAACGGGCATTGATGTTGCAAACGAAGCATCTTCCGTTGTCCATAATCCCGATAAAATGACAAAGGTTGACCTTGCGAGTACCTCTTTCGGTCAGAGTATAAGAATCAGCCCTCTGCAGCTTATCACAGCCACCTGCGCAATAGCCAACGGCGGCAATCTTATGCAGCCTTACCTTGTTCAGAGCGTTATTGACAGTGACGGCAACATTGTTTCCGAAACTCAGCCCGTTGTAAAGCGCCGTGTAATTTCCGAAAGCACAGCCGCAACGGTACGCTCAATGATGGAAGCCGTTTGTGAAGGCGGTACGGGTAAAAACGCATACATCGCAGGCTACAGAGTTGCAGGCAAAACCGCAACGGCTGAAAAACTTGACGACGGCACCGACGAGCCCGTATATATTGCATCTTTCGTTTGCTTTGCACCTGCAGACGATCCGGAAGTTGCAATTCTTGTGGGTGTTGACGATACTCCCGGTGAATACAGAGGCGGCGGTGTTCTTGCAGCACCCATTGCCAAGGAAGTTCTGGTTTCAACCCTTGAATATCTCAACGTTGAACCTCAGTATACAGAAAGTGAACTTGAATCTGTGAGCCATACAACACCGTCACTTGTGGGCAAGAGCCTTTCAGAAGCAAAGGTTGCCGCAGGTGCAGAAGGCTTCACAACAAGAGTTGTGGGCTCAGGGGACCAGGTTGTGTCTCAGGTACCCTCAGCAGGTGAATCAATTCCCGAAAACGGTGTTATTGTAATTTACACAGATAAGAAAACAGAAGCACAGGAAGTTGAAGTTCCTGATTTCACGGGCCTTTCCGTAAGTCAGGTTAACCGCCTTGCCGCAAAGTCGGGACTGAACGTTGTGTTCTCAGGCCCCACAGACACTGCGGGAATCAGGTCATATAATCAGAGCGTGGCTGCAAAAACAATGGTTGAAGCAGGCTCACGAATAACAGTATATTTCAGAAGCGATGACATCGCAGTTGACTGATGGAGGATAATTTATGCTCATTTCCCGTTTGCTCAGAGCAATAGACATAGAGTATAAAGAAAAGGACGCAGACATAAAATTTATTACGGACGATTCAAGAAAATGTAAAGAAGATTCAATTTTTGTCTGCACAAAAAAAGGGAATAACTATGTCAGTGAGGCTTTGGAAAAAGGTGCAGTGCTTGTAATTGCACAACAGGAAGTGTGCGAAAATTGTGTTGTTGTGCCCGATGCCAGAAAAGCGTTTGCTCTTCTTTCGGCCGCCTTTTACGGCTGTTGCCACAAAAGACTGCGCCTTATAGGTGTTACGGGTACCGACGGTAAAACCACCGTTTGCGAAATGCTTTATTCGGTACTTAATTTTGCAAACAAAAAATGCGGACTTATCTCGACGGTGCGCAATATAGCAGGGGATTCACAGTCCGATGCCGAAAGCACAACTCCCGACCCATTTACACTTCACGGTATGCTCAGTGAAATGTGTGAAAACGGCACAGAGTATTGCATAATTGAGTGTTCTTCTCAGGGGCTCAGCCAGGAAAGGCTCTACGGACTCGGATTTGAGGCGGGGGTTTTCACAAACTTTTCCGAAGATCATCTTGACTATCATTTAACAAAAGAAAACTATCTTTCATCAAAAAAGATACTTTTTTCGCAGTGCGAAACATCTTTTATTAACCTTGACGACAGAATGGCAGGTGAGTTTATCTCTGCCTCAAAGGGTAAATCGGTTACATACTCCGTCAGAAAAGACGAAGCGGATTTCACCGCAAAGTGCATCAGAACTGCAGAAGACGGCTCCGATTATGCTTTTGTGGGCGACTCGATAATCCACCGCATAAAACTCAGAACGGCGGGTATGTTCAATATAAGCAATTCCATGGCAGCCTTGTCTGTGGCAACACATCTGGGAATAAGTCTTGACTTATCGGCTGCGGCACTTCGCAATTTTTACGGCGTAAAGGGCAGAATGGAATTTCTCGGCATAAACAAAGACTTCAAAGTAATAATAGACTATGCTCACACCCCCGAAGGTCTGCGTCAGGTGCTTTTAGCGGTTTCCGCTTTCAAAAAAGGCAGAGTGATAACAGTTTTCGGCTGCGGCGGTGACAGAGACAAAGAAAAACGCAGTGCTATGGGCAGAACTGTCTGCGAACTTTCGGATATTGCCGTTATAACCGACGACAATCCGAGAAATGAAGACCCGAAAAGTATAATTGACGATATACTTGAAGGCACGTCGAAAAGCAGAACACCTGTTTATATTTATGAAAACAGAACAAAAGCCATTGAATTTGCATTGAAAACTGCGAAAAAAAATGATATTATCTTATTATGCGGTAAAGGGCACGAAACTTATCAGATTATAGGTGACAGAAAAATCCCTTATGATGAGCGTGATGTTGTGTCCCGAATAATAAAAAACACGGAAAACTGAAAGGAATGTTTTTATGAACAGTATTGTTGCAATCGTAATCACCCTTATTGTGTCTTTTGCAGTGACGGCTGCCTTGGGATATGTTCTCATTCCCGTTCTGCACAAACTCAAATTCGGTCAGAATATCCTTGTTGATATCGGACCCAAATGGCACGCAAAAAAGCAAGGCACACCCACTATGGGCGGCATTATGTTTATCATCGGCATTATTTTTGCGGTTGCAGTGGGACTTGTTGCATGTAAAATCGGCGGTTTTGAAGCCTTCGCTCAGGTGGAAACCCTTAAAGTGCAGCAGTATACAAGACTCATTTCAGGCATACTTATGGCATTCTGCTTTGCCCTTGTAGGCTTTGCAGATGACTATATCAAAGTTGTTAAGAAAAGAAATCTCGGTCTTACCGAAATTCAGAAAACAATTCCCCAGGTGGCAATAATTGCCGCTTACCTTGCTTCGCTTGTAATCAGCAAAAGCACAAGTATGTATATTCCTTTTGTGGGAAAAATAACATTGGATTCAGTTGGCGGCACAATCTTCTTTATCCTTTTCGGCGTGTGTGTAATCTACGGTGCAATCAATGCCGTTAATTTTACCGACGGTATCGACGGCCTTTGCGGCAGTGTCACAATTCCCGTTGGTGTTGCATTTGCAGTTATGGCATTTATGATGAAAAACACATCAGTAGGTGTTATGGGCGCTGCCCTTGCAGGCGGCTGCGCAGGTTACATCATCTGGAATCATTATCCTGCAAAGGTAATGATGGGTGACACCGGTTCAATGTTCCTTGGCGGTATGATTGTTGCCCTCGCTTACGCAGTGGAATGTCCCATCATTCTTCTTCCCGTGGGTATTGTGTATGTAATTGAGGCTCTTTCCGATGTTATTCAGATAGGCTCAATTAAAATCCGCCACAAAAAAGTGTTTAAAATGGCACCTATCCACCACCATTTTGAAATGTGCGGATGGAATGAAAAGAAAATTGTTGCAGTTTTCACCCTTGTGAGTATAATCGGCTGCATCATCGGCGTTATCGCTATGTATTTCACACTTCAGATGTAATATTCTGACTGCTTACTACTGACAACTTACTACTATAATAACTACAGGAGGAGACTATGGCTTCAGATGCAAAGAAAACGGTTAAAGCACCGCGCCGTATAAAAGGAAGGCTTACAACAAATATAGTTCAGCACGGAAGTTTTGACCTTATTTTTGCCTGCACCGTGCTTCTTCTGTTCTGCTTCGGAATCATTATGATGTATTCCGCATCCTATGCATATTCCGCTTCAAACAAAGGCGGAGCCAATGCTCTGTTTTTCTCTCAGCTCAAAAGCGGAATTTTAGGCTTTATCTGTATGGCAATTATCAGCAAAATAGATTACCGTGTGCTCAACGGCAGATTTGCCCCCTTTGCATATTTTGTGACAATGATTGTGCTGGTAATAACCTTGCTTGTTAACATCGGTGAAGAAGAAAAAAGATGGATTATTATCGGTTCAAGACAGATTCAGCCCTCAGAATTTGCAAAGTTCACCCTTATTCTTGTACTGTCGTATATGATGTGTATTCTTTCCCGTGCTTTGCGTGAGCCCGGTGATAAGCAAGCACCCTACAACCCGCGGAAAGACGGACTTACAAGGTGGGAATCAATAATTTTTTCATTCACAAGAACACCTTTTTCAGCTTGCTTTGCCATTGCTTTTGTAATTGTTACCTACTGTGTTCTCATTTTCCTTGAAAGCCATTATTCCTGCACAATTCTGATGTTCTGCATCGGTGTTTGTATGCTGTGGCTCAGCGGAACAAAAAAGAAATACTTCGGTTTTCTTCTTCTCGGTGTGGGCGCAGTTGTTGCAGTTGTTCTTATGTTTCCGGATATACTTGAAGGTCTTGGCGGTTTCGGTGCCGACAGAATCAATGTATGGCTTGAAAAAGACAATTCCTCATGGAAAAGATACCAGACGGTACAGGGCCTTTACGCAATCGGCTCAGGCGGACTTTTCGGTGTGGGACTCGGCAATTCAAAGCAGAAGCAGTTGTATATCCCCGAGCCGCAGAATGACTTCATTTTCCCTGTAATCTGTGAGGAACTCGGTTTCATAGGCGCCTGCCTTGTGCTGATTCTTTTTGCAGTTTTAATTTGCAGAGGCTTTGTTATTGCAAGAAAAAGCCGTGACTACTTCGGCTCACTTCTTGTTATGGGTATAATGATTCAGGTTGCACTGCAGGTTATTATCAACATCTGCGTTGTGACGGATATCTTCTCGAATACAGGTATCGCATTGCCGTTTTTCAGTTACGGAGGCACATCACTTCTGGTGCTTTTGTGCGAAATGGGCGTTGTGCTTTCCGTTTCGAGAAACTGCCCCATGGAAAAAGAATAAAACCATTAAATATAAATCAGGAGAGAGACAGATATGAAAATACTTTTTGCAGCAGGCGGCACAGGGGGACACATCAATCCCGCCCTTGCAGTTGCCGGTGAAATCAGAGAAAGATATCCCGATGCGGAAATTCTTTTTGTGGGAACAAAGGATAAAATGGAAGCAAAACTTGTGCCCAATGCAGGTTTTGATTTCACAACAATCAAAATATCCGGTTTTCAGAGAAAAATCTCTGTAGAAAATATATTCAGAAACATTAAAACCGTGTGGTATCTTCTCACTTGCAACAGCAAAATCAAAAAGATACTCCGCTCCTTTAATCCCGATGTTGTTGTGGGCTTCGGCGGTTATGTCAGCGGCCCCGTTGTGCGTATGGCGGCAAAAATGGGCATCCCAACGGCAATCCACGAACAGAACGCTTACCCGGGAATTACAAACAAGGCCCTTGCCAAAGTTGTTGACCGTGTTATGCTCACTGCCGAAGAAGCATCAAAATATCTTCAGGCAAAAAATGAGTGTGTTGTAACAGGTCTTCCCGTAAGAGGAGAAATGCTTCGTGCGGACAGAGATATAAGCCGTGCAAAACTCGGCATAAAAGACGGCACAAAACTTGTGCTTTCAATGGGCGGCTCCCTCGGTGCTCTCACAATCAACAACGCAATGGTTGATATAATCACCGACCACAGTGAAGACGATAACCTTTATTTCCTTCACGCAATGGGTCAGTACGGTCTGTGGGTGCCCGACAAACTCAAAGAAAACGGCGTGAATCTTGAAAGAGGCAACATTGAAATCAGAGAATACATAACAGATATGGATGTGTGTATGTCAGCAGCGGATATCGTTGTCTGCCGTGCAGGTGCAAGTACCCTTTCCGAACTTCAGGCACTTGGCAAAGCATCAATTCTTGTTCCTTCTCCCAATGTTGCAGAAAATCACCAGTACCACAATGCAATGGCTCTTGTTAACAAAAACGCAGCCAAAATAATTGAAGAAAAAGACCTTACCAAAGAAAAGATGGACGAACTGTTTATGTCACTTGTCAATAACGATGCCGAAAGAGCCGCTATTGAAGAAAATGCAAAACAGATGTCACTTTCCGATGCTAAGGAAAGAATTGCAGATATTGTAATTTCACTCATTAAATAAAGAAAAAATCACCTTTTTCCTTCGTTTTGCATATCATAAGGTTACGGTAGTCGAATTACCGAAACCTTAGGGTGAAAGGTGTGTTTTTATGGACAGCATTATTATCACAGGCGGAAAAAGACTCAGCGGTGAGATTGATGTTCAGGGGTCGAAAAACAGTTCGCTGCCCATTCTTGCGGCAACGGTGCTCATAAACGGAGTGAGTGTTATTCATAATTGCCCCTATCTCAGCGATGTTGATGCGGCTATTGATATATTAAGGCATCTGGGCTGCACCGTGAAAAGGGAAAATCATACCCTTATTGTAGATTCAAGAAACATCTCGGAATATGAAATCCCCGACAGCCTTATGAGAGAAATGCGCTCGTCAATTGTGTTTCTCGGCTCTGTTCTGGGAAGAACGGGAAGGGCGGTACTGTCTTCTCCCGGAGGCTGTGAAATCGGTCTCAGACCTATTGACCTTCACCTGAGTTCCCTGAGAAAACTCGGAACGGTAATTGACGAAACGGGCGGAAAAATATCCTGCCGAAAAGAAACTCACTGCACGCAGGGGATAATAAGCCTGTCTTTTCCCAGTGTCGGCGCAACGGAAAACATAATTCTTGCATCTGCTCTCGGCAAGGGCAGAACAGTTATTCTCAACGCAGCAAGAGAGCCCGAAATCAGTGACCTTGCCGCCTTTCTTAATAAAGCGGGTTGCAGAATTGAGGTGGGCACTCAGGGCACAGTGGTAATTGACGGTGCAGACAGATTGGGAAACTGTGAACATACCGTAATTTCCGACAGAATTGCCGCACTTACTTATCTTTGTGCCGCAGGCACAGCAGGGGGAGATCTCCTTTTAAAAAATGTGAATTCTTCCGATTTTCTGTCCGTACTGCCTGTGTTTGAGGCGGCGGGCTGCACAGTGAAAAACGGAAAGAACTTTGTAAGACTTGCAATGAACAGAAGACCCAGGGCAATACGGGATATAAGAACAATGCCTTATCCCGGTTTCCCCACAGATGCTCAGGCGCCTATGATGGCTATGACAAGCATTGCCGAAGGCACAAGTGTTATTGTTGAAAATATTTTTGAAAGCCGTTATAAGCACGTCGGCGAACTTAAAAAGATGGGCGCAAGAATCAATGTTGAAGGCAGGGTTGCCGTAATAGACGGCGTTGAAAAGCTCTGCGGTGCAAAAGTTGAATCATCAGACCTCAGAGGAGGCTCTGCTCTTGTGGTGGCAGGCCTTGCAGCAGAAGGAACCACAACAGTAGGAAACATCAGCCATATTGACAGAGGCTACGAAAAAATTGAAGATTATCTGAAAATGGTGGGCGCCGATATAAAAAGGCAGACGGCACCGGACAGTTAATTTATATCTATAATTTTAAAGTTTTTTCAAGGCACTGTGTTATACTTATCTGTGTGACACTCTGCCTTTATTTCGTTTAAAAAGGAGGATGCCGCAGTGGACGGTAACAACAAAAAAGTTACATCGGAAACCTTTGGCAAATATACGGAATCGTCAGGATTCGACATAGGCAACGGACACAAAGCAGACGGGCTTAAGAATGTGAGCCCTTCCATGTGGGCACCTATAAGCGGCGGTAACAATACTGCACCTGCAAATACTTTCAGAACACCTCAGAGTGAAAGCCTTTCTTTCGGGCAGGACTATTCTGCACCCATTTCTCAGGGCAGACCTGCCGAAACAAAGAAAACTGCTCCCAAAAAGAAAAATACAGGCAAAAAGCCTTCAGATACAAAAGGCAGAAAAGCAGCCGACGGCGGAAAAAAGGCGAACGGAACAAAAAGCAAATCCCGCACCCCGAAAGGAAAGCCTGTTTCACAGAATAAGGGCGGAAATGCAAAAAAGACCGCCAATGCCGCCACAGTGAAAAACAGCCTTTCACAAAAGAAACAGCAGGTAAGAGTTGACCTTCATAATCACGGGCTGAAAAAAGAAGTCGGAGGCCAAGCGG
>JAZOAX010000003.1:0-3511 GCA_045595685.1 Acutalibacteraceae bacterium
ATATATAATTGAATGTTGCTATTTTAAGCTCCAAACACAAAAAATCCTCGTTCTTCGGAGCGAGGATTTTTTTATCCAAGCCGACAGGCTTGGTATATCATCACGCGTCAGTGTGTATATCATCAAGGGCGGCATTGCGCCCTTGTATCTCATCACACCGAAGGTGTGCATTTCTGTCGGCTTGATGATATACAACTTCTTGCGAAGCTGATGATATGCAATTCCTTGCGGAATTAATGATATACAAGGCTTCGCCTTGATTCAGTTGCCCTTCGGGCAAACGGATTGACTTTTTGTGTTTCTTATTGTAGAATGAATTTGAGGTGATTATATGGATTTTATTATTTATTTTTGTATATGTATTTGTGCAGTAATAATTTTTGCTTTATACATCAGGAAAATTATAAAACCATATAAACAAAGAGAAAAAATTGAATCCAATTCATCGTCTTTGGAGATAAAAACTGAATTTGAAACTGTTAAGTTTCAGGCTGAAATAGTTAATTTGTTCTGTCGTGTTGATATGGTAGGAATCAAAACACCTAAAACTGTTACAATTTATACCGTTGAATTTAAAACTGATGAAAAAGAGATAATTAAACTTGAGATTCCTCAGGAAATGTATGATGGTCTTGAAATAGGACAAATCGGTGAAGTAACATTGGTTGAGGGAGAATTGTATAGTTTTATCGTTTGATTTAATTATATGTTAGTAAAGGAGTAGAGTTTTATGAGGATGATTATTTTGATTAGTTCGTTTTTAGTTCTTATTTCTTGTATAGTTATGGCGATAGTGCAGATTAAAGAAAAGAAGTTTAAGTCCCCGTTTATGTTGTTGATAGTTTTTACTTTTTTTACTGCATTGTTTATGATTCTTAAAATGTTTGGTGTTTTATAATGCTGATTTTTTTATGATAAAACTAATGGTTCTAAAATGAGACGTACTGCCAAACGAAAATCCGTTCACGCAAGTGGGCGGATTTTTGTTTGTATTATTCATTTTTCAATATTCATCATTCATTATTCATTTTGTGAATAAGGGATTTTCAAATGAATAATGAATATTGAAGCCGCTTCGCTGATTAATAATGAATAATTTTGACACAATAATCACAAAGGGAACGGTGAAACCGTTCCCTTAACTTTTACTCTTCCAAAAATACAAACCTTATTTCCCACCCCCGATGTTATAAAAATTAAGAATATTTAAAAACACATTGTTAAATTTGTCAAATAACAGTGCCAAAATGTGTTTTATATGCTAAAATGTAATTTGTTTTGATATTAGTTCGGAGGTTAACAATGAAAGAGTATATTCGCCGTCTCAAAGATGGTTGCCCCAAACCGGTTTTTGCCTTGTGGGCACTTATGAGACTTTCTATGATTTGTACTTTTGCTCTGAGCATTGCGGGCGGTTATCACTTCACCGTGCCTGTGCTTATTGCTCTGAGTTTTCTTTGCACTTTCCTTTGGGAAATCGGTATGGCGGTGCCGAAAAAAAGTTTTCTGCACTTCATCCCCCACTCAGTGCAGACGGGTACTGTTTTGTGGCTTACTGCATTTGCCGTGGGCGGAGTTTATTTCAATCTTAACTACAGCACAGTCTGGTTTGACCCGATTATGCAGATTGTTTTCAGTGCGGGTATGGTGTTTATAGGCTATGAGATTGCCTGGGCGATACTCAGAAAGCAAAAGTCATCTGCCACCAAGGCAATGATGTATTTTGTGGCTTTCGGTATTTTCTTTATAGCACTTAACCTTGTTGAACTTTTTGAGTTCACCTTTGACCAGATTTCAGGCACTCTGTCAGGCACACCCACAGACCTGCAGCACTGGTCTCTTGCTGCGGCAGAAGGCTTTGCAAGTGAAAAAAGCCTCATCGATCCCGTGGATGCTGATCGCTGGCCTCTTATGAGCACAATGGCTGATATAGTACTCGGTACCGTCAGCGCCTTTGTTGCACTTTTTGTTATCAATGTTTATCCCTACCGTCAGAAAGGGCCTTTCAGATATAACCTTGATTTTGAGGCAGTTACCGTTGCGGCCCCACTTGAAAAAGACGGCAATAACCTTAAAGAATGGGCTCAGTCTTACAAAAGGCGCTTTAAGGAAAGCACACCAAAGCGTACATATATTCTGTGGTGGATTATAAGAGGCGCAATGATTGCCCTTGCAGTTTACGCTTTCATTGTTGAGCCCAAAGGCAGCATCTATCCCCTTGAAATACTGATGAATCTTGCAGTTATGTTTATATGGGAAGTTGCTCTGGCAAGTCCCCCGAGAAATGTTTTCAGACACATTCCCCCCATACTGCAGACTCTTATCACCGTGGGTGACTTTATTGCTGTTTGTGCGGGATACCTTTTCAACTTCTATTATGAAGTGCGTTTGTGGGATTCAGGTATGCACTTTGCCTGCGGTATAATCGGTGTTTACTTCGGGTATGAAATTGTGTGTGCACTTTTCAAACTTGAAAAAAGGACCGCTACTCTCCCCGTTGTTATTGTTGCTGCCGTCGGCTGCGGATTTATGCTCACTACCTTCTGGGAAATATTTGAATTCAGTTGCGACCAGATTGTAGGTATGGTTTCGGGCATACCCAACGATGTTCAGCACTGGTCTTATGATAAGGCTTTCGGAACACCCAAGTTCCAGACCCTTTTTGATTATATCGACCGCGGCCGCTGGGGTCTTATGGACACTATGGGCGATATCGTGCTCAATACCCTCGGCTCATTACTCGGTACACTCGGCATTGTGGTTTATCCCTACAGACACAAGGGAAAGTTCAGATTCAACTTTGACTTTGACAAAAAACAAATATAAAAAAAGCATAAAAAATCAGGTAATACTTCGGTATTACCTGATTTTTTGTTATTATAAATCTTTAAGATGCTTACTTCTTGAGGGGTGACGGAGTTTTCTGAGAGCCTTTGCTTCAATCTGTCTGATTCTTTCTCTTGTAACATTGAACGCCTTGCCCACTTCTTCAAGTGTCTGAGGTGTGCCGTCACGAAGACCGAAACGAAGACGGAGAACTTCTGCTTCTCTGGGTGTGAGGGTTTCAAGCACTTCGTTAACCTTTGTTTTAAGGAAGGTCATTGCAGCAGCGTCGGCAGGTGAAAGTGCATCTTCGTCGGGAATGAAGTCACCAAGATGGCTGTCTTCCTCTTCACCGATGGGAGTTTCAAGGGATACGGGCTCCTGAGAAATGCGCAGAATGTCTCTTACCTTGTCAACGGGCATATTGAGTTCTTTTGCAATATCTTCGGGTGAGGGGTCTTTGCCGTCTCTGTGAAGAAGCATATTGCTTGTCTTTTTAACCTTGTTGATTGTTTCAACCATATGAACGGGAATACGGATTGTTCTGCCCTGGTCTGCAATTGCTCTTGTAATGGCCTGTCTTATCCACCAGGTTGCATAAGTTGAAAACTTGAAACCTTTTGTGTGATCGAACTTGTCAACAGCCTTGATAAGACCAAGGTTACCTTCCTGAATAAGATCAAGGAAC
>JAZOAX010000004.1:0-4397 GCA_045595685.1 Acutalibacteraceae bacterium
AATTTTTGTAGAGTTTTTGGATGTTGAGGATACCGACAGGCTGTCGCCTTTCAAGTCCGAAACGCCGAAAAGACTCAAAAATTCACACTTTTCGGCGAGTTCGGATTTATGCTCGTCAACCTAAGGTGACAGTAGTTACATTATCCATCCTCACAAACAGCAGTAACACATTCACAGATGTTTTGTTTATTGTGCCAAAGTTCTTTTATTCACTTGAAATTTGCTCTTTGCGGTGATATAATGCATTCGAATTTCAGATGAAAGGGTGAATACCGGGTGATTCTTACAATAGATATAGGCAACACTAACATTGTGCTTGGCGGATTCGAAAACGATAAACTGTCCTTTACGGCGCGTATATCAACTGACAGTTCCAAAACAGAAGACGAATATGCGAGCCAGTTGCTTTCTACCCTTTCAATCCGTAACATTCCCAAAGAAAAAATTGAAGGTGCAATTATTTCATCGGTTGTTCCCGTTCTGAATGCTGTTATGAAAAAAGCGGTGAAAAACATTTACGGTGTAAGTGCAAAAATCGTGGGTCCCGGCATCAAGACAGGTATCAACATCCACTGCGATACCCCCTCCTCCGTCGGCACGGACATTATCTGCGCCTGCGTTGCAACTCACAACTTATACTCAAGTCCCGCCCTTATAATCGATATGGGCACTGCAACAAAACTTTCCGTTATAAACGAGAAAGGTGCCTTCATCGGTGTTTCTATTGCCCCCGGTGTTATGATGGGTCTCAATGCACTTTCCAGAGGTACCGCTCAACTTCCTCAGGTAAGCCTTGAAGCACCTGAACTTGTTGCTGCCAAAAACACTGCTGACTGTATGAAGTCCGGCGTTATTTTCGGCAACGCTTCAATGATTGACGGTATGATTGACCGTATCAATGAAGAATACGGCAAGCCCCTTCCCATATATGCAACGGGCGGTATGGCAAAGGTTATTCTCAAACACTGCAAACATCAGATAACCCTTGACGAACACCTTGTTCTGAAAGGTCTGAACATTATTTATAACAAAAACAACTGAATAACAGGGTATTACTGCTGAGTGCAGTTACTATAAATTTTTTATTGCGTTGTATCACCTCAGGTGAACGACAGCAAGGAGGTAAATTTTTATGCAAAAAGCAAACCCCGGATCAATGTCGACCAAGACCATGGCGCTTGGAGCGATCCTGACCGCTCTTGTGGTAGTTCTGCAGATGTTCGGTCAATTCATCCGTTTCGGACCTTTTTCAATTTCACTGGTCCTTCTTCCCATTGTAATCGGCGCAGCAATGTGCGGACCTAAAGTGAGCACCTGGCTCGGCTTCGTGTTCGGTATTATGGTGCTTATGACCGATGCCGGCGCATTTCTTGCCATCAGTGTTCCCGGCACAGTTATAACCGTACTTTTAAAGGGTATGGCTTGCGGACTTGCAGCAGGTCTTGTGTGTAAGGCGCTTGAAAAGAAACACCGCTATCTCGCAGTTGTTCTTGCAGCCCTCATCTGTCCCGTTGTGAATACCGGCGTATTCCTTCTTGGCTGTGTTGTTTTCTTCTTTGAAACCATCAGCGAATGGGGCGCAGGTGCAGGCTTTGAAAATGCCGCTGAATACCTTATCTTCGGTATGGTTGGTATCAACTTCCTGGCAGAACTTGCAATCAACATTGTTCTTTCCCCCACCGTTGTGAGACTTCTTAACATCGGCAAGAAAAACAGATAATCAGTAAACAGTAAGGGAGCACCCGATGGGTGCTCCCTTTTAATTGGTAGAAGAATAGTCAGTAGTTAGTAGTCAGAGTCCCCATCAGGTATCATTATCTGACCTTTTCGAGTTCCATCTGAAGCTCATATACGGTTTCTTCACCGTTTTTGTCTGTAACGGTGAGTTCAAAAAAGAGATTGTTCTGCCAATCTTCCTCATCAATCATTTTGTAGTTGGTTATAATTGTTTCACCTGATATTTTTCCAAGGCTGTCACCGTTAAGTCTGACAGAGCCTCCTGTCATATCCACAACGGAGGAAGAAAGGACTGTTCTTTTTTCACCGTCTTTAATAATATAGAAATCTGCGTCATATGAAACAATATCAGAAAAAGGGGCTTCCTGCAGCACAGTCAGATTACCGCCGCTGAAGGTTTCTTCTTCACCGTTTAGAACTATAACACCGTCTGTAACCGAGAAAAAATAATTTGCACCACTGAATGAATATACAGCCAGGTCTTGTTTTTCCGTCTTTGCAGTGCAGCCTGCAAGCAATGTAAGACACATTACAGCAAGTATAAATAATGCAAATGCTTTTTTCATATAATCACCATCCTTACAGTTACATTTTAACAGTGATTAAAGTTGTTGTCAATTAATGAAAGAAAGTTGTAATAAATTAAATACCTTACTACTGACTACTAAAAAAGCACCCTCGCGGGTGCTTTTGATTATTTGTCTCTTCTTCTGTTGTCTCTGCGACGGTCGCCGTCTCTTCTGGGACGACGGGGTGCTTCTTCACCGTTATCTTCGGGAACAAGACCTTCGATTTCGATAAGAGCATCTCTTCTTGAAAGGTTGATTCTGCCCTGATCGTCGATTTCAAGAACCTTAACGATTACTTCGTCGCCAACTGTTACGCAGTCTTCAACTTTTTCTGTTCTCTTGACATCGAGTTTTGAAATGTGACCAAGGCCTTCCTTGCCCGGTGCAATTTCAACAAATGCGCCGAAACTCATAAGGCGTGTTACAACACCGCGGAAGATTGAGCCAACTTCGGGGTCATTGGCGATTGTTTCAATAATTGTGATTGCACGCTTTGCATTGTCAAGGTCAATAGCAGAAACAAAGATTGTGCCATCTTCGTTAACATCAACCTTGCATTCACATTCAGCACAGATCTTCTGAATAACCTTGCCCTGCTTACCGATAACGTCGCCGATTTTTTCAACGTCAATCTTGGTTGTGAGCATCTTGGGAGCATACTTGGAAAGTTCTGCTCTGGGTTCTGCGATGCAGGGAAGCATAACTTCGTCAAGAATCTTGCATCTTGCATCGTAAGTCTTTTCAAATGCTTCCTTGATGATTTCGGGAGTAAGACCGTGAACCTTAAGGTCCATCTGGATTGCTGTGATACCTTTCTTTGTACCTGCAACCTTGAAGTCCATATCGCCGAAGAAGTCTTCAAGGCCCTGAATGTCAACCATTGTCATAAAGCGGTCGCCTTCGGAAATAAGACCGCAGGAGATACCTGCAACGGGAGCCTTAATGGGAACACCTGCTGCCATAAGTGAAAGGGTTGAGCCACAGATTGAAGCCTGTGATGTTGAGCCGTTTGAAGAAAGAACTTCGGAAACGAGTCTGATTGTGTAGGGGAATTCCTCAACTGAGGGGATTACAGGAACAAGGGCTCTTTCAGCAAGGGCACCGTGACCGATTTCACGTCTGCCGGGGCCTCTGGAAGGCTTTGTTTCACCAACTGAGTATGAGGGGAAGTTGTAGTGGTGGAGATATCTCTTTTCGGTTTCGTTGTCAAGACCGTCAAGCAGCTGAGCGTCGCTCATAGGACCGAGAGTTGTTACGGTGAGAACCTGAGTCTGACCTCTTGTGAACATACCTGAGCCGTGAACTCTTGAAAGAAGGTCAACCTGAGCATCAAGAGGACGCATATCGTTGATACCTCTGCCGTCAACACGCTTGCCTTCGTCAAGAAGCCAACGTCTTACAACATACTTCTGGAGTTTATACATACATTCGTCAATCTTTTCAATAACGTCTGCATATTCTTCGTCAAATCTCTCGTGCACCTTTTCGTATACGGGCTTGAGTCTTTCGTCACGGATTCTCTTATCGTCGGTGTCAAGAGCAAACTTAACATCGTCAATAGCGAATTCCTTGATTGCTTCAAACATTTCGGGTGCAGGATCCTGTGATTCGAAGGGAACCTTTTCCTTACCGACTTCAGCCTGAATGCCCTTGATGAATTCAACGATTTCCTGGTTTACCTTGTGGGCATACATAATACCGTCGAACATTGTTTCGTTGTCGATTTCGTTTGCACCTGCTTCAATCATAGCAACAAGGTCTGCAGTTGATGCAACGGTAACAGCCATTTCGCTCTTTTCTCTTTCAGCTTCTGTGGGGTTGATAACGAACTTGCCGTCAACAAGGCCAACGGAAACGCCGCTGATGGGACCGTCCCAAGGAATTTCTGAAATGGAGATTGCAACGGAAACACCGATCATAGCGGTGATTTCGGGAAGGCAATCCTGGTCAACTGACATAACTGTTGCAACAACGCCAACATCGTTTCACATATCCTTGGGGAAAAGAGGACGGATGGGTCTGTCGATAACTCTTGAAGAAAGAGTGGCCTTTTCGGAAGCCTTACCTTCTCTTCTCTGGAAAGAGCCGGGA
>JAZOAX010000005.1:0-2850 GCA_045595685.1 Acutalibacteraceae bacterium
ATTTTTTATAGCATAAGCGCCTAAAACAGCCATATCATAAGCCGTTGTATAGTGATGTTTATCATCAAGCCCTGAAGCAGTTACAAAATTTGTTGAGTTCATTCCGATTTCTTTTGCTTTTTTATTCATAAGCAAAGAAAAATCCTTTTCACTTCCGCTTAGGAATTCGGCAACAAGAACAGCAGCGTCATTGCCTGATTCAAGCATCATTGCATACACAAGATTTTCGAGGGTACATACATATCCTTTTTTTATGCCGATAGCAGTACCTTCTGTGTAAAAATTATGCTTTGCCTCAACGGTACAGTTGAGTTTGCCTGACTCAACTGCAAGTATAGCAGTCATTATTTTAGTTGTACTTGCCATAGACGATACTTTGTGCATATTCTTTTCGTATATAACTTCATGTGTGTCCGCATTAAGAAGCACAGCGCTTTCAGCACTGATATTACTCAGTGCTGAAACATCTGCAGATAAAATTAACACGAAAAATAAAACTGAAAAAACTGAATATAAGATTCTTTTAATTAACAAAGCAACCACCTGCCAATTATATGATATGCAGGCGGTTGTTGATTAATTAATTTTTTATTATGCCTGAGGCTCAACAGGTGCATCAACTGCATCTGTTGCAGGAACATCTTTCTTGGCTTTGTTCATAAGGCCGGTAACCTTGTCAAACATTTCGGGAACAAGGTTAACAACTCTTTCGGCTGCGTTGTCATAAGCAGTAATGTGTTTAAGAGTTACTTCACCATTGTTGATTACAAGGAAAGCAACGGGTGTGATTGTAACACCTGCACCGCCTCCACCTCCGAAGAGTTCTTTTGTGCTCTTTGAGGGGAAGTCTGCACCGCCTGAAGCAAAGCCGTATGTAACTTTTGAAACGGGAATAATTGTAGTTCCGCCTTCAGCATAAATTGCTTCACCGATGATTGTGCTTGTGTCAACAAGTTCACGGATTTTTTCAATTGTTGATGTGAGAATTGCGCCTGCGCTTTTTTCTGCCATTGTATATCATCCTTTCATTTGACTCTGAGGTATATTTTGTGTGTTTTCGTTATTCGAAACTTGTGTAGGTTTATTCTTTCCGCCTTGCAGAAATTTGATAACAACGCCAAACACAAGTCTGACAACCATTGCTATTGATGCGTTGATGATTTTTCTTATGCAAACCGAGAAGTCACAATAAAACTCCCCTTCTGTTTTGTTTGCAAGAAAATCAGGTTCAACCATAATATCGTATTTTTTTACTATATTGTTTGAGCATATAAAACCTAATACAGGAAAAACTTTCTGACAGGTTTCACCGTATTTTATTGCAGTTGAAGCTGCATCTCCGGTACCGACGGATATATGTAAATCTATTCTGTCGAACTTTACGCTTTTAAGAAGTTTTCCACCGTATATTCCAAGAATTCTGCCGAGATTTTTTATAACGGTCATCATACCGTCATATCCGTTGGCTTTAACCATTTCAAGAATAGGATTGGGGTTCTTTTCTTTTGGCGCCGCCTCTTCTTTCGTTTTTTTCTCTTTAGGGGTCTTTTCCTTGGGTGGTTTTTCTTTTTTGGGACCTGCCGGCAATATGTTTAACTTAATAAACAGATACTTGACCGACAGTCTAATCTTATCGTCATACCCCATTGATATTTTAACGGGAACAGAAAGAAGCAGAATAAAAAATGCTATGATGCCTGCGATTACGCAGAGAAAAATCTGAAAACCTGACAATCTTTCACCCCCCATAAAATATATCTTTGTATATGTTACTCTAAATTTTCATTTTCGTCAACAGTTAAATTGAAATCTGTATCAGAATTTTTTATGTTTTCATCATCTTTTTCAACATTTTCATTTTTGGGAAGTTCGGGAAGTTCATCAAGAGATGAAATGTTGAAACAACGAAGAAATTCAGGTGTCGTGCCGTAAATAAGCGGTCTGCCCGGAAGTTCAAGTCTGCCCTTTTCTTCAATAAGTGATTTCTGACAAAGTGTTGATATAACACCTGAGCAGTCAACACCACGGATTTGTTCGATAAAAGCCTTGGTAACGGGCTGATTATACGCAACTATAGCGAGTACTTCAAAAGCAGCCTGAGAAAGAGGAGCATTTTTCTTAACTTCAATTACACTTCTGATGTTGTCTGCAAACTGTTTTTTTGTGCATAACTGATATTTATCGTCAAGCCTTAAAAGGCAAAGACCTGATGACTCATCTTCATACTTTTCTTTTAATATTTCGAGTGCTTCTCCTACAACAACTATTTCAGCGTCCAGTCCCTGAGCGAGTCTTGTTATTTCAATAGGCTCACCGACCGCAAACAAAACAGCCTCTAATACCGGAAGCAGATTATTACTATTCATCATAATTCTCACCGCCTGAAGTTAAAATAAGTTCATCTGAATCAGAAAACTCACCGGTTTGCGTAACTACGGAGTTTTCACCGTCACCGTCAACAGAAATCTTGTTTGCTTTAATCAGTTCGAGCATGGCAAGGAAAGTCGCAACCATTTCCGAACGCGATCTGGCATCTGAGAAGAAATCACTGAACCTGTTTTTAACACCGATTCGAAGTTTTCTGAATATACCTGTAATTCTTGAACTGACTGAAACTATTTTCTTGGTAACAATAGCAGAAAACATCTCAATTGGCGGCGGAAGTTTTCTTTTTCCCTTGCCTACCGCTGAAAGATAATGACCGATAAGTTCATTACTGTTATGCTTTCTTTCGTATTTTTTATCAGATTCAATATGCATTGTCTGACGATAAAAATAATCAAAACCATCTGCATTTTCAGCAATTTTACCTGCCATAATTTTACAGTCGCGGTACTCGAGAAGTTCACC
>JAZOAX010000006.1:0-2044 GCA_045595685.1 Acutalibacteraceae bacterium
AGACGTTTTAAGAGACAGACTTCACGTGATGGCATTATCCAGGAAGTTCGTAAAAGAGAACATTACGAAAAGCCGTCAGTAGCAAGAAAGAAGAAGTCTGAGGCTGCTCGTAAGCGCAAATTTAAGTAATTAAGTTAAAAATCACCCGAGGACTTCCTATTCCTTGGGTGATTTATCTTTTATATATTTATTGAAAGGTCTGATATAAATGCTCAGTCAACTCAAATCATTTTTTACCGATGATAAATCTGCCGCACTTATTATGAGTGAGGAAAATATATGTTATTTCACTTCGTTTCATTCAACAAACGGATATCTTGTTGTAACAAAGGAAAAGGCTTATTTCCTTACAGACTCACGATATATTGAGGCAGCTCAGAATAAAATTAAATCCTGCGATGAAATTCTTCTTATGAAGAATATGAAACAGGATATTTCTGCACTTTTGAAAAAACTCGGTATAACTGTTCTTCACCTTGAAAGTGAAAGAACAACTGTTTCAAGATATAACGATATTAAAAATGCAATGGATTTTGCCGAAACCGTATGCGACGGAAAACTCGACAGTGCTATAGATGAAATCCGCAAAATTAAAACTCAGACACAGGTTGATGCAATAGTAAAAGCACAGAGAATTGCCGAAAAAGCATTTGACCATATTCTTTCTTTCATTTCCACGGAAAAGACAGAAAAGGAAGTTGCTCTTGAACTTGAATATTTTATGCTGAAAAACGGTGCCGATGCACTTTCTTTTGAAACAATCTGTGTCAGCGGAAGTAACAGTTCGCTTCCTCACGGTGTGCCCTCAGATAAAAAAATCGAAAAAGGCGATTTCATAACAATGGATTACGGCGCAGTTGTTGATTTCTACCATTCGGATATGACAAGAACTGTTGCTGTAGGTGAAGTATCTTCAAAGCAGATTGAAGTTTACGAAACCGTTCTCAAATCCCAGATGGCAGGTATCAGTGCAGTAAAAGCGGGTGCTTTGTGCAGTGATGTTGATGCTGTTTCAAGAGATATCATTAAAAATGCAGGTTACGGCGAATATTTCGGCCACGGACTCGGTCACGGTGTGGGTGTTGAAATCCACGAACTTCCAACATTAAACCCGTCAGGCAAGGAAATACTTAAAGCAGGGCATATCGTAACTGTTGAACCGGGCATTTATATTCCCGGTGAATTCGGTGTAAGAATTGAAGATATGGCACTTGTAACGGAAGACGGATGCCTTAACCTTACCGAATGTGAAAAGAAACTTATCGTTCTTTAATTTTTTATAATTATTTGGTTGACGAGCATAATCCGGAACTGTTTTTTTGCAGGCGGATTTTTGCTGACCTGACTTAAAAGAGGTGAACTTTATGACTCTTTATGAAAATAAAACCGAAGCAGAAAAGGCTCTGCTTGTAAGTGTTGACACAGGGGAATTCGATGCAGAAGTGTCCATTGACGAACTTGAAGAACTTGCAAACACTGCAGGTGCACAGGTTGTCGGCAAGGTTATACAGAAAAAAGAAAGCCCCGAAAAAGCAACTTTTGTGGGCGTGGGTAAACTTGCAGAAATAATTGCATTCTGTCAGAGCCGTGAAGTTGACCTTCTGATTTTTGACAGTGAGCTTTCACCGTCACAGCAGAGAAATCTTGAAAAACTTACATCTGTAAGAGTTATCGACAGAACTATGCTCATTCTTGATATTTTTGCAATGCGCGCCCGTACTGCTGAAGGTAAACTTCAGGTTGAACTTGCACAACTTAAATATCAGTTACCGAGACTTGCGGGTCAGGGCACATCACTTTCCCGTCTTGGCGGCGGTATCGGTACAAGAGGCCCCGGTGAAACCAAACTCGAAAGTGATAAAAGACATATCAGAAGACGCATACAGAAACTTGAAGAAGAACTCAGGGAACTTGAAAAAAGAAGAGCCCAGATGCACAAAAGAAGAGAAAAAGACGGTGTTCAGACCGTTGCCATTGTCGGCTATACCAATGCGGGCAAGTCTACTTTGATGAACGCACTGACCGATGCGGGAGTTCTTGCAAG
>JAZOAX010000007.1:0-27028 GCA_045595685.1 Acutalibacteraceae bacterium
CTCCGACGCCTTCGGGCATACCGATTACGGCAGTGGAAAGAATACCTCCCACACTGTCGCCCTGTGCACCTATATTTTCTATGTAAGACAGCATTTCGCTGCGTTTTTCTTCGCAAAGAACGGGCATATCAAGCGTTTCAAGAAGATTGATATCCTCTGCAATATCTATAAATTCTCTGTCTTTTATCTTACCGCAGGAGGCAATATGAGTACCGATAAATATACCTTTTTTCTTTAAGGCAGAAATTGCAATAGCCCCTGCCGCAACAAGCGGTGCTGTTATCCTGCCTGAAAAATGTCCTCCGCCTCTGTAGTCCTGATATCCGCCGTATTTACACTGTGCGGTATAGTCTGCGTGACCGGGTCTTGCAAGGTCTTTCAGTTCGGAATAGTCCTTACTTTTTGTGTCACCGTTTTCAATCATAAGGCAGATGGGAGTACCTGTTGTTCTGCCGTCAAAAACTCCGCTGAGAATTTTAACTTCGTCTTTTTCTCTTCTTTTTGTTGAAATTGAATTTATTCCTTTTCTTTTTTCCATCTGTGAAGAAATAAATTCTTCATCAACTTCAATACCCGGTGAAATACCGTCAATAACACAGCCGATGGCTTTGCCGTGGCTTTCACCGAAAAGTGTTACGGAAATACTGTTTCCGATGGTGTTTTTCATTTTTATCACACCTTTTTATATAAGATTCATAATTTCGTCAATTGTCATATCGTCAAATCGGAATTCCCCGATTTCGTCACATCTGACGGTGCTGATTTTTTCGCCCTGAGATTTTTTATCGTGTGCGATAATCTCTCTTACTTTTTCACGGTCAAAGGGATATTCTGTGGGAAGACCGCTGATTTTTAATGCTTCAATCACTCTGTTACGGATTTTTTCACCGCTCATAAATATCATACCCAAGGAGACACATTCGCCGTGGTAAAGTTCTCCGAAAGGAACTGACGATTCTATTGCGTGACCGACAGTGTGACCGAAGTTAAGCACTTTACGAAGTCCCGCTTCTTTTTCGTCTTCTTCAACCACTTTCTTTTTAACCATAAGTGAGCGCTCAATAACTTCTTCAATTTTTTCTTCTGCTTTACCTTGTTCGAATATATCGAAAAGGGCTTCATCCATTATTACGCCTGCTTTTATGGCTTCGGCAAATCCGTTTTTAAGTTGTCTTGAATCAAGAGTTGAAAGCACGTCGGGGTCAATGATAACCTTTTTCGGCTGATGAAATGCTCCGATTATGTTTTTGATTTTGCCAAGGTCTATAGCCGTCTTTCCGCCGATGGAAGAATCCACCTGAGAAAGCAATGTTGTAGGGATATTGTAAAAATCAATTCCCCTCATATATGTTGCTGCGGCAAAACCTGCCATATCACCCGAAACTCCGCCGCCGACAGCAATCACTGCATCTTTTCTTGTGAATTCAGCATTTGAAAGAGTCTCACATATTTGTTTGTATGTATCGAAATTTTTGCTCTGTTCACCCTGAGGGAAAACAAAAATATGGCTTTTTTCAAAACATGCTGCAACTGTTTTAACATATATTTCGGGCACACCCGAATCGGTGACAAGAAGAACTTTTCTTCCTTTCGGAATACCGAGAAGTTCCCCTGCTTTTTTTATTGCCCCTCTTTCAAGAACAATATCGTAACTGTCAACGCCTAAATTTACGGGAATTATCATTTATAACACCTCAGATTTTGCAGTTATCTTTAAATGTACCTACCATTTTTAGATTGTCGCAACATTCACTTAACTCATCGAGCATATACATTCCTCTTTTGCTCTGAAGGTCGCCTGTGAGTTCAACATAAAAATAATATGTCCACATAAGGTCTTTCATTGCACGGCTTTTTATTGATTTCATTGAGTAGCCGTGATGACCGATGACATTGATTGCGTGGGCAAGTGCACCGGGCTTATCGGGTACTGTGAAAACAATTATGGAATGGTCTCTTTTTTCTTTGCAGAGGGTTCTTGATACAACAACAAACCTTGTGGTATTGTTTGCCGCTTCGTTGATGTTCTCTCTTATAACAGAAAGACCGTAAAGTTCAGCAGTTTCTCTGCTTGCGATTGCAGCAAGAGACATATCGCCTGTGTCGGCAACATACTTTGCTGCCCTTGCGGTATTCTCGCAGGCTTTGCTCTTATAACCGTGATTTCTGATAAATGCTGCACACTGGTCAATTGCCTGCTGATGAGAAATAACCTCTTTTATATCCGTTTCTGTGGCACCGGGAAGACCTATAAGGTTGTGCCGTACATCAAGGGAATAAACACCGTTCACATAAAGCGAACCTGAAAACAGAAGGTCAATAGTCTGTCCTACTTCACCTGCACGGCTGTTTTCTATGGGGATTACTGCGCAGTCACATTCGCCCTTTTCAACAGCCTCATAAGCCGCCCTGAAGTCGGGATAGGAAATTCTGTTGCCGTCGGGGAAAATTCTGCCTGCGGCAATATGGGCAAACGCACCCTCAACGCCGCTGTATGCAACATTGAGTCCTTCAAGAATACGGTGCTGGAAGCGTTTGGAAATATCCATTGTGCTTCTGATAAAAGGAACATAAAATTCCTTTATTTCTTCATCCTCAATGTAAGTAATGTTGTTTTTGACAACAATATCTTCTCTTGATGCGTCAAAAACGGGCAGACCTCTTTCTTTTTTATATTCTGCCACCATTTTTACCGCTTCCATTCTCTTTTGGAAAAGGGCGGCAATTTCTTTATCTGTTTCGTTTATTATTTCTCTTGCTTTAAGAAGTTTATCCATTGTTTTTACCTCAGATCAACCCGTATTCTTCAGCCAGTGCTTTGAAAGACGGAAGGCTCTTTTCTATCATTGATGTTGATACACAGTAAGAAAGTCTGACATAACCGGGGAAACCGAAGGAGTCGCTCGGTACGAGAAGAAGTTCGTATTTCTTTGCCTTTTCGCAAAATGCAGAAGCATCTTCTTCGGGGCTTTTCATAAACAGATAAAAGGCTCCGTCAGGCTTTGCAACTTTGAAGCCGTATTCGTTGAAAGCGTTGATAAGAAGGTCTCTGTTATATTTATAAACAGAGATATCACCTGTCTGTCCCACACACTTTCTTATAACAAACTGCATCATAGATGGTGCACAGACATAACCGAGGCTTCGGCCTGCACCGCAGACTGCTTTGTAAATCAGTTCAAAATTCTCAACCTCATCAGGAACAAGAATGTAGCCGATTCTGTCGCCGGGAAGAGAAAGTGATTTGCTGTAGGAATAGCACACGATGGTGTTTTTGTAGTATTTTGTGAGAAACGGTACCTTCACTCCGTCATAAACCAATTCACGGTAAGGTTCATCGGAAATGAGGAAAATTGCTTTGCCGTATTCTTCCTGCTTTCTTTCAAGAATTTCGCACATACCCTTGACGGTTTCTTCTGAAATTACCACACCTGAAGGGTTGTTTGGAGAATTGACAACAACTGCTTTTGTATTCTTTGTAATTGCTTTTTCAAAAGCATCAAGGTCAATCTGAAGAGTATCGGCATCGCACTTCACTTCAACGGGAGTTGCACCCTGCGAAGAAATGAACACTTTATATTCAGGGAAATAAGGGGCAAAAATGATAATTTCATCGTCTTTTTCGCTGAGTGCTCTGAAAGTTATGCAAAGTGATGCTGCGGCACCGCAGGTCATATAGAAATTATGCATAGCGAAAGATGTGCCGAAACGCTTGTTAAGGTCATCGGCAATGGCTTTTCTTGTGTCGTTGTCGCCCACTGCTGAGGTGTAGCCGTGAAGTGCACAGGACTCCATATTAAGTGTGAGTTCGCGGATTGCTTCGTTAACTGTTTCAGGGGCAGGAACACTGGGATTTCCCAGAGAATAGTCAAAAACATTCTCTGCTCCGATTTCAGCCTTTCTTTTTTTTCCGTATTCAAAAATTTCTCTTATAACTGAACTTTTTGCTCCGAGATCATACATTTTTTCTGATACCATAACTGTCACCTTTTTCATAAATTACAATAAAAGTTGCATAATAGAGTAATTATATACCTTATTTATATAAAGGTCAATTGAAATATACAATTTTCTGAATATTATATCGTTTTTTAATTCCGCTTTATCGGTTTAAAGTTTTAAATCCTTGAATTTAGTGAATTATAGCACTTAAAAGATGGATTGTCAAGGATTTTGAACAAAAAAATACAGTAAACCGAAAATCCCACCCAATAAGAAAGTATTTCTTTATCGGACGGTGGCCAAAGGCGGTTTACTGTATTTAAGTTTTTACAATGCCATATACTTTTTGATCCACTTGTCAACCTTTTCTTCATCAAAGGTTTTCGGCATCTGCTTTGCAACAGTTTCAATAAAAGGTACGGATTTGAGATTTTTTACAATCGCAGGTACAAGACCGATAACGGGACCTAATGCTGAAATTACTTTACGGACATATTCCGATGTTATTTCAATGCCCTCAGAGCCGTTGAAATCAAGTTCCTTTGACGTGAGAATTTCTTTTTCGAGGAAGTAGTCTACATGTTCGCCCGTGATATATGTGAAGAAGTTTTTGAGAATATCTATCATCACAAGGTCTTTGCCGTATTTCTGGAAATAACCGTATTCGTACTGCCAGAGAATTGAACGGCTGAGTTCTTTTTCTGCTGCGGCAATTACTGTATCGGCAAGTATTTTTCCTGCAGCCATACTAAGAATAATACCGCTGCCGTTAAGAGGAACGGTCATACCGGCGCTGTCCCCCACTGCCGCATAACCGTCACATACGATAAGGGGCAACATTCTTGCAAGAGGAATTTCTGCAGTTTTTGAGCCGCGGATTATTTTATCGCCTATGAAGGGATACTCCTTTTTGAAAGCTACGATTGCTTCGTCAATTTCTTTTTGTGTAAGGGCTCCGCTTGAACCGAACTTACCCACAAGTATATCTGCAAAACCTTCTTCTGTAAGAAGCCAGTCAATGCCGGGTCTGTTCATATTGAAAAGTTTGATTATATACTGCGGAGTTGTGACTTCTCCCGTTGTGTTTTCAAAATAAACTCTGTGAACATAGAAGATATCTCTTGCAGGCATTTCCTTTTGAATTTTGCAGGACACGGGAAGGCTTTTTCTCACTTTGGAATGCATACCTGCCGCATCAATTACAAGGTCGCAGAAAACATATTGGTCGTTTTCACCGTCGCTATATCTGATACCCGTAACTTTTTCACCTTCATTTACGGCAGACTTAATTTCGGCGCCGAAAACAAATTTAACGCCTTTTTCTTCGGCAAGTCCCATAAGGTAACTGATAAGCACCTTTCGGTCCATATAAATACCCTTACCTTTTTCATAGGGAATATCAAGCATTACGGTGCCTGAGGGATTGGTGAAACCTGTCGGAATATTAAATGAGTACATATCTTCAGAAGGTCTCGGTATTCCCGAATCGTCAAAGGCTGAAAAGTCAAGGGCATCGTGCCAGTCGTGGCCCATTTCTTCCCTTTTCTGCATTTCAAGAACGGTTACATCATAACCCTTCTGTGCAAGATGATAAGCGGCCGTGAGTCCGCCGTGCCCTGCACCTGCAACAACAATTTTCTTCATATTTCTGTCTCCTTTAGTGTCAATCAGATTAAGCCTGATAAAAATGAATCCATTTTATCTGTGTAAAGTTCTTTTCCTATCATATAGGACTGAGCGTGGTCTGCACCGTCAACTATAAGTATATCCTTTTTGGTATGTCCGCAAACACTGAAAAGTTCCTGAGCCATATTGCAAGGCACAAGTCCGTCACAGTTTCCGTGGATAAAAAGAATCGGTACTTTTGTATTTTTAACACTGTCAACGGGGCTGAGGCTTCTGAAATCAAAACCGAGATTATGACGGTTTACAAAATTAACAGCAAGAATAAGTTTTTCGGGAGGCACTTTGAGTGCCCTGAGTTTGTGAGAAAACAAGTCTACTGCCCTTGAATAGCCGCAATCAGCAACAACACCTTTTACATTTTCGGGCAAGTCTGTTTCAGAACTCATCATCATAACCGTTGATGCACCCATTGAAACGCCGTGAAGAATAATTTTTATGTTATCACCGAATTTCTCTCTCATATATGAAAGCCACTTAAGGCAATCCTCTGTTTCGTGATATCCGAAAGTGCAGTGGGTACCCTCGCTTTCTCCCGATGCAACATGGTCAACGAAGAACACATTAATATTTTTTTCAAGATAATACTGAGCCACGCCGCAGAACTCTTTTTTGCCGTAACTTCTGTATCCGTGGGCACAGAAAACGTATGTATCACTTTCCTCTTTTGCTTTCATAAGATAACCCACAAGTTTTTCGCCCCTTGAAGACACAAGAATGTGCTTTTCATACCCGTAGGACTCAAGCCAACGAAGGTTATTTTCGAGATATTCACCAAGATGCGTGGCATCGCAGTCTGAGATTTTACGGGCAAGTTCGGGAGGAAGTATGAGATTGCGATTAAAAAGCAGTTCGTCAAAAAGAGTGCACACTCCGTAGCCCAATCCTGCACCTACGGCAGATGCACCAAGCAGAACTGCTGCAGTTTTAACTGTTTTCTTCATATATAATTTCACCTCTTTTTTTATTATAGCATCCGGCAGCATAAACATCAAGAAAAAAATAAGAGATATGCCACAGGTATATGACATATCTCTATGAATTCAATTCTTAGTAAGAAGTTCCAGACTTTCTTCAAACAGATCAAAGAATTTTTCAACAATCTTTTTGTCCTCTTCGTTGCCGCGCACACACATTGACATTGTGATTTCGTTTCGCATGGAAGTTGCAGACAAAAGCACATAGGGTTTATATTTTACGGCACCCGTCATAAAACCGTCAAAAGGCTCATTATTTGAAAGTGCGAGTGCCTTGTGATCAAGAATACCGATATTACTCATTGCAAGAAGCGGATTGGAATAACCGATTTTGATTATCTGCTCGCTTGCCGAATGAGGCAGAAGGCGGTAACCGAGTTTAAGAAGAGGAAGTCCGTAAAGACCCATAAACTTATCTTTTTTGTATAAGTTCGAACTGTTGATTACATACTGCAGAGTTTCAAAAATATCTCTGCCCCTTTTGGGAATGTTGCACTGCATAAAAGCCGTATGGTTTGTTATTCCCTGACCTTCATCGTCTTTCATATGTCGCCTCAGATCAATGGCGCAGGAAATTGTTACGCTTTCATCTTCTTTATAATCTGCAAGTTCATAAAGTGCAAAGAAGTATGCAGCCACAAGCATATCGTTGACTGTGGCACCTTTGGTTTTACCCACAGATTTGATTTTAAGAAACATATCTTCACTGATTTTTCGTCTTGCAATGAATGATTTGTCTTCTTTTCTGCTTTCGGTGAGAGGAAACTTATGTGTATCCTTTGCGCAGACATTTCTGTAAAGATTCCTTGCCATCTTTTCCTGTGCTTTTGAAAAAGAGGAATAAACGGAATCGTAAGAGCGTGTGCCCTGCCTTAAAGAAAGCGGAGTAATACCTTTTTCATCGTAATCGGAATAGGCTTTGCAGAATTCCTTTATAAAGTATTTGAAGTCACCGCCGTCCATACACATATGGTTTTCTATTATACACAAGGCAGTTTTGCCCTCATAATAGAACAGGGCAACTTTCATCTGCAAACCACTTTCAGGCGGAATATACTGTGTGAGGAATTCATCTGTTGCACCGTGGATATCGTCTACCCTTTTCACAGTAAGCACATCTTCAACTGTATAGGGCATAACCTCCCAATATGGACTGACTTTATTGTCTACAAAACGGGAGTGGAGCACCGGTGCCTTTTCAAGAAAGCAAATAAGCACTGTTTTGAATTTTTCAACATCAATTTCAAAATCGTAATGCAGTTCAAGATGCACCATACGGTCGTTAAAATCACGGAACAGATAATGCATCTTGTCCCACAGTTCAGCATTCAGTTTTCTTCCCATTGTTCTTCATTCTCCTCTTTCTGCTTTGCGCTTCTGAGAACGCCGCTGCCTGCGATTGCCACATCAGCAACAACGGAAAGCACGATAATTACCCATCCGGGATGCCAGGGAAGAATATGTAAAAGACCCAGAATTACATATAAAAGAGATGCAATTGCAGGTACATATAAAAGGCTTGTGAAAATTGCACTTTTCTGTTTTGCGGCAAATGCCATTGCCATATCAACTGCAAGAATCAGTACAATGGCAAAAAGGAAAATAAGCCATGTTTTCGGCATTGGTGTGAGGAATGTTGCAACAAGAAAAATTACAACACAGGCGAGCATAATTGCACTTGACATAAGGAATCTTGATGCGAAGTTGAAAACTGCCTTTTTGCCGCCGATACTCATTGCCGAAACCATCATTCCTGCTGCCAGAGGAAGAAGAATTCCGCAAACAATGATAAGCCATGTTTTGCTCCAGGCGCCGCTGAGAAAACTCACTGCAAGGAAGAAAAGAACAAGAAGCAGTGAATAGCCGATAATTCCGAGAACAGTCATTTTACCCACTGTTTTTTTCTTTGTTTTCTTCTGTTTTTCTTTTTGTGATGCGGCAAACTCTGCTTTTATGTTTTTGAATTCGTCTTTGATAAGTTCATTTATAACATTGTTATCTTTTATTCCCATACCCACAAGAGCATTTGCTCTTTCGGTCATTTTTGCAATAACCTCCTGCTTATAAAGATAGGCGGATTTTGTGTTTGGAAGGTCGGACAGTTCCTGCATTGCCCAATCGGTATAATTCATTTTGTTTTCCTCCTGATTTTTCTTTTTTTATATTATATTAGAACAACTTTATAAGTAGTTTAATAAAATATAAACATTTTACTTATCCGGAATAAATATACATTTTTTCAATATATCTCTTATCAATCAAAAAAGCACCTGTCGGTGCTTTTTTTACTGCTTTTTCTGATAACTTTTGCAGAAATGAGGAATTGCCATTGAATCAGGGCTTGTTCTTTCGTGTGAAACTTCAATTGTGCCGAGTCTGCACTTGTCACAACCTACATGATATTCACATTCTTCAACTGAACACTTTACACCTGTGTTTTCCATTGTTACACCTCCTAAATTACGGTGGAATTCACCGTGTATTCATAGTATTGTTCAGAAGGTTATTTTTATTCAACGGCAAAATTTGAATTTTAAAAAAACAAGGCATCCGCAGATGCCTTGCATATTGATTATGTGCTATTAAAGATTCTGAAATGTTGAAACAAGGTCCATAATGAATTTAACAACTTTATAAACCATTGTGAACACTGTTGATACAATACCCTTAACGCCGTATTTTGCAAGAATATCTGTTACTTCTTCGTCAAGTACTCCGTCAATTTCCTGAGCATTGTCTGCTTTGACTGTGGGATTTTCTTCATCGAATTCAACTGCTTCACCGTTCATGATTGTGAAGTCAAATGTTCTTTCACCGATAGGTGTTACTGTGCCGAGGAAATATGAAACTGTGATTTCAAAATTCTTGCGGCTGACTTCGGGAATTTCACCCTTGAAAGAAATTTCTTTGCTTTCACCGGGAGCAATGGAGAAAGGCATAAATGCGAAGTCGATATCTTCAAGGCCTCTTACGGTTACGGCAGAAACAACCATATCACTCTTTGCGGAAAGGTTTGTGATTACAAGAGATGTATCTTCTGATGATACATAACCGTCACTGCTGTTATTGAAAGCGGCGTGTACGGAATGTGATGCATTTGTGGTTGCGTGGAACTGAGGGAAGCGTTCCATTGAATGAACATCATAACTTTCATCATTGAGAAGAAGAGTATACATAAGGTCTCTTGTATATTCATCCTTATATGTCATACCGTGGTGGTAATCTTCAATAAGCCATGTGTGTTCAGGGAGATAACATGTTGATGCGTCAACGGTCATTGAAGGTGAAACCTGATAGAAGCCTGTGTTAACTTTCTGAGTGTAACCGTCATTGAATCTTTCACCGAAAGGTGCGCAGGTTGCGCCTGTTGATGCGGGTGTTGTGATGATAGCATCTGATGAAACAGGCATACCTGTTACGATAACTATGTCATAACCTGCCATAATGTATACATTTGTTCCTGCATCCTGAGCTTCTCTGAAGCCTTTGCCGAAATAATGTTCACCGTCGGGAGACATAATTTCATAGTGCATAAAGTCACTTTGTGCGATAAGACCTGCATTTTCTTCTTCATCGAGAAGTTCTGCTTTCATATCTTCATAATATTCAAGAGGAATAAAGTCCCACATGCTGCCCCATGTTCCCATTGTGGGCATTACATAGGGAACAAGTGCTGTTGCAAGGTCGTCGAGGAATCCGAGCCATCCGGCTTCAACAAGAAGGTGGATATCCTCTTCAAGAAGCATTCCGTGTTCGATGAAAACAAGAAGTGCAACATCACCGAAATCAAAGCCTTCTCTGGGAGCATTGAAAGCATCGTATGCGATACCTGCACCGCCGAGTGCGGGCACTGTAAGAACTGAGTTGTTAACCTTGCCTTCGTGGCCGTAAAGAGTGAGGTATGTACCTGTTACCTGGCCGCCGTGAGAAACTGCAAGAATGTTTACTTTTTCACTGCCTGTGTATTCAAGTACATCGTCGATAAAGCCTTTGAGTTTGTTTGCACATTCAACGGCACCCATTCTGAAGTCGCAGGTAAAAACATAGCAGTTTTCTGCGCCTACTTTGTCGCACACTTCGCTCATCATTTCGTTTTCTGACTGGAATCTGCCGTCAGGATAAAGTTCGCGGAGATTTGCATAACAGCACTCTTCGGGAGTGTTGATATAGTTATAAACATCATAATAACTTGTTCCGTCGGGATTTGTTTTAAGGTCACCGAAAATGCGCTGGAAACCTTCACCGAGTCTTTTGGCGATGGGTTCAACATTGCCTGCAAGAAGCATTGTTGCGGCATCGGCAATTATTCCGCCGAGGTTTGCTTCAACTTCGGGAGAAATCTGTGCAAAAGCATCGCCCCAAAGGTGAATTTTTTCGCCGTCTTCACCGTATCTGAACAGTTCACTTGATGAATAACCCGGTACCATAATAACGGGATATTCTGTGAGTTTTGCTGTTTCATAAGCGGCAAATGCACCTGTGCTGCAAAGTGAAAATGCCATAATTACTGCAAGAACTACTGCTAAAATTTTCTTCATTATGTTCGTCTCCTTTCAAAAGTGAACATTTTTTAACAAATTTTATTTTATCACAAACAAACTGTAAATACAATTAAAAATGCGTTGTTTTTTGCAACAAAAAAATGTGCTTCACCTTGTTGAAAAGCAACAAAAGAAAGCACATTTATGTTAAAAATGCAGACATTATTTGTTTTTGGTTACATTGCTTTTTCCGTTAACTGTTCTGCCGACTGTTTTTTCCTTTACTGCAGGCTTATGGGCAGGAACTTCTTTTTTCTTCATCTTTGGGAGCACAAGGCAGAGTACCACAGCGAGAACCGCTGCGACAGCGATACCCGCAGGTATAATATAATCGCTGCCGCTGTCACCTGTTATGGGAGCCACATAGTTCATCACTGCACCTTCGTCAACTGCAATAACCTGCAGCACAACTGCACCGACGGAAAGCACCATCAGTATTGCCATAATGATGCAGATAATTCTGATTACTGTTTTTGACATCATAGCCTTTTACCTCCGGGAAGTTAAAGTACAGTTATGATTTTATCATTTTGTTTATTTTTAGTCAACCTGTTTAAAGGTAAGTTTACAAACTTTTATTCAAACATATTGAAAAACCGTTAAAACAGGTATATAATGGAAAGCAATATGAAAGAAAGAGGTTGAAAATATGAAAAAGTCAACTAAAATCATCGGCACTGCCCTTGCTGCAGCCGCTGTGGGAAATGCTGTTCACGCTGCGGCTTACCGCCCGAAAAAAGTTGATGTGGCTCCCCTGCCCGATGAAAAAATCAATGCCGAAAGATATCGCAGTAATCTTTCAAAGGCAGTTCAGTTCAGAACTATCTCCTACAGAGAAAGTGCAAGAGTGGACTGGAAAGAATTTGAAAAATTCCACGCTTTCCTTGATGAATCATATCCCCTTATCAAAAAAAACCTCACAAAAGAAATCGTTCCCCCCGCAAACCTTATCTATCACTGGAAAGGTACAAGAAGTGATCTTAACCCAATCGCTCTTCTCGCCCATCAGGATGTTGTACCCATTTCAAAAGGTACGGAGGGCGACTGGAATCACGATCCCTTCGAAGGTTATGACGACGGTGAATTCATCTGGGGCCGCGGTACTCTTGATATGAAAAACCACCTCATTGCAGTAATGGAATCCGTTGAGGCTCTTCTTGAAGACGGATTCGTTCCCGAAAGAGATGTTTATCTTCTTTTCGGTGACAATGAAGAAGTTGTTGCAAATGCAGAAAACGGTGCCAAAGATATTATGGAAACTCTTAAAGCAAGAGGTATCATCTTTGACAGTGTTATTGATGAAGGCGGTGCAATTATTCCCATCAATGTTCCCGGTGTTCTTCCCGACAAACATCTTGTTGGCGTAGGTATTGCAGAAAAAGGCTATTCAGATATTGAAATTGTATGCAACGGCAAAGGCGGTCACTCATCACAGCCTCCCAAGCACAACGCTCTCGGTCAGCTTGCATGCGCAATTAAGGAAATTGAAGACCACCAGTTCAAATCCTCTTTGAATCAGCTTATGAAAGACCTTCTTGATGCAGTGGGAAGAGAGTGCACATATCCCGTACGTCTTATCACCTGCAACATTCCCCTTCTCAGACCTCTTATTCTTGAAGTTGCAAAGCAGATTCCCTTCGGTGCCTGTTTTGTAAGAACAACAACAGCCGTTACTATGGCTCAGGGCAGCCCTGCAGCAAACGTTCTTCCTCAGAGAGCATCTGCAACAATCAATTTCAGAGCAATGCCCGGAACAACAAAGCAGGACCTTGTTGATCACATCAGAAAAGTTGTTAAGAACAAAGACATCGAAATCAATGTGCTCAACTCTAAAGAGGCATCCAAGTTCTCACCAACAGATTCAAGAACTTTCAAAATTATCACCGAACTTTGCAAGAGCCTTGAACCCAACTCAATTGTTGCTCCCTATCTTGTTATGGGCGGCACTGATGCTTATAACTATGAGCCCATCTGTGACAATATTTATCGCTATGCTCCTTTCAGAGTAAGCACAGAACTTCTCCGCTGCACTCACGGCACAAACGAAAGAATCCCCGTTTCCTGCCTTGAAGATGCCCTCAAGTTCTTCAAAAATTATATTCGCAGAGCGAGTGCAGAAGAATAAAATCAATACATCAATCAGATTCCCTTTATTGCGGAATCTGATTTTTTATAATAAATCTTAGAAAAAACAAAAAATCCTTATCTGTTTTGCAAAACATTAACAATTCAGTGATATAATGGCTTAAATAAACTGTGTGGAGGTACATATTTATGTTTAAGATACTTGTTGTTGAAGATGACAGAGCACTCAACCGCTCAGTGTGTTCATTCCTTAACCATAACGGATATGAAACAACGGGATGCCTTGATGCAAAAAGCGCATACGACGCTATGTATGATTCGGTTTTTGACCTTATTATATCCGACATAATGATGCCGGAAGTTGACGGTTGGGAACTTGCACGCACCGTAAGAGCAACAGACAAAGAGATACCCATTCTTTTCATCACTGCAAGAGATGATTTCATTTCAAAACAAAGAGGTTTTGATGCAGGTATAGATGACTATATGGTAAAACCCATTGACCTTAACGAAATGCTTCTGAGAATTTCTGCAATTATGCGCCGCGCAAAAATCAACTCATCAAGAGTGCTGAGTGTTGGCAGCCTAAAAATGAATATGGATGAAAGAACGGCAAAAATTGACGGCAAAGAAGTTACTCTTACAGCAAGAGAATTCAACATTCTTTATAAACTTCTCTCCTACCCTAAAAAAACATTCACCCGCAGTCAACTTATGGAAGAATTCTGGGAAACAGAAACATCATCAAGCCCCCGTACCGTTGATGTTTATATGGCTAAACTTAGGGAAAAATTTGCTGAATGCAACGATTTTCAGATTGTAACCGTCCACGGACTTGGTTACAAGGCGGTGCTTAACAAATGAGACTGTTCAGAAAAAGGGATAAACGAATAAAAAACAGTATTTTCTCCCCCTGGAGATTTATTCTTATTTTCATTCTTTCAGGCTTTTTTGTTACTGTCAGTTTTATGCTGTTTTTCAACACAGGCACAGTTCAGGCAATTAATCTTGAAGAAGAGGAAATCAAATCAAGAGCAATGCAGACACTGCTGAACATTCTTTTTTTGTGCGCAACACTTTCTGTTTTTGACGGAATCAGAAAACGCATTTACACAAGAAAGCCCGTTGAAAGAATTCTTGATGCTGCACACAGAATCACCAACGGCGACTTTTCAACAAGAATAAAGCCCATTCACAAAAAACGCGCATATAATGAATACGACATAATAATTGAAGACTTCAACAAAATGGCTCAGGAACTTTCTTCCATTGAAACTTTGAAAACTGACTTCATTTCAAATGTTTCCCACGAACTGAAAACTCCCCTTGCCGTAATTCAGAATTATGCAACAATGCTTCAGAACGATAACCTGAGTGATGAAGAAAGAAAAGAATGTGCAAAAAATCTCACCCGTGCTTCAAAGAATCTTTCGGAACTGATAACAAGCATACTCAGGCTCAACAAACTTGAAAACCAGCAGATTTTTCCGAAAAACGAGAAGTTCAGCCTCAGTGAGCAGATATGCGAATGTATGCTGAAGTTTGAAAATCAATGGGAAGAAAAAGAAATTGATATTATAACAGACTTAGATGAAAGCATTGAAATTGAAGCCGACAAGGAGCTTATTGAAATTGTGTGGTCAAATCTTCTTTCCAACGCCTTTAAATTCACAGATAAAGGCGGCAGAGTATCGGTGAGTGCAAGGCAGGACGGAAGCAGTGCTGTTGTAAGAATAGCCGATACAGGCTGCGGTATGACGGAAGAAACGGGACGGCACATTTTCGAGAAGTTCTATCAGGGGGACACATCCCACGCAACGAGAGGCAACGGTCTGGGGCTTGCCCTTGTTAAAAGAGTAATTGACATTACAATGGGGGAAATTACCGTTGAAAGCAAACTCGGCTCAGGCTCCGCTTTTACGGTAAGACTTCCTTTGAAAAAGACAAACATATCAGACACGGAGATATAAAAAAATGGATAACAACCACAACGAAAACGGTTTCTCTTATTCCTATTCTGCAGTACGCCAAAGAGAGATTGACAGAATTGTTTCAAAATATTCCGACAACAAGGAGGATAAGTTTCAGAAAATGAAAAGGCTCGATGACGGCGTTGAGTCCTTCGGCACTGCAGTTGCCATTGTTTATGCAATTATCAGTGTTCTTGTTTTCGGAACAGGTATGAGCCTGTCACTTGCTATGGGACAAATGGCAGCAGGTATAATTGTCGGTGTCATTGGCTTAATAATGCTTTTTTTCATTTCTCCCGTTAGAAAGTTCACTGTGAGAAGACACAGAAAAAAAGTTGCCCACAAAATCCTGAAACTTGCCGATGAAATTTCAAATTCACCTGTAAAGTAATTTCTTAATATTTTTTCAAGAACCGTTAATATATTCAAAACATTTTTTAATTGCTGCGTTAACACATTTCAGTTAGAATACCGACACAAAAATTCAGAGATATATTAATGAGGTGACAATGATGAATGATGATAAAGGTTTCACTTTGAATTATTCACCGGAACACAAAGACGAAATTCAGAAAATAAAAGAAAAATACATAACCACTCCCAAAGAAAAAACTGACATTGCAAAACTGAGAGAACTTGACAAAAAGGTGGAATATCCCGGTCAGATTGTCTCCCTTATTCTCGGAGTTGCCGGTACGCTTCTTCTGGGTGGCGGAATGAGTCTTATTCTTGAAGATATTTCCCTTGTTTTCGGTGTAATTCTGGGTATTCCGGGCATTGCAGCAATCTCAGCGGCATACCCTGTATACAGAGCAATTACCGTGAAAAGAAGAAAAATGTTTTCTTCTCAGGTGCTTGAACTTGTTGAAAAAATTTCAGGCGAAACAGAATGATAAAAAATACCGTATTATCCTTTTGAAGATAATGCGGTATTTGTTTATTAATGATGATGGTGGTGATGGTGATGAGAATGACCTTCACGCTCAGTTACGGTGCAGTTTATCTCCTCACAGGTTTCATCGGATTTTTCTGTTTCAAGGGTAACGTGACTTATTCCGTGGTGCCCGAGTTCGTGCCTTACTTCGTGTTTGATTTTTTCGGGGTCTTCGTCGGTTACAATGTGCATTGTGGCATAATTACTGAAACCGTCCATACTCCACACATGGATATGATGAACATCTGTAACTCCGTCGATCTCAAGAACGTGTTTTCTGATTTCATCTACAGAGACTCCGGCAGGTATTTTCTGCAAAAACAGTTCTGTTACCTCTTTGATGTTTTTAAGGGCATTTATGAAAATGAAAACTGCAACACCGATTGACATTATAGGGTCTATTATTGCAAAATCGGTAAAATGCATCACAACGGCACCGATAAGAACAACCAACCAACCGAGTACATCTTCCAGCATATGAAGATTTACCGCTTTCTGATTAAGGGAGTCCCCTTCCCTTGTGAAATATGCCGCAACGAAATTCACAACTGCGCCGACAACTGCAAAAACAATCATTCCCTGATAGTTGATACCTGTGGGATTGAATATTCTTTCAACGGCATTATATATAACAGCAACAGAGCCGAAAAGAAGAATAACAGTTGTTATAACACTGCCGATTACGGAATATCTGACATAACCGAAAGTATATATTTCATCGGGCTGCTTTTTGCTTTTCTTTTCAAGAAAATATGACACCCCGATGCTGAGCGCATCGCCTAAATCGTGAATTGCATCAGACACTATTGCAACACTGCCCGTAAAAATCCCGCCGAAAAATTCAAAAACTGAAAAAGACAGATTAAGAACAAAGGCAATAAGGATATTTCTTTGTGTTTTCATAATTACACCTCACTCAATCACATGTTCAAGGCCGATATTGATAATGTCACTGACATGTTCATCGTCAAGCATATAGAATATGATTTTGCCTTCTCTTCTGCATCTTACAAGTTTTGATGCTTTAAGTATTCTCAACTGATGGCTTACTGCCGAAGTTGAAAGAGAAAGCATAAGAGCGATATCGCTGACACACATTTCTGTGCCCGAAAGTGCATAGAGAATTCTGATACGGTTTGAGTCGCCGAAAATTTTGAATAGTTCTGCAAGGTCAAAAAGCACATCCTCGTCAAGTTCTTTATCACGCACCTGCTTTGCGGTTTCTTCTCCCAAGGCAAGATATTCCTGTTCGAAAGTTTTATCCATAAACTTCACCTCTTTCGTTCATTTGAACGATTGTTCAAATGTTATTATATTCAAATAAACTTGCTTTGTCAATACCTTTGTTATAATAATGATGAATACTCCACTTGTATAATCTGCAAAAATGTGTTAAAATAATCCGAAGTTTTCTAAAGGAATGATTTAATGAAAATTGGCAATATTGAAATAGACAGCCGTACTGCTGCTCTTGCGCCTATGGCAGGCGTTGCAGACAGGGCTTTCCGTGAACTCTGTGTGAGATACGGTGCTTCTTATGTTGTGAGCGAAATGGTATCAAGCAAAGGACTTACCATGCACGACAGAAAGTCAAAGCAACTTCTTTTTCTTTCAAAAGAAGAACGCCCTGCCGCCGCACAGATATTCGGCTCTGATCCTCAGATTATGGCTGAAAGTGCAAGGGGCTGCCTCAATTTTGAGCCTGACGCCATTGATATAAATATGGGATGCCCTGCACCGAAAATTGCGGGTAACGGCGGCGGAAGTGCTCTGATGAGAAAGCCTGACCTTGCAGAAGAAATTATGAGAGAAGTTAAAAACGCCGTTGATATTCCCGTCACCGTTAAAATCCGTCTCGGTTGGGACAGTGAAAGCATAAACTGCATTGATATGGCTCAGCGTGCAGAAAGAGCAGGTATGAGCGCAGTTACGGTACACGGCAGAACAAGGCAGCAGATGTATGCTCCACCCGTTGACAGAAAAATGATTGCCGAAGTGAAAAAGAACATCGGCATCCCCCTTATTGCCAACGGTGACATTGTTGACGGCATCACCGCTGCGCAGATGATTGAAGAAACAAACTGCGATTATCTTATGGTCGGCAGAGGTGCTCTGGGAAGACCCTGGGTGTTCAGCCAGATAAACGCATACCTTAAAAATGGTGTTATTCTGCCCGAGCCCCCCGTAAGTGAAAGAATGAGAGTTATGGTGGAACACATCAGGCTTATCTGTGATTACAAAGGTGAAAGAGTGGGCATACGCGAGGCGAGAAAACACGCCGCCTGGTATATTAAAGGTATTCACGGTGCTGCCAAATACCGTCAGCAAGTGGGTATGCTTGAAAGCATTGAACAACTTGAAGAACTTGCATTTAAAATAGTAAAAGAAAATGTCTGAAAGCCAAAAACTTTCAGACATTTTTTTCATTTTATTTCGCAAGGTGCTCAAGTATTATTTTCCACACTTTTTCGTCCTGTGCCGTCATTCTGTTCCAATCATAAGAAGATTTGAATTTCTCTTTTTCTTCTTTTGTATTAAGCAGTTTTTTCTTCATTACTTTTGTGTATTCTTTGAAGAAAACATCTTTATACTTAACCGCATCCTCAGTATAATTCGGATTATGGTTTTTGCCTGTGACCTTTAAAAAGGTTATATTCTTCTGCCCCGCGAGAGCCTTTTCAAGCACATCAAAATGCTTTTTGCAGTTAATTGTTCTGTCGTCATCCGATGTGATAATAAGTGCCTTCACTTTGCTTTGTGAAAGGGAATTTACGGCATTGAAACCGATAAAACCGGGGTTAGCCTTTTCTTCTTCGGCATAAACCTTTTTGGCAAAGGGTCCGAGGAACTGATTCAGCACTTCTTTGACACCGATAAATCCCGACATTGCAACGATGTGACTGATATCAGGATGCAGAGCACATATATTCATTGTTGAAAAAGCACCCCAACTGTGTCCCACAACCGAAAAGTCAAGATTTTTATATTTCTCATCACCTTTAAGTGAATTCAGGGCATCGTTAAGGTCTTTGAGTGACTGCACAAAACCGCCCGTTGTATCTGAGCCTGACTGCATACAGCCGGTATGGTCATAGGAAAACACCTTATATCCCTGACGGGCAAGAATTTCAATCTCTTTCATATATCCCGTGTGGCCCGAGCCCATACCGTGCTCAAATATAACAATCCTGTTTTCGTCAAAGCCGTTGTAGAAATAGAATGCGCCTTTGAGTTCGTGTCCGTCGGTTGAGTTGAAAGTATAGGGTTCCGCATTCAGAGCCTCAAAGTCATCTGCAGAAAAATAAAACACACATCCGTTGTCATCAGCTCTGTTATACACCATATTTCTGTATATTGAATAAATCTTTTCGTAAATCATTTTGTCACCCGTTTCACTTTTTTCAGTGCAATTTCATTTAGTGCGATAAGTCCCGCACAAAGTGCCATAAGCACAAAAGGAGTTATTCCGAAAGTTGTCCATGATGCAACATAGCCGTAAACCATCTGTACGGTGAAGCCAATAGCGTATGCACCACCCATATGATAGCCCGTGATGTCTGCGGCGTAGGTTCCGCCGAAACGTTCGGGAACACTGTGAAGCACACTTGGGAAGATAGGTCCGAAGCCGATACCTATAAGAATGAACCCCGCCATTGATATTTTACCCAGAGGCAGTGCAAAAACAATAATTCCCAGAAGTGAAGTGAAAATACCGCCGCGGATAAGGTTTTTATCCGAAACTTTCAAAGATATGAAACCTGCAATCATTCTTCCGAGCATGATTCCGCCATAGTAAAGTGACACCCATTTTGCCGCTTCGTCCGGTGCTATTGAAAAGGCGTTGACGGCATAAGTTGCTCCCCATGTGCCGAGAAGAAACTCCATACTGCAATAAAAACCGAGTGAAGCGATACTTGTAATTACACCTTTGATTTTTATGATATCAGAAATTTTTGCATCGGATTTTTCCTCCTGTGTTTGCTGCTGAGCCTCATTTTTTTCAATTGAACGCCACTTTTTAAGCGAAAAGAGAACTATAAGTCCGATGGCAAGTTGTAACATAGCCACAACTCTGTAGCCGCTGCGCCAATTACCGCCGCCTTCACCAAGAAAAACTGACATTATAAGCGGGCTTGTCGTAACTCCCACACCCCAGAAGCAGTGAAGCCAGTTCATATGATGGGCTTTATAATGAAGAGAAACAAAACTGTTAAGACCCGTATCAATGGCACCTGCTCCGTAGCCCATAATAACCGAACAGAGCATCATAACCACAAGATTGGGTGCAAAACTTATACCGATAAGTCCTGCCGCAGTGAGAAGAATTGAAACAAAAGTTACCTTGCTTGTTCCGAACTTTCTTATCAGTCTTCCCGAAAGGAAACTGACGCCTCCGGTGCACAGACTGATAATTATGCTGTAAACGGAAGCGAAACTTTCACTTACACCAAACTCGGTGTGGACAACAGGCCAGGCAACACCGAAAAGTGAATCCGGCAGCCCCAGTGAAATGAATACAATATATATTACTGCAAGTATTACTAGCATTGCATTATCCTCTTTCTTTGATATGTAGGGGTTAGGGCCTAGGGCCTAGGGGCTAGGGGCTAGGGCTTGGAACTTACTTGCGGAGAAGTTCAATCATTCTGTCGGGGAAGTTACCGATAAGGCAGTCAACACCCATTGCGGAAAGTCTTTCAATATCGTCATATTCGTTAACTGTCCAGGTGTTAATTACCATTCCTGCACCGTGAATCTCTTTAACCGACTCTTCATTAAGAGTTATGTGCCATGGGTGGCAGCACTGAACATTTCTTTCAGCGGCATATTTGCCGAAATCATAAATCCAGTCCCCTGTAAGAAAACCTCTTGTAATTTCGGGAGCAATTTCTTCACAGCGTTTAACCGTAAAGTGATTGAAAGATGAAAAAATAATTCTGTCTTCCAGTCCGAACTCTTTAATAAGTTCAACCGTTCTTTTTTCAATGGTGGGATATTCATAAACACCTGTTTTAAGTTCGATGTTGGTTATAATATCTGTGTCTTTCACAAGTTCAAAATACTCTCTGAGTGTAGGTATACCGCAGAAGCCGTATACGCCTTTGAAAGTTGCAGAAGCATCGAACTTTCTGAGTTCTTCCAGTGTCATATCCTTAACAAGACCTTCACCGTCAGTTGTGCGCTTTATGTCTTCATCGTGGATAATCACAATTTCGTTATCTTTGGTGAGATGGATATCAAGTTCAATTCCGTCAACGCCGATTTCAACTGCTTTCTGAAATGCGAGCATTGTGTTTTCGGGGTACTTACCTGAAAAACCTCTGTGAGCAAAAATTTTTGACATATCAACACTTCCTTGATTAGTTTTTTTACAATATGATTATACACTCTATGAATTTTTTTGCAAGATAAGAGAAAGAAAAAACTACGGATAATAAAAAACAGTCCGTAAACACAAAATGCTTACAGACTGTTCCGGACTTCTTTCTTACATAAATATAATAGCACAAAAACGGTTAAAAATCAAGACTTGTATTTTACTTTTATGAGGTGTATTATACAAAAGGAATTTTCTTTTTAGTAAAATGAGGTGATTTTATGCCGCCACCGATGTGCCACAGAAGAATGGGTGTTGACCCTGATAAAAAAGTACCGGTAATAAAAAATATATTTTTCGCCTTGAAACTTGTGTGGCAGACAGACAAAAAACTGCTTTTGTGCTCATTTATCAATATGGGTGCAGATATGATTTTTTCTGTTTTTCTGCAGAATATTCTGTTTTTAAAGGTGCTTCTCGGCATTATTGATGCAAAAGGTGATTTTCAGGAGTTTGTGAAAAATCTTGTGTTATTCCTTGTGCTTTCCTTTTTCATAAAGGCAATAAACTGGAGCGCCAACTACATAAGACAGGTTTCAACAAAAAAGGTTCTCAAAGGACTTAACAACAAGGTTTTTGAAAAAGCAATAGAACTTGATGTTTCCTGCTATGAAGACCCTGAATTTTACGATAAATATCAGAGAGCCACACAGATTCTTGCCTGGGGACTTTTTGTCTCGGTCTGTGACAATGTAGGCTCGGTTGTTGCGGGTATAATTTCTCTGTGCCTTGTTATCGGCACTGTAACTGTTATTGACCCGATGTACCTTTTATTCCTTGCACCCGTGGCACTTGTGTTTGTTGTTGAAATGTTCAAAAGTAAACTCGTTTATAAAAGAGACAAGGAAATGACAACCAACAACAGAATAAAAGCCTATGTTCAAAGAACGGTTTTTCTTAAAGAATATTCAAAAGACATGCGCACATCAAATATCTTTCTTGTACTTATGCAAAGATTCCGTGCAGCCATTGATTCCAATGTTGAAATTCTGAAAAAATACGGTGTGAAACTCTTTATTTACAGTATGGTCAGTTCCCTTTTCAGCGATTTTATTCCCACCATAGGCACTTATGCCTTTGCAGGTTATCAGTTTGTCTTTACAAATAAAATGACTGTTTCATCCTTTTCCGTTGTGCTTTCTTCAATCAGTGCGGTTCAGCAGGCAACGATGCGGGTAGCAGGCAGTTTTGAAATGATAAGTCAGGCTGCATTTTATTTTCAGAATCTTCGTGAATTTTTTGATTATGAGCCGAAAATCACAAACGGCAAAGAAAAATGCGGTGAGTTTGAATCCCTTGAATTCAGAAATGTGTCTTTCCGTTACCCCTCGGCAAAGAAAAACTCCCTGACAGATATTTCTTTCAGAATCAATAAAGGCGAAACTGTTGCCCTTGTGGGTGTAAACGGTGCAGGTAAAAGCACAATAGTAAAACTGCTTCTTCGTTTTTATGATGTTGCCGAAGGTGAAATTCTTTATAACGGCAGAAACATCAAAGAATACGACCTTGAGTCTCTTCGCAACAGTTACGGTGCAGTTTTTCAGGACTACAAAAACTTTGCCGTTTCCGTATTTGAAAATATACTCTGCCGCGAATGTACCGATGAAGACAAAGAACTTGCCGAAACTGCCCTCAGGCAAAGCGGAATATGGGAAAAGATATCGTCTCTTCCCAAAGGCGGAGACACTGTGCTTACAAGAGAATTTGAAAATGACGGCATAGGTCTTTCAGGCGGTGAAAATCAGAAAGTTTCCACTGCAAGACTTTTTGCAAAGGATTTTCAGTTTGCCGTTCTCGACGAGCCCTCCTCTGCCCTTGACCCCATTGCAGAATATAATATGTACCGAAGCCTTATTGAAGTTACAAAAGGCAAAACTGTACTTTATATTTCTCACAGGCTTTCAAGTGCCGTGCTTTCCGATAAAATTATTGTAATAGGTGAAGGCAGACTTCTTGAAACAGGTTCTCACAGTGAACTTATGCAAAACGGCAAAGAGTACTGCCGTATGTTCACCCTCCAGGCATCAAGTTACAACAGAGATAAGGAGGAAAACGAAAATGAAAAAGAATAAAAGTGAACACTCTATGGTTTCAAATATTTTCTTTTTTGTGAAACTGCTTTTTCAGGTTTCCCCCCTTCTCGTTATCGGTGATTTTATTTCGGGAATACTTCAGATTCTTCCCGGTAGGCTCATATCTGTACTCGGTGTGAAATACATCATTGATATTGTTACCGAAGGAAAAGATATGCACCGCATTTTCTATGCCGTTATTCTTATTGCGACGATTCTTATTCTGAGTACGCTTCTTTCCTGGCTTTACAGAGAGTTTATATGGAATATGGAAAAAGAAAAAGTCCACTACGGACTTAACAGAAAACTTTACGAAAAAGCAAGAAAGCTCGACCAGGAAAGTTATGACAACCCCGAGTTTTATAACAACTTTATTCTTACCATTGAATCATCTTCCGACAACATTCAGAATCTCCTCGGTCTTGTGAGAAACTATGTGGGTAATGTTATTTCGCTTGTTACAATTTCAGGTGTACTTCTTTCCATTGATCCATGGAGCCTTGCGATTATTCTGTTTTTTATCTGTGCTTTTCTGCCGCTCAGTCGAAAAATCGGTGACTTGCAGATGGGCAGAAGAATTGACAACACCAAGTTCCACAGGAGAAGTGACTATTTTCAGCGCATATTCTATTTGCAGGATTACTGCAAGGAAGTGAGAATGAATAATATCTCTCCCCTTCTTATTGAAAGATACAACGATGCCGCTGACGATGTTATTAAGAATCAGAAAAAATACTGGAGTAAAATTTCTTCACTTTATATGGTGCAGGAAACAGGAATTCAGATACTCGGCTTTATGTTTGTGCTACCTCTTTATCTCGGATACTGTGTTCTTGTGAAAGAAAGTATGACCCCCGGTGACTTTGTTGCCGCTTTCAACGGAGCCCACTCCATTGCAATTTCAATAAACTTTCTGACGGTATGGGCTGTTGCGGTTTTCTCTGAAAGAGGAAAAATGATTGAAAAATACCGTGAATTCATTAAGGCTGATTTTAAAATTAAAGACGGTGAAAAAGTTGCAGAAAAAACTGAGCCCAAGGAAATTTGCATAGAAAACCTTAATTTCACCTATCCCGGTAACAAAGAGCCCACATTATCAGACATAAATTTAAGCATCAGACCCTATGAAAAAATTGCCCTTGTCGGCTACAACGGTGCAGGTAAAACCACGCTGACAAATCTGCTTTTACGCCTTTATGACCCCACTGACGGCTCAATTAAAATTAACGGCGAAGACATACGGGACTTTACTCTTGATTCCCACCGTGACAGATTCTCTGCCGTTTTTCAGGATTTCCAGCTTTTCTCCTGCAGTGTGGGAGAAAACGTTGCACTTGACAAAAACTACGACGACAATTCCGTTACAAGATCACTGAAGCACAGCGGATTTTCAAAAGTACTGCCACACGGCAATGAAACGGAACTTCTGAGAGAATTTGACGATGAAGGCATTATGCTTTCGGGCGGAGAAAGTCAGAAAGTTGCTATTGCCCGTGCTTTTTACAAGAACTGTCCTTATGTTATTCTTGACGAGCCCTCGGCAAACCTTGACCCTGTTGCAGAATATAACCTCAACTGTGCCATGATGGAAGCCGCTTCCCACAAAACAGTAATTTTCATTTCGCACCGCCTTTCAACAACAATAAATGCAGACCGTATTTTTGTTATGGAAAAAGGTCGGATTATTGAATGCGGCAGCCATGATGAACTGATGAAGAAAAACGGCACTTACGCTTATATGTTTAATCTTCAGGCGGAAAAATACCGTAATACCTAAACATTCCTATACAGTAGTAAGTAACAGAAAAAAGTTGGCAAGAAAAAGGAGCTGTAAAAAACTTTCGTTCTTTACAGCTCCTTTTATTATTAATACTGGAAGTCTGAGAAGTAAAGGTAGTTATCAAGAACTGCTGTGCCTACGGCACTCATACCGAGAACTTTACCGCTGTTGATTTTGATGAGAATATGCATATAGTGATCCAGTGAAACGATCTGATCGTTAGCAGGATTATATACAAGTTCTGCTGTGCAATCATAGTAATTAAGGTCAAAGTCTACATCTTTAACAACAAATTTAACTGCTGAGTCGTTCTGAAGAGTGTTGTGAACATCGGCAAGCATAATGGGGGTGAAAAGTGATCCCACTGCATTGTCACAACTTGTTGCACCTTCGGGAGGAGGCTCCGGATTGTCTTCGTCAAGCAGTACAATTGTGATTTTTACATTGCCGTCTGCCTGCTCTGTGCAGGTTGCGGATTTGATTTTGCTCGCATCTGTAAGAAGGCAACCCTTGCTTACTTTATAAACGGGGAACCAGTACATATCGCCGCCCTTTTCTCTGATTTCAGGGTTGGCTCTTGCGTCTTCTTCTGTTGTGAAGAAAAGTGATGCAAGGGGAAGAATCTTATCGAAAACTCCGCCTTCAAAACTAACCTTATCTTCGGGAATAGCCTGATATTCCACTTTTTTGTGGGCAGGGCCTTCACTCTTTGCCTTGTCCATAACCTGAGTATACTTTGCAAGTATTTCTGCAGGGGTTACGGGAAGTCCGTTTTCTGCTGATGCAGTTGTTGATTCAGCGCTTGCAGGAACTGTGGTTTCAGTCTGTGCAGCACCCTGTGTTGTTGCCTGTGTTGTGCTCGGTGCAGTGGTTGCGGGTGCAACAGTGGTGGGAACTGTGGGAAGCGTTGTCTGAACGGCAGCACCTGCATTTGAATTTACTCCAACAATAATTTCTGTGGTTGAAGGGCCTTTCACACCGTGGAAAATTACACCGATAACGATACACAGTATTACGGCAATGACTGATGAAAGAATTACATCATCTTTTTTCATTTTTTTCTCTCCTTTTTATTGTTTTATTTTTTACTAAGGAATCAACTGTTTGTTCCTTAAGTATTTCCTTGTTTTTTCACCCTTTTACATATCAAACAGACTCATCTGTCTGGTTTCGGGCAGATCTCTGAGTGCACCGACCTGCCTGAGTGCATCGATGGTTGAAGATGAGGCTGCACCTTTCTGAGCGAAATCGTCAATTGAAACAAACTCATCAACGCCATCTCTTGCGTGCATAAGAGCAACTGCCGCGTTATCACCAACACCTGAAAGTGCACCGAAAGGCATACGGATTTTTCCGTCTTCGATTTCATAAACAGTTGCGTGGGATTTATAAATATCAACGGGCAGGAACTCTATTCCTCTTGCCATCATTTCATTAACAACCTGCAGTGTGGGATACATATTCTGCTCTTTGGGCTGAGCATCTTTACCCTTCTGTTTGATTTCCGCCATTCTGCGCTTTACGGCATCTCTGCCCTGAAGCACCGTTACGGCTTCAAGGTCGCCGCCTCGCACTGTCATAAATGCTGCATAATACTGAAGCGGATAGTAAATCTTATACCAGCCGAGTCTGAGTGCCGCACTTACATAAGCCGCTGCGTGAGCCTT
>JAZOAX010000008.1:0-2746 GCA_045595685.1 Acutalibacteraceae bacterium
GGGCGTTGAAAGACTTTGCCGTAAGTATGGCGCACTTCTCATCTTTGATGAAGTTGTTACAGGTTTCCGTGTTGGTATGGCAGGTGCTCAGGGCTACTTCGGCGTTGAACCCGACCTCACAATCTTCGGTAAGGTTATCGCCGGCGGCTATCCCGGTGCAGGCGGTATCGGCGGTAAGAGAGAATACATGCAGTACAAGGGGGCAGGTCTTGTTGCAAGCGGCATGAAAGTAAAGAAGGCTTTCTGCGGCGGTACTCTTGCTGCAACTCCCATTTCCTGTGTTGCAGGTTACTATACTCTTGAAGAAATCGACAGAACAAATGCTTGCGAAAAAGCAGGTAAGATGGGTGACAGACTTACAGCAGGTCTTAACACAATCGTTGACAAATACAACCTTCCCTTCGTAGCATTCAACCAGGGCTCAATCTGCCATATGGAAACTGTTGGTACTCTTGCATTCTCAATTGACTGGAGCAAACCCTGGACAATTCCCGGCGTAATCAAAGAAACAAGCAAGCGTAAGGCTGAAATGACCCACATGGGTGCTGCTTACATGGCAGAAGGCCTTGTAACTCTTGCAGGTTCAAGACTTTACACTTCAGCAGCATACACAGAAGAAATGATTGACGATGCAATTGCTCGCTTCGACAGAGTATTCGCAAACATTTCTGTTGTTGAATAATAAAAAAACATAAATACATAGGGCAGACTCCAATGTCTGCCTTATGTTCACTGATTTACTCTGATAGAGGTGAATAAAATGGATATTTTAGAGGCTAAAAAAATAGTTGTCGAAGCAGGTAAACAACTTGTTGCAACAGGTCTCATTGCCCGTACATGGGGTAATGTAAGTTGCAGAATCAGCGACACTCAGTTCGTAATCACTCCCTCAGGCCGTGATTATATTTCTCTCACTCCCGACGATATAGTAACAGTTAACCTCAACGACCTTACATACGAAGGCGACATCAAGCCTTCTTCAGAAAAAGGTCTTCACGCACAGTGCTACATTCTTCGTCCCGAAACAAACTTTGTTATTCATACCCATCAGGCAAACGCATCAATCGTTTCTGCTATGGGCTGTGACATCAACAACATCAAGGGCGAAAGCAAAGAAATTGTTGGTGACAACATTCCCGTAAGTTCCTACGGTCTTCCCGGCACAGGCAAACTCCGTGACGGCGTTGTTGCAGCACTCAAGCGTTCAGACTCAAAGGCAGTTATTATGAAAAGCCACGGCGCTGTTTGCCTTGGTACTGACTATGACGATGCCTTCAAAGTAGCAAACGAGGTTGAAAAAATCTGTGCAAACTATATCTATGATAAGTATGCATCACTTACAGACAAAGTTACCGACACATTCTCAGATGTTTACGATTATGTTGTTGAACTTAAAAAGAGAGCAGATGCTCCCTCACCCGCTCTCACCGCTTATGACAGTGTGAGAATTGACGATGCAATTGTTCTTTCAGACAAAGAAGGTAATGTTGTTTCAACAATCGGTCTTTGCCCCTGCTGCGATGAACTCATCACAGGTGACAAGTACCCCTCAGAAGCAGATATGCACAAAGCCATCTACAACAAACGCGAAGACATCGGTGCAATTATCCATTCAGACAAGGATGCAATTGTTGCCGCATCAAAAATCGGCAAAACTCTCAAGCCCCTTCTTGATGACTTTGCTCAGATTGTCGGTGTTACGGTAAGATGCACCGAGTTCAATCCCAACGACACAATCAAGTCTTCAAAGAAAGTTGCAAAGAAACTCGGCGGCAAGTGCAGAAACGCAGTTCTTCTCAAAGATAACGGTGCTGTTTGCTGCGGTCCCAACAAAGACGAGGCTCAGGCAACAGAAATGGTTATGAACAAAAACTGCAAGTCAATCATTGCAGGTGAACTCTTCGGCGGCTCAAAGCCCATCGGCAAAATCGACAGCGTTCTTATGAATGTTGTTTACAGACTCAAATACTCCAAGCAGAAATAATCACCGTTGCATCATAACTCAGAGTTATGATGCAACTTTTTTATTGATATTTTTTCGATGTATCCCTCTTTTTATGCACATTTTGTATCTTTTATGCACAAAGACAGGGGTATTTTCAATTTTTCAATGTGTATATTCAACAATTATGCATAAAACTTTCAAAATATTCAAAAATCCTATTGACTTTTGCATAAAAATGCGTATAATCAATATCACAGTTTAAAAGAACGGAGAAAAAACACTATGAAACAGATTAAAAAAATTGTACTCGCTTACTCAGGCGGTCTTGATACATCAATCATCATTCCCTGGCTCAAAGAAAACTACGAAGGCTGCGAAGTTATTGCAGTTTCAGGTGACGTAGGACAGGGTACTGAACTTGACGGACTTGAAGAAAAGGCTATCAAGACAGGTGCATCAAAACTCTACATCGAAGACCTTAACAAAGAATTTGTTGAAGATTACATCTACCCCACCCTCAAGGCAGGCGCAGTTTACGAAGGTATGTATCTTCTCGGCACATCTTTTGCACGTCCTCTTATTGCAAAGAGAATTGTTGAAATTGCAAAGGCTGAAGGTGCTGACGCCATCTGCCACGGCTGCACAGGTAAAGGTAATGACCAGGTTCGTTTTGAACTTGCAATCAAGGCTTTCGCTCCCGAAATGGAAATCATTGCTCCCTGGAGAACATGGGAATTCAAGAGCCGTGAAGACGAAATCGAATACGCAATCAAAAAAAACATTCCTCTTAAAATTACAAGA
>JAZOAX010000009.1:0-13237 GCA_045595685.1 Acutalibacteraceae bacterium
ACTGATTATAAAATATAAGGAACTCATCACCTATGTGGTTTTCGGCGGACTTACAACGGTAGTCAACCTTGTGGTTTTCGAAGTTTCCGGTTTGATCCTCGGTGATGAAAAATATCTGATTTCAAATGTTATCGCTTGGGTTGCAGCAGTAATTTTTGCTTATGTCACCAACAAAATCTGGGTGTTTGAAAGCAAAAGTTGGGCACCGAAAGTAATTCTCAAAGAAATTCCTTCATTTTTTGCCGCAAGAGTTTTTTCCTTTGTTGTGGAAGAAGCAGGACTTTTCGTTTTTGTTGACCTTCTCGGTTTCAGCGAATATTCAATTAAAATTCTCTCCTTTGAAATCGGCGGAGAACTGATTGCAAAAGTAATTCTTGCGGTTGTGGTTGTAATTCTCAACTATGTTTTCTCAAAACTGTTTATTTTTAAAAAGAAAGAGCAGTAATATTCAGCGGTTTAAGTGCAAACTTAAGCCGCCTTTTTTTATATTTCCTATTGCTCAAACTGTTTATTTGTGGTACAATATAGTGATTATTACAGTGAGGTAGTATGCCATGATAATTTTAGGTATCGACCCCGGCTATGCAATAGTCGGATATGGTGTTATTGATTACCGCAACAATCACTTTACGGTTGTTGATTACGGTGCAATTCTCACCGATGCAGGAACACCTTTTAACGAACGCCTTGAAAAAATATACGATAATCTTACGGCACTTATTGAAAAATACAATCCCGAGGCTATGAGTGTTGAAAAAGTGTTTTATAACAGTAACGCCAAAACGGTTATTGATGTAAGTCAGGCAAGAGGTGTTATAATGCTTGCGGCACAGAAAAACAAGTTACCTGTTTTTGAATACACACCCTTGCAGGTTAAACAAAGCGTAGTTGGTTACGGCAGGGCAGAAAAAAAGCAAATTCAGGAAATGACAAAAAGAATTCTTAATCTTGAAAAAGTACCGAAGCCCGACGATACTGCCGACGCACTGGCAATGGCAATATGCCACGCACATTCAAGCGGCTCACTGTCTGTTATGGGTAATATGAGAATCAGAAAGGGGATTTAACAGGTGTTTTACTGCTTAACGGGAAATCTCATTAAAAAAGGCACAAACTTTGCCGTTGTTGATTGCGGCGGTGTAGGTTTTTACTGCCAGACATCAAACAGCACACTTTATGATATAAACGGTGAAAAAACAGTAACACTTTTCACACACCTCAATGTGCGTGAAGATGCAATGGATCTTTTCGGATTTTCAACAGAAACAGAACTTCAGTGGTTCAGAATGCTTATCTCTGTCAACGGAGTCGGCCCCAAGGCTGCACTTGCAATTCTGTCTGAACTTCCACCGTCAAAATTGGCACTTGCAATTTCTGCAAACGATGTCAAACTTATAAAATCAGCCCCCGGTATCGGACCTAAAATAGCGCAGAGAATCATACTTGACCTTAAAGATAAAGTCGGTTCACTTGTTTCGGGTAATGAAGATATTTACGAAGAAGCAAAGGTTACCGCAGCAACTGAAATGCCCAACACAAGCGAAGCCGTTGCAGCACTTTCAATGCTCGGCTATTCACAAAGTGAAGCGGCAGTTGCAGTTAGTAAAATTGACCCCTCACTTTCTGTTGAGGACATTATAAGACAGGCTTTAAAATTATTATCAAAGCAATAAAGGTGAATTAAATGGATTTTGAAGAAAGAATAATTGCTCCTGATGTCACTTCTTTTGACAGCGATATTGAAACCTCCCTCAGACCTAAAGTGCTGAGTGACTATATCGGTCAGGAAAAGGCAAAGGAAAACCTTGAAGTTTATATAAAAGCCGCTTCAGGCAGAGGCGAAGCCCTTGACCACGTGCTTTTATACGGCCCTCCGGGACTTGGTAAAACCACCCTTGCAGGTATAATTGCAAATGAAATGAATGTTAATTTCAGGGTAACATCAGGTCCTGCCATTGAAAAGCAGGGTGACCTTGCGGCACTTCTTACTAATCTTAACGAAGGTGATGTTCTTTTCATTGATGAAATTCACCGTCTTAACAGAAGCGTTGAAGAAGTTCTTTATCCCGCTATGGAAGATAACGCCCTTGATATCATCATCGGCAAAGGTCCGTCTGCAAGGTCAATAAGACTTGACCTTCCCAAGTTTACCCTTGTTGGTGCAACAACAAGAGCAGGTCAGTTGTCAGCACCTCTGAGAGACCGTTTCGGTGTTATTCTGCGTCTTGAACTGTATACACCGGAAGAACTTGCAAAAATCGTAACAAGAAGTGCAGGTATTCTCGGAATTGATATTGATAAATACGGTGCACTTGAAATCGCCTCCCGTTCAAGAGGTACTCCCAGAATTGCAAACAGACTTCTCAAAAGAGCAAGAGACTTTGCTGAGGTACAGGGCAGCGGGTTAATCAACGAAGAAATTGCAGATTATGCCCTTGAAAAAATGGAAATTGACCATATGGGTCTTGATAATATTGACAGAATCCTTCTCAGAACAATGATTCAGAGTTATAACGGAGGCCCTGTCGGTCTTGAAACAATAGCCGCTGCAATAGGTGAAGAAGCCGTTACAATTGAAGATGTGTACGAGCCCTATCTTATGCAGATCGGCTTCCTCGGCAGAACTCCCAGAGGACGCGTTGTTACTCCTGCAGGTTACGAACATATGGGAATAGCAATGCCCGGTCAACAAAAACTTTTCTAAAGGACTATTATTATGAGATATACAAAAGACTGGAAAGATTACGAACTTATTGATTGCTCCGACGGTGAAAGACTTGAGCGCTGGGGCGACATTATCCTCGTAAGACCTGACCCTCAGGTTATCTGGAAAACACCGAAAAAGAACCCCTTGTGGAAAAAAGCCAACGCATATTACCACCGTTCAAAATCGGGTGGCGGCGCATGGGATATCAGAACAAAAATGCCTGATTTCTGGAGCATTAATTATAAAGACCTCAGATTCAACATCAAGCCTATGGGCTTCAAACATACAGGTCTTTTTCCCGAACAGGCTGTTAACTGGGACTATACCAGAGAAGTTATCAAAAAAGCAAACAGACCCGTCAAAGTGCTTAATCTGTTTGCATACACAGGCGGTGCAACAGTTGCACCCTTATCGGAAAATGCTCATGTTGTTCACGTTGACGCATCAAAGGGTATGGTAGCCTGGGCAAAAGAAAACGCAGCCGTTTCGGGTCTTCAGGACAGAAGCGTACGCTGGATAGTTGACGACTGTATCAAGTTTGTTCAAAGAGAAATCCGCCGCGGAAATAAATACGATATTATCATTATGGACCCGCCATCATACGGCAGGGGACCCGGCGGTGAAGTGTGGAAACTTGAAGATGAAGTGTATAACTTTGTTGAACTTTGCAGTGAACTTCTTTATGAAGACTCACTTATGGTACTCATTAATTCATACACAACAGGTCTTTCCGCATCTGTTATGGAGTATATTTTAGGCTCTGTAGTAAAAGGCAAATTCGGCGGAAAGGTATCCTCGTCGGAAATCGGTCTTCCCGTAAGTGAAACGGGAATGATACTTCCCTGCGGTGCATCTGCAATCTGGGAAAGATAATTTTTAAAGAGGTTTCAAATGGAAAACTATATTGAATTCAGAAATGTAACCTTCGGGTATATAGATGACCCTGATGCTGAGACGGCAGAAGATAATGTCATCAGAGATATGTCCCTCACCGTTCAGAAAGGGGACTTCGTTGCCGTTCTCGGTCACAATGGCTCGGGTAAGTCAACAATGGCAAAACTCTGCAATGCCATTGCAGTTCCACAGAAGGGAAAAGTTTTTGTTGACGGAATCGATACTTCCGATGAAGACCGCATCTTTGATATCCGCCGTAAAGTCGGAATGGTCTTTCAGAATCCCGATAATCAGATTGTTGCAACAATAGTCGAAGATGATGTTGCTTTCGGCCCTGAAAATCTCGGGATAGAGCCTTCTGAAATCAGAAAAAGAGTTGATGAATCACTCAGGCAGGTTGAAATGTACGATTTCCGTAATTTTGAGCCACACAAACTTTCCGGAGGACAGAAACAGAGAGTTGCCATTGCGGGCATAATTGCAATGAAACCCGAATGTATTGTCCTTGATGAGCCCACGGCAATGCTTGACCCCAGCGGCAGACGGGAAGTAATGAAAACCGTAAAGGAACTCAACGAAAAGTTCGGCATTACCGTTATTCTCATAACTCATTATATGGATGAAGCAGTTAAAGCAAACAGAGTGATTGTTGTTGACGAAGGAAAGATTATTCTTGACGGCAGTCCCAAGGAAGTTTTCACCCATATTGACACATTGAAGAAAACAGGTCTTGACGTTCCCGAAGCCACAGAACTTACGCACATACTCAGAAAAAGGGGACTCGGACTTCCCGACGATATACTTAGTATTGACGAACTTGTTGAAAACATCGTCAGTATTGCGGAGGAAAAGAATTGAGCAGTATTATACTTGAAACAAAGAATTTATCTCATGTCTATTCTGAGGGCACAACTTCGCAGGTTGATGCCATCAGAGATGTTTGCCTTAAAATTGAAAAAGGTGAACTTGTTGGCATTATCGGTCACACAGGTTCAGGCAAAAGCACTCTTATTCAGCATTTCAACGGACTTCTCAAAGGCTCAAGCGGTGTTGTTCTTCTTGACGGCAAGGATATCTGGCAGGATAAAAGAGATATCAAAAATGTCCGTTTCAAAGTCGGCATCTGTTTCCAGTATCCCGAATACCAACTTTTTGAAGAAACGGTATATAAAGATATTGCCTTCGGCCCTAAGAATATGAAACTTGATGAGAAAGAAATTGACAAACGAATCAGAAATGTAATCCGTTTTGTCGGTCTTGATGAAAGTTATCTTGAAAAATCACCCTTTGACCTTTCAGGCGGTGAAAAAAGAAGGGTGGCCATTGCAGGTGTTATGGCAATGGAGCCTCAGGTGCTTATACTTGACGAGCCCTGCGCCGGTCTTGACCCGAAAGGCAGAGAAACAATACTTTCATTAATAAGAGATTATCAGAAAAACACAGGTGCAACAGTGCTTGTTGTTTCTCACTCTATGGAAGATATATCCAAAATTGCAACAAAAGTTCTTGTAATGAACGAATCAAAACTTGCTTATTATGACACCGTTGACGCAGTTTTCTCTCACGCTGAAGAACTTCGTTCAATGGGACTCAATATTCCTCAGATTACGCGTCTTTTTCTTGAACTTAAAGAAAGAGGATACAATGTCAACACAGACATCTATACTCTTGAAAAGGCAGCAGATGAGATTATGAGAGTTATAAAAGGAGGGGCCTCAGAATGATTTCCGATATCACAATCGGTCAGTATTATAAAGAAAATTCAGTTGTGCACCGCCTTGATCCCAGAATAAAAATCATTCTGACAATTTTGTTTATTGCAATGATTTTTATGTGTAAGAACTTTTTGTCTCTTGCACTTATGATTGTTTTTGTAATATTTTCGGTTCTTTGCAGTAAAGTACCGCCGAAAATGTTCCTCAGAAGTTTAAAGCCAATTGTACCTATTGTTATTTTTACTGCTATTCTCAATATGCTTTATATCAGCGGTGAAAATGTGCTTTTTGAGTGGAGGTTCATACGAATCACCACAGAAGGCATCACAACGGCAGCATTTATGGCAATAAGAATTATCTGTCTGATTGTTGCATCTTCAATTCTCACATACACAACAGTGCCCACAATGCTCACAGATGCAATTGAAAAACTTCTGTCACCCCTTAAAATTTTTCGCATTTCAGTTCATTCACTTGCAATGATGATGACACTTGCTTTGAGATTTATTCCCACTCTTATTGAAGAAATTGAAAAAATCAGCAACGCACAGAAGGCAAGGGGTGCAGACCTTGAAAGCGGCAAATTTTTTGAAAGAATCAAAGCAGTTGTACCGATTATCATACCGCTCTTTGTGTCTTCGTTCAAAAAAGCCGACGACCTTGCTTTTGCAATGAGTTGCCGCTGCTATACGGGCGGAGACGGCAGAACAAGAATGAAACAGATGAAAATGAAAGCATCAGATTTTGTTTCACTTGCAATCTTTACTGCAGGTATTGTTTCAGTGGTACTACTCAACAAATTTTTCGGAGCAGTTATTTAACTTATGAAAAGAAATATTATGCTTACCCTTCGTTATGACGGTACTGACTATCACGGATGGCAGATGCAGGAAAACGCCATATCAGTGCAGCAGGTACTGGGTGAAGCGGTGGAAAGAATTATTGGTGAAAAAGTAACAATAAACGGCTGCAGCAGAACTGACAGCGGAGTACACGCAAATATGTTCTGTTGCAACTTCAGAACCGAGGCTGAAACATCTGAGGCGGTTTTACTCAGAGGAATTAATGCGCTTCTGCCCGACGATGTTGCCGTTTATGATGTAAAAGAAGTTAACGAAGATTTTCACGCAAGGTTTGACTGTAAGGGTAAAGAATACATTTATAAAATCTGGAATTCAAAATGCAAAAATCCTTTTATGAGAGATTATGCACTTCACTATCCTTATAAACTTGATGCAGAACTTATGGATAAGCAGGCAAAGGATATTATCGGAACATTTGATTTCAGTGCATTCTGCGCCGCAGGGTCAACGGTTAAAGATAATGTCAGAACTGTTTATGATTGCAGTGTCAGGCGCGAAGGAGACCTCGTCACCGTAAGTGTAAAAGGTGACGGATTCCTTTACAATATGGTCAGAATAATAGTCGGCACACTGCTTTATATAAATTCGGGGAAGATTGAAGAAAACACAATTCCCGAAATAATTGAGAGCCGTGACAGACTTCGTGCAGGTATCACTGCAAAAGCCCACGGACTGTATCTCAATGAAGTTTATTATTGAGAATTCAGGTGAAATAATGAACGAAAAAAATAATATGGTTGAACTGAAAAAAAGTGAAATGAATAAAAAACAGAAAAGTAAAAAAACAGAAAATAAAAAAGAAACAGATAAAAAGCAACTAGGTATCAAAGTTATTGTTGCGGCAGTTGTTGTTTTTATACTGATTGGTGTGTATTTCTTCATTTCTGACAGATATACATCCCGGTTGTCTGATGCAACTGTTATAGAATCGGGCAGTTACACTATAACCGATGATGACGGTTTTCCTGTTTCTTTTATAAGTAATGATATTATTACCTGCGAATCCTTTTCTTCCAGGATTTTTGTTCTCACAAAAAAGATGCTCACCTGCCTCAGAAATGACGGAAAACCGATGTTTTCAGAAACATTCACATTGGTTAAGCCTGAATTGACAGTGAGTGAAAAATACGGACTTGTATATGACCGTGCATCTTCAAAATACTTCATTTTTAATACAAATGGCATTGTAAGGGAAGGTACAACCGAAGATAACCGACATGTAATTTCTGCAACAATCGACAATAAAGGTAACTGTGCTTTTTCAACAAAGAGTGATGACTCTGCCTGCAGAGTATATCTTGTTTCAAAAAACGGTGAAGTCCGTTATATCTGGTCCTGTGCCGAGGAATATGTTGTTTCTCTTGATATCAGCACCGACGGCAAAGAAATTCTTTGCGGCAGCATCGGTGCATTTAACGGTGATATTATCACAAAACTCTACAGTCTCAATATAAAGTCTGAAGACAAAGAAAAAAGTTTCACAGTTAACGGCTCAGGTTGTGTCGGAGTAAGTTTCTACGGTAAAGACAAAGCCATCGTTAACTGTCTTGATAAAAGAGTTGTTATGGACCTTCGCACAGAAGACGGTGCTCCCACTTCAGCGGAATACACAACAGACGCAACTTTCATTTCATCGGATTTTAACGGATATACGGCTGTTGTAACGGATAAGATAAACTCTTTTGACAAAGACGAAATCACACTTCTGGACAAAAACAATTCAGTTGTTTATAAATCCGATATTCCCAAGGGAGTTATCGATGTCAGGGTAATCGGAAAGAAAGTGTATTGCCTCACTGATGACAGTGTGCTTTACCTTTCGTCTAAAGGCAAAATCAAAGATGAAGTCAAATGTGAATCAAGAGCAGACGGAATAGTAATTTCTTCTTCCAAGGCATATTATTACACTGTGGGAAATTTAAGGCAGGGATTTTAAAAATACTGTTGTTTAATTCCGTTTTGTATGATAGAATATTAAATTATAAATTCTTCTTTCCCTGCTGAAACGGGAAAGTCGGAATAAATTTTAACTTAAATTAAGTAAGGAGGTATTCAATGGCATATATTATAGATATTATATTAGCGGTAATTTTTGCCGTTGTTATCATCGTCTCAACAAAAAAAGGATTTTTCAGAAGTCTTTTCGATTTAATAGGTTCTTTGGTAGCCTTTATTCTTGCAAAGGTATTTGCAGATTCGTTTGCACCTGCTGTTTTCGGTTCATTTATTGAACCCGGTGCAGAAAAATATCTCGCATCATCACTTTCCGAAGCAGGAACTACAGATTATGCCACACAGATTGAGCAGGCTGTTGATTCAATCCCTGAGGGATTCAACGGACTTATGCAGATAATGGGCATTGACAAGGCGTATATTCTTGATAAGTTTTCAGCGGTTGACCTCAACGGTGATAATCTTGTTGAAAGCATTATGAACACTGTTGTTGAGCCTTTGGGAACTGCGCTTGTGCGTTTTGTTCTCATTGCAATTCTTGCAGTTGTGCTCTTGTTCGTCATCAGAATACTTGTCAGAGTTCTTGATAAAGTAATTTCAAAACTGCCCGTTATCAGCAAATTCAACTCGCTTCTCGGTGCCGTTTTCGGTGCTCTCCGAGGCGTTATAGTTGTTGCAATATGCTCAATGCTTATCAGTGTTGTTGCAGGATTTATCAATAACGAAGTGTTTATTCAGAGTGTTGATAATTCATACATTGTTGCCGTTTTTGAAGGTCTGGCAACCTCTCTCAGCGGCATCACATTATAAATTTAAAAGGAGTTTTTAAAATGAAAGATTTATTCAAAGGTTGTTGGACAATACCTAATTTGTTGTCCTTTATCAGAATTTTACTTATTCCCGTTTTTGCATATCTTTTCTATAACGATCAGAAAATAGCAGCAGTTGCCGTTCTTGCAATTTCAGGCCTTTCTGATACATTCGACGGACAGATCGCAAGAAAGTTCAATCAGGTAAGTGCACTCGGCAAGATTCTTGACCCCGTTGCAGACAAACTTACACAGATCACCATTGCTGTTATGCTTCTTATAGACTTCAGAAACGCTGAAAACAATCTTATCAGAGCATTCGGCTGGGTATTCCTTGTTTTCCTTATCAAAGAAGCAGTTATGATTATCGGCGGTCTTGTTATGCTTCTTATGAACATCAGACCCGGTGCTGCTGAAATCTGGGGTAAACTTGCAACACTCATTTTCTATTGCGGTATGACTGTTATTATTGCAATCGGACCCGAAGTAGGCGCACTCAATGAACTTGTCGGTTTTGAACTTCCCGAAATCGTAACCGGAATTATTGTTGTAATTTCCGCTATAATGACTATTGTTGCATTTTTAAGTTATATGCCCGAAACTTTCAGACAGTTCAAAGAGCATTTTGATGAAAAGAAGGCAGCAAAAACAAAATAATTCAAGCAAATACAGTATTAGGAGTATAAAATGAAAAAAATGATTTGCTCAAGATGTAAAAAGCGCCCTGCCGTGATTTTTATTTCAAAAATCATTGACGGCAAAACAGTACCCGAGGGGCTTTGCATCAATTGTGCTATGGAAATGAACATAGGCCCCATCAAGCAGATGATGGAGCAAATGGGCATTACTGAGGAAGATGTAGATTCACTCAGTGAGCAGTTCAGCAGTATGTTCCCCGATTCAGATGAAGAGGGCGGCTTTGAAGGCGGCGGCTCACCCACAATGCCTTTTCTTCAGGGACTTTTCGGTGACCTTCAGAACGGTCTTACTGTTAAAAATGAAGGCAGTTCCGAAAATAAGCCTGCCCAGACAACTGCCGAAAACAGTTCCAAGAGCACAAAAAAGAGTCGCAAAAACAAAGAAAAGAAGCGTAAATTTCTTTCTCTTTACTGCACAGACCTCACCCGGAAAGCACTCGACGGTAAGATTGACAATATAATCGGCAGAGATAAGGAACTTGAAAGAGTCGTGCAGATTCTCTGCAGACGCTCAAAGAATAATCCTTGCCTTATCGGTGAGCCCGGTGTTGGTAAAACTGCAATTGCAGAAGGTCTCGCACTCAGAATTGCAGAAGGTAATGTACCCGCTAAACTCGCCGATAAAGAAATACATCTTCTGGACCTTACCGCTCTTGTTGCCGGCACACAGTTCAGAGGACAGTTTGAAAGCAGAATCAAGAGCCTTGTTGATGAAGTAAAGTATAACGGCAACATCATTCTTTTCATTGACGAAGTGCACAACCTTGTCGGCACAGGTGATGCTGAAGGCTCAATGAATGCCGCAAACATACTTAAACCTGCACTTTCAAGGGGTGAAATTCAGGTTGTGGGTGCAACAACTTTCACCGAATACAGAAAGAATATCGAAAAAGATGCTGCTCTTGAAAGACGTTTCCAGCCTGTAAAAATTGAAGAACCCTCAGTTGAAGATGCAACTGAAATTCTTCTCGGCATCAAGAAATACTATGAAGGCTATCACAGAGTAAGAATCAGTGATGCTCTTGTTAAAAAGGCTGTAATTCTTTCAGAAAGATACATTACAGACCGTTTCCTACCCGACAAGGCAATCGACCTTCTTGATGAGGCATGTACCTGCGCAAACCTCAGAAACAAGGCGATCAGCGACCTTGAAATCAGTGAAAGAAAGCTTTCCGAACTGAAACTTGACGAAGAAGACCTTATGAGTGATACTGAAAGTACCGATTATGAGGCAATTGCCAAAGTAAAAAGCGATATTGTGCTCTGTGAGGCGGACATTGCAAACCTTGCTGAAAAAGCAAATGACAATGCCGTAACTGAAGCAGATATCGCAAAGGTCATTGAACTCTGGACAGGTATTCCCTCAAGCAAGATTATTGAAAGTGACCTTAGAAAACTTGCTAACCTTGAACAGACTCTTAAAAGCAAAGTTATCGGTCAGGATGAGGCAATTGCCGCAATTGCTGCCGCAATCAAAAGAAGCCGCGTGCAGATAAGCCCCAGAAGAAGACCTGCATCTTTTATCTTTGTTGGCCCCACAGGTGTTGGTAAAACTGAACTTGTAAAACAGATTTCTGTTGAACTTTTCTCAACTCCCGAAACACTTATAAGGCTTGATATGTCTGAATTTATGGAAAAGCACAGCGTATCAAGAATCATCGGTTCACCTCCGGGATATGTCGGATATGATGAGGCGGGACAACTTACAGAAAAGGTAAGAAGAAAGCCTTATTCAGTAATCCTTTTTGACGAAATTGAAAAAGCACACCCCGATGTTATGAATATCCTTCTTCAGATTCTTGACGAAGGCAGAATAACCGATGCTCAGGGCAGAACGGTAAACTTTGAAAACACCGTTATTGTTATGACCTCCAATGCCGGCAGTGAAAGAAAAACCGGTGCACTCGGTTTTGGCAAAGAAGCAGGGGATGCAACCAAAGAAAAAATTATGAAGGCACTTTCAGATTTCCTCAGACCTGAATTTATCGGCAGAGTTGACGAAATTGCAGTTTTCAATCAGTTAACGGTAGAAAACTTTGAAAAGATTGCTGTGCTTCTTCTTGAAGAACTTAAAACTACCATTGCAGAAAAGAACATCGACTTCAGATGGACTGACGATGTTGCTGTTTATCTTGCAAAAAAATCACACGGCGGACAGAGAGGCGCAAGAGATCTCAGAAACCTTATACGTAAGGAAATTGAAGACGGAATTGCAAATATTATCATTGATAATGCCGATTCTGAACTTTGTGCAATCGCCGCTGAAGTGAAAGAAGACAAGATAGTTTTGAGTTCACTGTAAAACAGAAAAAATATCATATTTTTTCTTAAAAAAGTATTGACATTACAACGCTGATTGTGTATAATAATCAGCGTTGTCAAACATCTGCGGGTGTAGTTCAATGGTAGAATCCCAGCCTTCCAAGCTGGTCGCGTGGGTTCGATTCCCATCACCCGCTCCAAAGTGAATATGCGCTTGTAGCTCAGTTGGATAGAGCAACTGCCTTCTAAGCAGTAGGTCAGGGGTTCGAGCCCCTTCAAGCGCGCCAGTAAGTGGTGGATGTAGCTCAGTTGGTTAGAGTGCCAGGTTGTGGCCCTGGAGGTCGTCGGTTCGACTCCGATCATCCACCCCATTTTTTTTAAATACATTTAGGGATGTCGTCAAGCGGTAAGACACAACACTTTGACTGTTGCATTCGTAGGTTCGAATCCTGCCATCCCTGCCAAACGAAAATCCGTTCACACAAGTGAGCGGATTTTCGTTTGTATTATTCATCATTCAATATTCATCATTCATTTTAGCAAGAACGGATTTTCAAATGAATAATGAATATTGAAGTCGCTTCGCTGATGAATAATGAATAATTATGGGTGGGATACCCGCACCCGATTGTAATGAATATTTTTAGTGTATAGCTTTAAATCGGGTGGTTTTTTGCATGCATTGTTCATCATTTTTATTTGTTCAGCATTGACATATGAAATGTTGCATGTTATCATTTTCTTAATAATACATTAAAAGGTTGTGCAATAAATGAAAAAAGCAATATCCTTATTTCTTTCTCTTTTACTAATTTTTGCGGTGATGACACCCGTTGCTTCAGCAGTCGGCGAAGAAAATCTTCCTATAATTTACATCCGCGGAAACGGAGAGACAATTTACGACGGCGACGGTAAGCCGCTTGCTTTGGGAATTTCTGATCTCTTTTCTAATGTTGCTAACGGTGACTTCGACAAGGAGACAGTGGTTGAAACCTGTGCCAACATTATGCTTCCTATGCTTACTGAAGGTCTCCTTTTTGACGAGTGGGACAGATACGGTAAAGCAGTTTATGAAGAGCTTAAGCCTATATTTAAGGGCTCTGAGATTGACGAAAACGGAAATCCCATAAACGGAAGCGGTATTGCTCAGTCTCGTATTGACGCCTCTGAGGCTGAAGCTGAACGTGATACTGTAAATTACGGCCTTTATGATTACAATTTTATGTATGACTGGAGACTTTCTCCCTATGACCATGTTGACAGACTTCATGAGTATATTCTCAAGGTGCTTAAAACAACCGAAAAAGGCCAGGTTAACATCCATGTGGCTTGTTTG
>JAZOAX010000010.1:0-7407 GCA_045595685.1 Acutalibacteraceae bacterium
AAATCACTTCGTGATGAAATACGACCTTAATTTAGTTGACCGGAATATTTAATTGAAATTATAGAAACTGTATGTTATAATTGATTCGGTGTAAACCGGATACTTATTTTTTAAGGAGAGAAAAATATGAAAAAGATTATATCTTTATTATTAGTGATGTGTGTTGCTTTCGGCTTTTCTGCCTGCGGAAAGGCTGACACTCCCACAGAAGAAAAGAATATGGAACCCGTTGAAATGAATCTCGTAAGCGCAGTTTACAAGGACGGCAAACCTGACAAAAAATACGAATATGACGAAAGAGGAAACGAAAAACTCCATGTTAACTATAATAAGGACGGCGAGGTTTTCAGCGAGTCCAGCAATATATACGATGAAATGGATAATGTAATCCGCAGTGTTTATACAGTTGACGGTAAAGTTTCTGAAAGCAACTCTGATTATAAGTACGATAAAAACGGAAATGTTGTTTTAAAACTTTCAAAGGAAGACGGAGACGAGTATTCCTATGAATATAAATATGATAAAAAGGGCAATATAAAAGAGTTTGTTCTTAAGAAAAACGGTATTCAGCAGAGCCGAACAAAATACAGTTACGATGATAACGGTAATAAAATCAAAGAGGATATGTATTCGAGAAACGGTGCTCTTGCAGGCTCATCAGTTTATGAATATGACGATAAAGGCAACAATACCCTTAATGTGTTTTATTATAACGGCGAAGAAAGGCAAAAAAGTGTTTATACTTATGACGAAATGGGCAACCTTACCGAGGATGTTTATTATGACGAGGACGGTGAAGGCAGCCGTGAAAAGTACTTCTATGACGAAAAGGGCAATCAGATTGAATGGTTAAGTTATTTCCAGGGTGAGTTTTCGGGCCGTTATGTTTACGAATACAACGGTGAAAATCAGCTTATAAAAGAAAGTTATTTTGAAGGAGAAAATGACTCTGTTCCTTATTATACCGAGGAATATTTCTATGATGAAAAGGGTCTTCTTGTTGAAGAAATACACCGTAACCAAAGCGACGAAAATCCTGAAAAATATACTTATGAATACATAACCGTTACAGTACCTGCTTACAGGGTTGAGGATGTTAAAGAGGAACAGGAATTAATCCTTCTTTAATTTTTTAAAAAACTTCCGAAAATCTCTTGCATTTTCTTTTTCGATGTGCTATACTACATCGAATTAAAAACGAAGGAAGGTGAAGAATATGTGTAAGACCACTCTTATGTGTGCCCATATTTCTTCTTCCTGCGTTTTTGAAATTTGTGATATTACTGTTGTTTCTTTTAACGGGTAACGTTTTTGTTACCCGTTATTTTTTTATGTAAAACTCACTTTAACATATTGAAAAATCTTTTATGATTTAGTATAATGAAATTTATAGTAATTATATAGTATATTATACTGGTGCAGAATGTAATCTTCTGCCGTAGGGAGAAGGAGCAGAAAAACTATGAAACACTTACTTAAACTTCTGGACTGGTCAACTGAAGAAATTCTTGATTGCCTTGACCTTGCAGACAGACTTAAAGCAGAAAGAAAAGCCGGAATCAAACATCCCATTCTTGAAGGAAAAACTCTCGGTATGATTTTTCAGAAATCTTCCACAAGAACAAGAGTATCCTTTGAAGTCGGTATGTATGACCTCGGCGGCACACCCTTGTTTCTGACTTCAAAAGACCTGCAGATAGGCAGAGGTGAGCCCGTTCAGGATACAGCAAGAGTTCTCTCCCGTTTCCTTGACGGTATTATGATAAGAACTTTCGACCAACAGGAAGTTGAAGATCTTGCAAAATACGGCTCAATTCCCATAATCAACGGTCTTACAGACTTCTGCCATCCCTGTCAGGTGCTTGCAGACCTTCAGACAATCCGTGAATATAAAGGCAAAGACCTCAAGGGCAAAAAACTCTGTTATATCGGTGACGGCAACAATATGGCAAACAGCCTTATTGTCGGTTGTCTCAAAGTCGGTATGAAGGTTGCCATTGCGTGCCCCAAGGGTTATGAGCCTGACGATGAGGTTGTTGCCTGGGCAAAAGAAAACGGCGAACTTCTCATAACAGAAGATATCCTTGAAGCAGCAAAAGGCTCCGATGTCCTTTACACAGACGTATGGGCATCAATGGGTCAGGAAAGCGAAGCCGCTAAAAGACAGAGAATCTTCAAATCATACCAGATTAACGATACTGCAGTAAGTGTAGCAAATGAAGGTGTAATGGTACTTCACTGTTTGCCCGCACACAGAGGTGAAGAAATCACCGACAAAGTGCTTGAAGAACACGCAGCAGAAATTTTTGATGAAGCAGAAAACAGACTCCACGCTCAGAAGGCAGTGCTTGTAAAATGCTTTACGGAGTGATTAGTATCAAGGACATAGGAGCTATGGCCTAGGATCCGGTAGTTAGTAATCAGTTAATAATATCTTTAAAATATAAACAGAAAGGAAGTTTCACGGTTTTTACTGTGAACAAGGTGACAAGAATGAAAAAACGTTATTTAGTTCTGCAAGACGGAACAGTTTTTGAAGGTTATGCCTTCGGCGCCGAAAAATGCGCTGTGGGAGAATTGATTTTTTCAACAAATGTAGTCGGCTACATTGAAATGCTGACCGATCCTTGCTATTACGGTCAGATTGTTGTTGCAACATTCCCTGCAATCGGCAACTACGGAATTATTGAAGAGGATTTTGTAGGCGAGCCTAAACTTTCAGGTCTTGTTGTTAGAGAATATTGCGATTATCCTTCAAACTTCAGATGTGAATATGACCTTGATACCTTCCTTAAAAATAATAATATCCCTGCAATTTACGGCGTTGATACCCGTGAAATAACGACAATAATCAGAGATAAGGGTATAACAAATGCTGCATTGTGCGACGAAATACCTCCCGTATTTGACGGCATCAAAGCCTTTAAGATTGTTGACGCAGTAAAGAACACTGCCGCAAAGCAGAAGTCAGAATTCGTGCCCAAGGCAGATGCAAAAGCACATGTTGCCATTCTCGACCTTGGCTCCAGCAAAAACCTTGAAATCAATCTTATGGATAAAGGCTATCAGGTAACCCTTATGCCTTATAACAGCAAGGCTGAAGAAATTCTCAGCCTCGGCGCAGATGCACTTGTAATAACAGAGGGTGCAGGCGACCCGAAAGAAAATGCAGAGATTATTTCCGAAGTTGCCGCACTTTTCGGCAAAATACCTATGATCGGCATAGGTCTCGGACATCAGATTATGGCTCTTTCTCAGGGCGCAGATACTGAAAAACTTCTCTACGGTCACCACGGCGGAAATCAGCCCTCAAAGGTTGTCGGTACTGCAAGAACACTTATTACTTCCCAGAATCACAACTTTGCAGTTGTTGCCGGTTCAATCAAAAAGGGTGAAATTACCCACATCAATATGAACGACAAAACCGTTGAAGGTATTGCATATAAAGACGATAAAGCAGTTTCAGTGCAGTTCATTCCCGCTGAAGACTGGATTATAGAAACCATTGAGAATTTGAAATAAGGAGGAGTTAAATATGCCGCTTAATAAAGACATTAAGAAAGTACTCGTTATCGGTTCAGGCCCCATCGTAATCGGTCAGGCAGCAGAGTTTGACTATGCAGGCGCTCAGGCTTGCCGTGTGCTTAAAGATGCAGGCGTAAATGTTGTTCTTGTTAACTCCAACCCTGCAACGATTATGACAGATAAGGCTCTTGCAGATGAAATTTATCTTGAGCCGCTCACAACTGAAACTGTTAAAAGAATTATTGAAATTGAAAAACCCGACTCACTTCTTGCAGGCCTTGGCGGTCAGGTCGGTCTTACCCTTGCTATGCAACTGTGGAAAGAAAATTTCCTTCAGACTCACGGCGTAAGACTTATCGGTACTGATGTTGAAGCTATAGACAAAGCAGAAGACAGACAACTCTTCCGTGACACAATGGAAGAAATCGGGCAGCCCTGCATTCCTTCAGATATTTCAAACGATATCGAAACTTCTGTTGAAATTGCAAAGCGTATCGGTTATCCCGTAATTATCCGTCCCGCATTTACCCTCGGCGGTGCAGGCGGCGGTGTTGCATACAATGAAGAAGAACTCCGCCTTGTTGCAAAAACAGGTCTTGATGCTTCTCCTATTACTCAGATACTTGTTGAAAGATATATCAAGGGCTGGAAAGAAATTGAATTTGAAACAATGAGAGACAACGCAGGTAATGCAATTGCAATCTGCTCAATGGAAAACTTTGACCCCGTTGGTGTTCACACAGGCGACAGTATCGTTTGTGCACCGGCTCTCACCCTTTCAAACAAAGAATATTCAATGCTCCGTCAGGCTGCTCTTGATATTGTTTCAGCACTTAAAATTGTTGGTGGCTGTAACTGTCAGTTTGCACTTAATCCCGAATCATTTGAATATGCAGTTATTGAGGTTAATCCCAGAGTTTCCCGTTCATCAGCTCTTGCATCCAAGGCAACGGGTTATCCCATTGCAAAAATGACAACAAAACTTGCTCTCGGTTATAACCTTGATGAAATTCTTAACGATATCACAGGAAAAACCTGCGCTTGCTTCGAGCCCAGTGTTGACTATGTTGTTGTTAAGTTCCCCAAGTGGCCCTTTGATAAGTTCCTTGGCTCATCAAGAAAACTCGGCACTCAGATGAAGGCTACCGGTGAGGTTATGTCAATCGGTCATTCCTTTGAAAATGCCGTTATGAAGGCTATCAGAGGTGCTGAAATTTCCCTTGACAGCCTTAACGCTGCACCTATAAGCGACCTTTCTCTTCTTGAAAGACTCGATATTGCTGATGACAGAAGAATTTTCACAATCTTCGAAGCCATCAAAGCAGGTATTTCCATAGAAAAAATCCACGAAATCACTGCAGTTGACGAGTGGTTTATTGCAAAACTCAAAAACCTTGCAGATTTTGAAAATGAAATCAGCGGCAAAGTAATTGATGAAGATACTTATCTCAAGGCAAAGAAATTAGGTTATACAGATAAGACGCTCGCAAAGTTCTGCACATTTGACCCCTCTTATCACAGACAGGCAAGTTACAAAATGGTTGATACCTGCGGTGCAGAGTTCAGCGCAACAACACCTTATTTCTACTCTTCTTACGATAAGGCTTGTGAAGCAAGACGCTATGAGCGTTCAGGCAAACCCGTTGTAATGGTACTCGGCTCAGGTCCCATCAGAATCGGTCAGGGTATTGAGTTCGACTACTCCTCAGTTCATTGCGTATGGACCCTCAAAGAACTCGGATACGATGTTGTTATTGTTAATAATAACCCCGAAACTGTTTCCACGGACTATGATACTGCTGACAGACTTTACTTCGAACCCCTTTGTGAAGAAGATGTTATGAACATCATTGAAGTTGAAAAGCCCGTAGGCGTTGTTGTTGCCTTCGGCGGTCAGACTGCAATCAAACTCACAAAGTTCCTTGATGATAACGGCATTCAGATTCTCGGCACATCTCAGGAAGGTATCGACACTGCAGAAGACAGAGAAAAGTTTGATGCACTTCTGGAAAAATTCGGATTCCTTCGTCCCAAGGGATGCGGTGTTATGACACTGGAAGAAGCCCTTGAAGCTGCAAACAGACTCACTTATCCCGTACTTCTTCGTCCTTCGTATGTTATCGGCGGACAGAATATGATGATTGTTCATAACGATGTTGAAGTTGAAAGATATATGAAGAAGATTCTTTCAACGGGCATTGAAAATCCTGTTCTTGTTGATAAATATATGTCAGGTACTGAAATTGAAGTTGACGTTATTTCCGACGGTAAGGATGTTCTTATTCCCGGTATTATGCAGCACATTGAACGCGCAGGCGTTCATTCAGGTGACTCAATTGCTGTTTATCCGCCTTATTCACTTACAGACAAAATGACAGAAACTGTTGTTGACTGCTCGGAAAAACTTGCCCTTGCACTCGGCACAAAGGGTCTTGTTAACATTCAGTATCTTATCTATGAAAACCAACTTTACATCATCGAAGTTAACCCCAGAGCATCAAGAACAATTCCTTACATCAGTAACGTAACAAATGTTCCTATGGTTGACCTTGCCACAAAGGTTATGACAGGCACACCTCTTAAAGACCTCGGCTACGGCACAGGACTTTACGAAGCACCTCCTTACTTTGCAGCAAAGGCTCCCGTATTCTCCTTTGAAAAACTCAATGATGTAAACAGTTACCTCGGTCCTGAAATGAAATCCACAGGTGAAGTTCTCGGTATCGGTAAAACTCTCAACGAGTCACTTTTCAAAGCCCTTGTTTCTTCCGGTATCAACATTCAGCCCACCTCAGGCAGTCACGAACTCGGAGTTCTTCTTTCTGTTGATGAACACGACCTTGATGAAATTGTATCAATTGCAAAGAAAATGCAGGATCTCGGCATAAACATTTTTGCAACAAAGGAAACTGCAAGAGCAATTGTTAATCTTGGCATCAATGTTACCTATGTAAAGGGTATCACAGAAAGTGATTACTGCTTCAGACTTCTTGAAAGCGGCAAGATTAACTTCATCGTATATACAGGTGCACTTTTCGACAAAACAATGGATAACTTCATTGCACTTCGCAGAAAAGCACTTCAACTCGGTATTGCCTGCTTCACATCTCTTGACACAGCAAACGCAATGCTTGACATTATGGCAAGTAACTATACTCAGCAGAACACTGAACTTATTGACATCAACTCAATGAGAAAAGTCAGAAATAAGTTCAAGTTTATGAAGATGCACGGCACAGGCAACGACTATATCTTCATCGATAACAGAAACGGTGAAATCACTTGCCCCGAATCGCTCTGTATCAATTTCTGTGACAGACACACAGGTATCGGCGGTTACGGTATTGTGCTTGTTGAAAATTCCGATGTTGCAGATGCAAGAATGAGAATCTTCAACCGTGACGGCAGTGAAGGTAAGATGGCAGGTAACGCAATTCGTTGTGTTGCAAAGATGCTTTACGATAAGGATATTGTCAGAAAAGAAGAAATGACTATCGAAACCGGAGCAGGCATCAAGAATGTAAAGGTATACACCACAAACGGATGCGTTGTATCCACAGAAGTTTATATGGGCAAGCCTACCTTTGACCCGAAAGAACTTCCCTGCACACTTGATGAAGAATCAATTATCGACTATCCCATCACAATCGGTGCCGGTTCATATAACATCACTTGTGTTGGTGTAGGTAACCCCCACTGCGTAGTTTTCCTCAAAGACATCGATTCTCTTGACCTTAACGAAATCGGTCCTTACTTTGAAAAGGCTGACATCTTCCCTGAAAGAATCAACACTGAATTTGTGAGAGTGGTCAACCGCCACACAATTAAAATGAGAGCCTACGAAAGAGGTAACAAGGAAACCTTTGCCTGCGGTACCGGTGC
>JAZOAX010000011.1:0-7421 GCA_045595685.1 Acutalibacteraceae bacterium
TTATGTATTAGTTTTTATTCAGTTTTGCACATTGCCCCGGTTCAAATCCGGGTGGTTTAGAAAAAAGGCGATTTGGGAACCAATTATGGAATCAATTCTATTATTAATATTACATTCTCGTTGAGTTCACTTTTCTCTTAATTTGTTATATTATTTAAACAAAAACCAAGGAGATTTAATGATGTCAAAAGTATATTCAAAAGAGGAAAAAGAAAAAATAATAAACTTGTGCTCTTCGGGTGTATCAGTTACTCGAATATCAAAAGAATACGGGCTTGCTCGAAGTACAGTTTACGCTTGGATTAAAGAATATAATGAAAAATCAAGACGAAAAAAGCCAATTGATATGCATGAGGTACTTCTGCTTAAACAAAAGTGCGAACAGCAAAATTTAATGATTGAAATACTGCAATCCGTATCATGTTCGCCTGATGCTCCTCAAAAAGAAAAATATGAAGCAATAAAAGAGCTATCCGAAAAATATAGTATTACTCTGCTATGTAAAGCTTTACGGGTTCCCAAAGGTAGTTATTATAACTATATACTCAGAAATAAAAACGAAAACACGTTAGCGGCACAAAAACGTGCCGAGGTTACTCCGATAATTGAAAAACTGTTTAATGGCAGTCAACAAATTTATGGTGCCGGAAAAATTCATGCAATTCTTAAAAATATGGGTTATCTAATAAGCGTAAATACCGTTGCCGCAATTATGCATGAAAATGGTTGGTTTTCTATACGAGGTGGAGCCAAGAAAAAATATCTTCAGCTTCAAGAGCGTAAACGTAATATTTTGAAACAACAGTTCACTGTAAGCAAACCAAACGAGGTTTGGGTTGGTGATGTTACGCAATTTCAATATAATCAACGTAATTATTATATTTGTGTTATTATTGACCTTTATGCGAGAAAAGTTGTCAGCTACAGAATATCTTTATCAAACAGCACACAACTAACAAAAGGAACTTTCAAAAAAGCATATGAAAGCAGAAAACCAACTAATCTGTTATTTCATAGTGACCAAGGCAGTAATTACACATCCAAATCATACACTAGTTACTTAAAAGAGCGTAACGTAACTCAATCATTCTCGCGAGCACATACGCCATATGATAATTCTGTTATAGAATCTTTCTTTAAATCATTGAAATCAGAAAAACTGTATCGCACTGATTTTCGTTCAGAGCGTGAATTCAAAGAAGCAATAAAAATTTATATTTGTAACTATAACAGCAATCGTCCTCATGCGGCATTAAGCTATAAAACACCCGATGAATATGAAGATATATATTTTAGCAAGCATCAAGATTTTTGTGAATACCAATCGAACACTAACGGTTCAGATTTTTGATATTTCACATTTTTGACTCACATTTTCAACTTTTTTGGTTTTTGTGTAGTTTTGAAGAAAAATAAAAAAGCAGCCCTGGAGCCGCTTAAATACTAAGTTTATAGAAAAGAAAAAACCCTCTATCGAACACCTAAGGTTCAGATTAGAGGGTTAATTCAATGGAGGTACCACCCGGATTTGAACCGGGGCATAACGGTTTTGCAGACCGTGGCCTTACCGCTTGGCTATGGTACCGTATATGGAGCGGATGACGAGGCTCGAACTCGCTACCTCCACCTTGGCAAGGTGGCGCTCTACCAGATGAGCTACATCCGCATTTTTTAAAATGGCGACCCGGAACGGGCTCGAACCGTCGACCTCCAGCGTGACAGGCTGGCGTTCTAACCAACTGAACTACCGGGCCAAATTGGTGGGAACAACAGGGCTCGAACCTGTGACCCTCTGCTTGTAAGGCAGATGCTCTCCCAGCTGAGCTATGCTCCCACATTTCGTCGCCACTCTCGCAACGACTCGTATACTATACATCAAAAATACTGTTTTGTCAACACTTTTTTGAAGATTTTTAAAAATTTTTCAGAACCACCAGATCAGTTTATTCGATTCCTCTTGTGTTTCCTCATCAGGCAAAAAAGATTCCTTGAGATATTCGGTCAATGTTCTGAGACGTGTTATCCAATTTTTAAGAAATTTCAGCATACCCTGCATAATATCCATCTTTTTGCCTCCCCTGTTTATAATATGCCACTGATACCACTATATAATACTATAATGTTAAACTTATCAAATAATTTTTAACATTATATTAAAATAACAAAATATTGCTTACAGCCGGTTCCGCTGCAACACACAAACGGTACCGACTTTTATTATCAGTAAATTTCTGCAAGGTCGTAGATGAGTCTTTCTGTTTTGTCCCAACCGATGCAGGGGTCTGTGATACTCTTACCGTAGCAGCCTTCACCGATTTTCTGTGTGCCGTCTTCAATATAACTTTCAATCATAAGTCCCTTGACCATTTTGTCAATATCGTTGCTGTGACGGCAGGAATGGAGAATTTCCTTTGCAATTCTGGGCTGTTCAAGATACTTTTTGGCTGAGTTTGCGTGGTTTGTGTCAACAATTACCGCAGGATTTGCAAGATCCCTTTCAGCGTAAAGTTCGCAAAGGTGCATAAGGTCTTCGTAGTGATAATTAGCGAATGACTGGCCTCTGTCGTTAACATAACCTCTGAGAATTGCATGTGCAAGAGGATTGCCTTGTGAGCGTACTTCCCAGCCTCTGTAGATAAAGTCGTGCTTATGCTGTGCGGCGGTGATTGAATTCATCATAACAGACAGGTCTCCGCCCGTGGGATTCTTCATACCAACGGGAATGTCAAGTCCGCTGGCAGTGAGTCTGTGTTGCTGATTTTCTGTGCTTCTTGCGCCTATTGCAGTATAAGAAAGAACATCGGAAAGGTAACGGTGGTTTTCGGGATAAAGCATTTCATCGGCACAGCAGAAACCTGTTTCGTTAACTGCTCTCATATGAAGTTTTCTTATTGCAACAATACCTTTGATAAGGTCTGCCGCAGCATTGGGGTCGGGCTGATGAAGCATACCCTTGTAACCGTCACCGGTTGTTCTGGGTTTATTTGTATAAATTCTTGGAATGATAAGAATTTTATCTTTAACCTTTTCCTGAACGGGCACAAGTCTTGAGATATAATCAAGAACACTGTCTTCATTATCTGCGGAACAAGGACCGATGACAAGCACAAGTTTTCTTTCCTTGCCTTCAAAAATATCTCTTATTTCCTTATCTCTGTTCTTCTTGATTTCTGCAGCCTCTTTTGTCATAGGGTACTGCTCTTTGATATCCTTAGGTATGGGAAGTTTACAAACGAAGTTCATATTCATCATAGTTTTTTACCTCTCTTATTTATCGAATTTCTTTCTGCGCTGTGTTGATGTTATCATCATATCCATCAGTCCCTGACGGTCATCCTGTTCAAGATAATCGTGCATTTTCTGAAGCTGGCCCTGGAAAAGTTCCATTTCTTCAAGAAGTGCATCCTTATTTGTAAGGAACAGTTCACTCCACATTTTTTCATTGATTTTAGCAATTCTTGTAAGGTCTCTGAATGAGTCTGCAGTATATCTTTCAAGACTTGCGTGTTCATAACAGTTCATAAGTGCAACTGCAATGCAGTGAGTAAGTTGCGAAACAAAGCCGATCATTTTATCGTGATTTTCCGGCGTGATTTCGGAAATTCTTCCGAAGCCGAGAATTTCACCTATTCTTTTGCAGGCTTCAATTCCTTCGTCGGTGTTTCTGTTCGTGGGAACAACAAGATAGTTCATTCCGTAGAAAATTCTTTCATCACTGCTGCGTATTCCCGATGTTTCCTTACCTGCCATAGGATGAGCAGAAATAAATTCTACCATAGGCGGAAGCATCTGCTGTATTTTATCAACGATGCAACCCTTTACACCCGTTACATCGGTAATTATTGTTCCGGGTTTTATAAGGTGGCCGTTTTTTTCAATCCAGTCAACAAATATTCCGGGATAAAGAGTGAAAATAATTATATCTGCGCTCTTTATCATATCTTCGTCAATTTCCATACTGACTTTTTTTACCATTTCGTGTTCAAGTGCAAAGTCCATTGCCTCTTTGTTATCCACAAGAGCTTCAACATAATATCCTTTTCCTGTTAGTCCTCTTGCATAACTGCCGCCCAGAAGTCCAAGGCCGACAATAAGAAATTTTGTATTTTTGTTAATCGTCATAAGTTTTAACCTCCAATCCCAGAGACTGTACCTTTTCAAAAAAGTCGGGATAACTCTTTTTAACTGCTTCAGCACCGTCAATAACACCTGAATATATGCTGCACAAAACCGAAAGGCTCATTACTACCCTATGGTCATTGTGAGACAAAAGAACTTTCGTGGGGCTTGTGAGAGATGATTTACGGATGATTATTTCATCTTCGGTAACTTCAATATCCGCACCGAACTTTGAAAGTTCCTCTTTCATAACAAGTCCGCGGTCGCTTTCTTTTATTTTAAGCCTTTTTGTGCCTTTAAGAACTGCTCCGTTGAGTGCAGCCGCAACGGTCATAAGTATTGGTGCAAGATCCGGACAGTTTCTCACACTGAGAGTGGGTGTCCCCTCTTTCAGTTTTCTGAAATACTCTTTATATATCATATCGCCCTGAAGGCTCTCTGAGTTAAGACCTTCAACGGTGACATTACCCTTAAGATAATTAAACGCATCAAGGAAAGCGGCATTGGAATAGTCGCCCTCAACGGTAAGGCATTTACTTTGGTATTTCTGACCGCCTTTTATATATAGTGTGTTTTCGTTTTTCCACTGCACATCAACGCCGAAAAGTTTCATAGCATATATTGTCATATCAATATAACTGCGACTTTCTATGGTGCCTGTGAGTTCGATTTCACTGTCTTCTTCACATAAGGGAAGTGCAAATAGAAGACCTGATATAAACTGGCTGCTGACATTGGCACAAAGGGAGTAATTGCCGCCTTTCATTCTGCCGCCCACAAGAATACCGTTTTCCTGCTTATTATAAAAAATTGCTTTTTCTGCGGCAATTTTTTCGTATATCTCCATAGGCCTTTCCATAAGCCGACCATAGCCCGTGAAAAGATTCTCCTTTTCGCTGAGCATTGAAAGGGGTATGAAAAACCTGAGTGTGCTTCCGCTTTCCCTGCAACAGTAAGTATCTGCAACGGATTTTTCGGGAGAAGTTCCGCTCACTGTGACGGAATTCTCTGCTTTAACGATTGTGGCTCCCATTGCCGAAAGACAGTCCAGAGTTGCAAGTATATCTTCGCTGTATGCTATATTTTTAATTTCACTTTCGCCTTCTGAAAGTCCTGCACAGATAAGAAGTCTGTGAGCCATACTTTTTGATGCGGGCGCCGTCACCCTACCCCGAACCGCAGAAGGCAGTATTTTTACTTTCATAAAATCACTTCTTTAAATTAGCGAATATAATCAACAAGGAAATCAATTCCCCTTAAGTATCCGTCAGTGCCAAGACCTGTAATTGTTTTTACACAAGCCTGTCGGATATAACTTATCTGTCGGAAATCTTCCCTTTCTTCCACCTTTGAAATGTGCACTTCAACGGTTGGTATCATTACGGATTTCACTGCATCAAGAATTGCTATTGATGTGTGAGTGTATGCGCCGGGATTAATCACAATGCCGTCCACAGTGCCGTAGCCTTGCTGAATCTTATCCACAAGGTCTCCTTCATGATTAGACTGATAGCACTCACACTCCACGCCTTTTTCTTTGCAGTAGTTTTCTGTTTTTTTTACTAAATCGGCATAGGTTTCCCTGCCGTAATGGTCAGGCTCTCTGATGCCCAGCATATTAAGGTTAGGTCCGTTTATTACAAGAATTTTCATTTGAGTGTCTCCATAATTTTATTAACCGAGTTTTCAACTATACCGTCAACAAAGATTTCCTTATCTGCCGAAGAAACATAGATACCGTACCTTTCATCAAAGCGCTTTTTAAGTGCCTCAATGTCACTTGAAAGAGGTCTGTCCGAAGTGGGTATTATATCGCTGAGTGGTCTGTTAAGAAAGAAAACAACACCGTTCTGTTTAAGAGAATCCACATTTTCCTTTCTTAAAACAGCGCCGCCGCCCGTGGCAATAACCATACCGTTCATTTTTGCCGCGATTTTAACCTGCTCGGTTTCGAGATCTCTGAAATATGCTTCACCTTTTTCGGCAAAAATGTCGCTTATTACGCCGTACTCTGACACAATCATATCGTCTGTGTCAATAAATGCTTTTCCGAGTGCCTCGGCAAGAGCCTTGCCTATTGTGCTTTTACCGCTGCCGGGCATACCGATAAGGACAATATTTCTTTTTTCTTTTGCAATCTCGTTATATATTCCGTCAGATGTCTTCTCAATATCAAAGTCTTTACCTGTGAAGATTTTGCATGCAGCAACCGCCTGACATACAAGCATATAAAGACCCGAGGCACTTTTTACACCTATGTTTTCTGCATTCTGACAAAGTCTTGTTTTCATGGGATTATACACAACATCGGTAACACCGCTGAGATTCGGAAACAGTGTTACATCAACGGGGGAACTGTCGCAATCGGGGTACATTCCGACGGGTGTTGTGTTAATGATATAATCGGCGTCACCGTGAAGTGAGGCAACATTTTCATAATTCACAGCCTGATTTCTTCCGACAGTGATAATCTCGCCTGCGCCGAGTGTTTCGGCAACTGCATTGGCGGTTTTTGATGTTCCGCCTGTGCCGAGTATTAGCACTTTTTTGTTTTTATAACAAAATCCGCTTTTTTCAATAAGCATTCTGAGTCCCATAAAATCCGTATTATACCCGTACAGTTTTCCGTCTTTATTAATAACGGTGTTCACTGCACCGATTTTTTCTGCAACGGGATCAATATAATCAAGGTATTTTATAACCTCGCTTTTATAGGGAATTGTGACATTTATGCCGCAGAACTCTTTATCTGTCATAAACTTATGAAGATTCTGCCTTGCAATTTCTTTTATTCCATAAGTGTAATCGGCAATTTTTTCGTGGATAGGCTTTGAAAAACTGTGGCCTAATTTTTCGCCGATAAGACCGTATTTCATTTTATCACTTCCCGAGATAGTCTGTTCCGAATTTTGCAGTGAGAAGATCACAAAGTACGAGTGCAGTTACGGAATCCGCAACAACTCTTGCTCTGTGGAAAATTGCAGGGTCGTGTCTGCCTTTAATCTGAAGAACTGCATCTTCTTTTGTGTTCATATTGACTGTGTTCTGATTTTTATAAATTGAAGGTGTGGGTTTTACGGCAACACTGAAAACAATGGGCATACCGTTGGTAATGCCGCCGTTTATACCGCCGTTATTGTTGGTTTCGGTTGTCACCTTTCCGTCTTTAATTCTGAAGGGGTCATTTGCTTCACTGCCGAGCATTTCCGCAAAGGAAAATCCCTTTCCGAATTCAACACCTTTAACTGCAGGAATGGAGAAAAGTGCGTGTGAAAGCATACTTTCCACACTGTCAAACCAAG
>JAZOAX010000012.1:0-6538 GCA_045595685.1 Acutalibacteraceae bacterium
CCTATTCTCCGTGCCGGTCTCGGTATGGTGGACGGCATTACAAGCCTTGTTCCTTCATGCAGAATCGGTCATATAGGCCTCTACAGAGATGAAGAAACCCTTCAGCCTGTTGAGTATTACTGCAAATTACCCAAGGATATCGGCGAAAGAGATGTATTCGTAGTTGACCCGATGCTCGCAACAGGCGGCTCAGGTATTGGTGCTGTTTCTCAGATTAAACTCAGAGGTCCCAGATCAATCCGTTTTATGTGCATAATTGCAGCACCCGAAGGTGTTGAGGCTTTCACAAAGGCTCATCCCGATGTTCACGTTTACTGCGCAGCACTTGACGAAAAACTCAACGAAAAAGGTTATATTGTTCCCGGTCTCGGAGATGCAGGCGACAGAATTTTCGGCACGAAATAATTTTTTAAAATTTAAAGCACGAAAGTGTTGACATTTCAGAATTTTTATGATAAAATCCTTTCCAATATAATAAATGCGTTGACGAAATTATGAGTTTTCATGTAAATGCTTTCAGAGAGTCGGTGGTTGGTGAGAACCGATACATAATGATTATTCAGTCTCATTTCCGAGCAGGATTGCTGAAGGCTTCGGCTGTGTAGGTGATCACGGATGCCCCGTTATCATGGCTAAAAACTTGTCAGAGTTTTGATCAGAGTGACCGTTAATACGGTAAACAAGGTGGTACCACGGATTTAATTCGTCCTTGAAGTTACTATTGTAATTTCAAGGACTTTTTTATTGGCGCATTACTGATTATCTTTTATAAAAGGAGTTTTTAAAATGGAAAAATTATCAATTGCTGACATTACCTTGAAACAGGCTGTAAAATCAGGTGATTACACACTTAGTTTCAGAGAAAAAATTGAAATTGCAAAACTACTTGATAAGGTAAATGTTTCTGTTATCGAACTTCCTCAGATTGTGAAAGAAAAAACAGATATTCTTCTTATAAAATCTATTGCATCATGTGTTAAATCAAGCATTATTGCTGTTCCAGTAAATCTTGCTGAACCTGATGTTGAAAAAATTGCCGAAGCGCTCAAAGACGCCGCAAAAGCCAGAATTCAGATTGAAGTTCCCACTTCAACTGTTCAGATGGAATATATCTGTAAGAAAAAACCTCCCATGGTGCTTCAGATGATAAAAGAACTTGTGTCTAAAGCAAAAGAATTGTGTGCTGATGTTGAATTTATTGCAGACGATGCAACAAGAAGTGAATGTGATTTCCTTTACAGTGCAGTTTCCGCTGCCGTTGAAGCAGGTGCAACTTGCGTAACACTCTGTGACACTGCCGGAACAATGCTTGCTGACGAAATTTCAACATTTATTGACGATGTTTATGCAAATGTACCATCACTTGAAAATGTTTCAGTCGGTATTCAGTGCAGTAATGAAATGAGTATGTCTGTTGCACTTTGTGTTTCCGCAATCAAATCCGGTGTAAGAGAAATTAAAGTTTCATCAATTTCAGGTAATGAAGCTGCTTTATTGGAACCCGTTTGTCAGGCAATAAAAGTGCATTCAGATGAATTCGCACTTGAAACAACAGTCAAAATGACCGAGTTCCACAGAATTGCAAAGCAGATTGATTGGATAGCAAATGCAAAGAGAAATAAGAATTCACCCTATGATTTCGGCTTCGGCTCAGTTGGTAGCGACTTCACTCTCAACGAGCACGACGATATAACTGAGGTTACAAAAGCCGTAAAGGTGCTCGGTTATGATCTTTCTCAGGATGATATGTCAAAGGTTTATGATGAATTCAAACGTATCAGCCGCAAAAAGCCCGTTGGCGCAAAAGAACTTGATGCAATTATCGCTTCTGCCGCACTTCAGGTTCCTGCAACTTATCAACTTGAATCTTATGTTATCAACAGCGGTAATGTAATTGCTGCAACTGCTAATATAACTATGAACAAAAACGGAGAAAAAATCAGCGGTCTTGCAGGCGGTGACGGTCCTATTGATGCTGCATTCCTTGCCATTGAACAGATTGTCGGTCACAGATATGAACTTGACGATTTCCAGATTCAGGCTGTAACAGAAGGGCAGGAAGCAATGGGCTCCGCTCTTGTAAAACTGCGTAACAACGGTAAACTTTATTCAGGTAAAGGTATTTCGACCGATATTATCGGTGCCAGCATCAGAGCGTATCTTAACGCAATCAATAAAATCGTTTACGAGGAGGCTTAAAATATGCTTAATCTTTCTTTTTCAATTAACGGTTGGAAGGATTATTCCTGGCAGGATTTTTCTTCTCTTGCAGAAGAAATCGGCTTTAAGGGTATAGAACTTCATAATGTTTTAGGCTCAGAACTTATGGAAAAAGACGGTCCTTTCCATAAATATAATTCTGCTGCTACAATGCGCAAACTCAACGATGCTGGTATAACAGTACCTTGTGTTGATATCAGTGTTGACATTTCATCTGCTGACATTAAAGAAAATGCAGAATATATCACAAAATGTATTGATTTTGCCTCAGGTATACGTGTTCCTTATGTCAGAGTTTATGCTTCAGGCTCAACAGAAAATCCGAGGGATAATGTTATATCCTGTCTTTCTGAAGTTGTTGACTATGCAGGTGAAAAAGGTGTAACAGTTCTTATCGAAACTTGCGGTATGTTTGCTGACACTGCCGCTCTTCGTGATGTGCTAATGGAATTTGCTTCAGATTCACTTGCAGCACTGTGGGATGTTTATCACACTTTCTGCGAACAGAAAGAAGATACCGAAACCACTATCACAAACCTTGGCGCATACATTCAGCACGTTCACCTTAAGGATTCTGCTGTTATTGACGGTGAACGTGAATATTGCCTCATCGGTGAAGGTGAAGTTCCTGTTGATATTGTTGTAAATGCACTTTCTTCTGTAAACTACAGTGGTTTTATTTCACTCGAATGGAATCCCGACTGGATGCCTGAACTCACTGAAATAGATGTAATTTTTGCACACTTTGTTCAGTATATGCAGAAATTCCAGGCCCCTTCAAGAAAAAAGAGCCACCTTTATCAGAATAACAGGGGTACAGGTAACTATGTGTGGAAGAAAGAAACACTTATTGAAAAGACTTTCTCACAGGTGCTTGACAAAATGGTTGAAGAATTCCCTGACCAGTATGCTTTCAAATATACAACTCTTGATTACACCAGAACATATGCTGAATTCCGCGACGATGTTGACGAGTGCTGCAGAGCATTCCTTGCTCTTGGCGTAAAACCCGGAAGCCATGTTGCTGTGTGGGCAACAAATATTCCTCAGTGGTATATTGCTTTCTGGGCAGCAACAAAAATCGGCGCAGTTCTTGTAACTGTTAACACTGCATATAAAATCCACGAAATCGAATATCTGCTCAAGCAGTCAGATACACATACTCTTATTCTTATTGAAGAATACCGTGATTCCCATTATTCAAATATTATCAGTGAGCTTTGCCCCGAACTTGAAAATACCAAGCCGGGTAATCCTCTTCACTGCCGCAGACTTCCTTTCCTGAGAAATGTTATTACTGTCGGCTTCAAAAAGAAGGGTTGTCTCACATGGGAAGAAGCAATTGAAAGAGCAGAAAATGTACCCGTTGAAGAAGTATACAGAATTGCAGCGAATGTTAACCCTAACGATGTATGCAATATGCAGTATACATCAGGTACAACAGGCTTCCCAAAAGGTGTTATGCTTACACATTATAATGTTGTTAACAATGGTAAATGTATCGGCGACAGAATGGATCTTTCAACTGCTGACAGAATGATGATTCAGGTGCCTATGTTCCACTGTTTCGGTATGGTGCTAGCTATGACCGCTTCAATGACTCACGGTGTAACATTGTATCCGTTGCCGTATTTCACGCCGAAGCCGTCTCTTGCCTGCATTAATCAGGAAAAAATTACCGCATTCCACGGTGTTCCCACGATGTTTATTGCAATGCTTGAACATCCTGATTTTGAAAAGACAGATTTCTCACATATGAGAACGGGCATTATGGCAGGTTCACCTTGTCCAATTGCTACAATGAAAGACGTTGTAGGCAAGATGAATATGAAAGAAATTACAATTGTTTACGGTCAGACTGAAGCATCACCGGGTTGCACAATGAGTTCAACTGACGATTCACTTGAAGTGCGTGTAAGCACTGTCGGCAGAGCACTTCCTGAAATTGAGTGTAAGATTGTTGACCCTGAAACAGGTGAAGAACTTCCTGTCGGACAGATTGGTGAATTTGTTGCAAGAGGATATAACATTATGAAGGGCTATTATAAGATGCCCAAGGCTACATCATCTGCAATCGATAAAGACGGTTGGCTTCATACCGGTGACCTTGCCTGCAAAACTGAAGACGGAAACTATAAGATTACAGGCAGACTCAAGGATATGATTATCCGCGGCGGTGAAAACATTTATCCCAAGGAAATTGAAGAGTTTATCTATACACATCCGAAAGTAAGCGATGTTCAGGTTATCGGTGTGCCCGATGAGCAGTACGGTGAAGAAATTGCCGCCTGTATCATTCTCAAAGATGGCGAAACAATGACTGAAGCTGAAATGAAACAGTATGTAAGAGACCATATGGCAAAGCATAAGGTTCCCAGATATGTTGATTTTGTTGAGGCTTTCCCGATGAATGCAGCAGGTAAAATTCTTAAATATAAAATGCGTGAAGATGCTGTTGAAAAATACGGACTTCAGAAAGCAAATTCCGTTGAAACTGCATAATTTAACAGGTGCTTCGAATTTCGGAGCACCTTAATACTAAAAAAAGAAGATGAATTTGAAAAATTCAATATGATGAATCTCACTGTGGCAGAAAAAGAGAATATTTTATATAAAAATGCTCTTAAACTTTTTTCAATTGAAAAATTATAAAAAATTTCTGAAAAACATATTGACTTTAATTTCTTAAAGTGCTAAAATACTTTCAAATTAAATAGTGAAAGCTATGACGAAGACGGATGGAACCGAGTTTTCTCAGAAAGTCGGCGGTGCTGTGATGCCGATAAAATTAAGTTTCGTATTCCTATCACTTCCGAGCCGAAGGTCCGAACATCATTTTTGATTAGTAGATTCCTTTCGTGATTGCTGCGTTAATGCATAAGGCTTGTATGAGCCTGAGGTGGCAGAGAAATCTGCAATTTGAGTGGTACCGCGGGTATTATTTTTGATTTTTACTCGTCTCAAAGAAAAATCTTTGAGACGGGTTTATTTTTTTAACAACAAAAGAAAGACAGGAGGCAAAATCCAATGGAAATGAACAGGATTGACAATGAACTGAAAGAAGTGGCGTTCCGAATTAAGGAGATGCGCGAAATTGCCGGATTTTCTATTGAAGAAATGGCACAGAAAGTAGACCTCAGTACAGAAGAATACATTTCATTTGAGTCCGGTGCTGATGATTTGCCATTCTCTTTTATTCATAAGTGCGCAAAAGTGTTCGGTATAGGCAAAACTGACCTTCTTGAAGGCAGAAGCAGTAATCTTTCTTCATATACCGTTACAAGAAAAAATCAGGGAAAGATAATTTCAAAAGACGAAGATGACGGTATTGAAATTGACCATCTTGCACTTCTTTTCAGAAACAAACTTGCTGAGCCTTACCTTGCAAAATATGATTATAAGGAAGAACTCCAGAACAGAGAAATTGCTACAACAACCCACAGCGGACAGGAATTTGACTATGTTCTTTCGGGTAAACTTAAAGTCCGTGTCGGTCAGCACACCGAAATTCTTGAAGCAGGGGACAGCATTTATTACAGAAGTTCAACACCTCACGGTATGATTGCCGTTGACGGAGCCGACTGTACTTTCCTTGCAGTTGTTATTGCGGGTGAAGAAGCAACTGAACAGAATGTTGCTAACGAAACTTACACTGCATCAAAAACCAAGCACGACCTTGTTGTTGAAAAGTTCATTGAAACAACCGAGGATGAAAACGGAGTTCTTCGCGATATCAGTTTTAAAGATGAAGACAAATTCAACTTTGCATTTGATGTTGTTGATGCTATTGCAGACAAGTATCCTGATAAACTTGCAATGCTTCACATTTCAAACGATAAAACTGAAAGACGCTTTACATTTAAAGATATGAAGAAAGAGTCTGCCCGTGCAGCAAACTACTTCAAGAGCCTTGGTATCACCAAAGGTGACAGAGTAATGCTTGTTTTAAAGCGTCACTATCAGTTCTGGATAACCGCACTTGCTCTTCATAAACTCGGTGCCGTTATTATTCCTGCAACCAATCAGCTTGTTGTTCATGATTTTGAGTATCGTTTCAAGGCGGCAGGCGTAAAGGCTATTCTTTGCACTTCCGACGGTGAAACAGCACATCAGGTTGATCTTGCAAGTGAAAATTATGACGGTCTTGAATACAAGATTATTGTAAACGGTGAAAGAGAAGGCTGGAGAAACTTCGACGAAGAGAGAGTGCTCTACAGCACTCACTACGAGCGAGGTGAGAATGCTCCCGGCGGAGATGACCTTATGCTGATGTTCTTTACATCAGGCACAACAGGTTATCCGAAAATTGCAGCTCACA
>JAZOAX010000013.1:0-10403 GCA_045595685.1 Acutalibacteraceae bacterium
CTCCATCCTTTGAAATATCAAAAACAATTTCAATCGGCGTTGCAGATGATCTCTCACTCATTAATTCACCATCAAAAAAAGAATAGTCTTCATAATGCGTGAACGCATAAACTGTCAGCGTCTTTTTTTCGTCGTCTTTTATACTCCAAAGAATTTCGTGACTTTCAAAAGGTGAACTTGTCTGATCCTCGTTATAGTTTTCTCTTATAACCGCTTCACCCACTGAATTTTCAAGGGCTGTGAGTTTTTTGAAAAATTCACTTGGTGTTATGCCCTGTTCACCCCAGTAGGCAACCTTTTCGTCACCGTTATAAAGGGCAATGTTACTGTCTTCAATTTTTATGTCAAGAAAAATATCTTTCGTTTTTACACTTTCACCGTTCTGATAAACACTGTTTTCGCATTGTATCTGCACCTTGCCGTCTGTGTTTTCAAAAAAGCGGGTACTGCCGCTGTGGGTCATATTAAAGGTGTTGATATACTCCGGCTTGTCACTGCCCACCTCTGTTGCAGTGAAAACAATGGTATAAAGTCCCGAGGTGGGGCCGTAGGTGAGAACGCAGTTTTCTTTTTTGCCGTCAGAATCAATATCGGCGGTTACAGTGTCAATAACAGCGGAATAATCCGAAATTCCCACAAAGGATTCATTTTCTGTTTTCTCGTGTAAGAGCAGAGCAAACAGAACTTCCTCAGACCCCGTTTTTATAACCGTTGCCTGATAAATCTTTCCGTCATCGGTAACAAAGAAAAGAGTTGTTGCGTCTTTTTGTGCTTCGTCATTATTCAGTTCATAAGCCTTTTTAATTCTGCCGGTTTTCACATCTTTCTGCTTTTCTTCGGGAATATAACCGTAAAACTCGCTTTTTGTCATATCTGACTCAACAAGAACACCGGACAGTGACAGTTCTCCGTTATCTTTTATCTGCCACAAATCACCTTTTTCACTGATTTCATAATATTCAACAGAACTGAGGTATGAAGCGTCCATATGAGTATAAACAGCCGTACCCTTGTCATAAACTGCACCGAAAAGCTGAACATCTCCAACGGGATCGGTAAGAAAACACATTGCCGTTACAACACAACTCACTGCCGCCACGATAATCAGCCACAAGGCAGGCTTTTTATAATTCATAACACCTTTTATTCTTTCTTTCACACCCACCTCACCGAAGGCAAGGGGACAGGCGGCAATTTTCCGTCTGTTCACACTGCAGGAAAGAAGGGCTTCGGAATAGTCTTTTCTGCAGTCTTCTTTCATTTCCCTTATTACCTTTTCGTCACACGCCATTTCAATGTCACGGCAAAGAAGCATATAGGCAAGCCACACAAGAGGGTTAAACCAATACACGCACAAAACCAGATAAGCCAAAGGTTTTATCAGGTGGTCTTTTCGTCGGACATGGGCTTTTTCGTGGGCAATAACATATTCTCTGTCACTGTCACTAATACCGTAGGGAAGGTAAATTTTCGGTCTGAAAATACCGAGCACGAAGGGTGAGCCGACTTTTTCACTTTCAAAGATGTTATCCTGCATTTTTGTTGCCGTACTCATTTTATATCTCAGCGCAAAATAACTTATGAGCATATATATAATGAGTGCAGCCATACCCACTGCCCACAGATAAGAAGCAACGATAATAATTATCTGCAAGGGATTTGCACTGCTTGCAGGGTCGGGAGCAAAGGTGCTTTCTATTATGGGATTAACCACACTGTTGAGGGCGGGAATACCGCTGTGAATCTGAGGTGAGGCTTCATAGATTATCTCGGGCGGTACCGTTTCTTTTGAGGGCACAAGGCTGAATATGCTTTCAACGGAAAAAGGCAAAATAAGTCTGAGCCCTGCAACGCCCCACAAAAAACAGTGTATCCATCTTGGCGCTTTTCTGAAAACAAATCTCAGCACAACTGTGGCAAGAATCAGCCAGCCTGCACTTATGCTCATATTGAGCAAAATCAGAAATAAATCTGTTAACATCTGTTCCATATTCTCTCCCCCCTTTGTTATTTATCAATTAAGCGGCGGATTTCTTCAATATCCTTTTCGCTTAAATCTTTATGCTTTGTGAATGCGGCAATAAAAGCGGGAAGTGAGCCTTCAAATTTCTTTTCTACAAGTTCGTCAATTTCGGCTTTCTGAGCCTCGTCTTTTGAAACAAGGGATGTTACAACTGAATTTTCGTTCTGCAGAACTCCCCTTTCACAAAGCCTTTTAATTACTGTGTAGGTTGTTGTACGGGACCAGCCGAGTTTTTCTTTGCAGAGTTTTGCAAGGTCACTGCTTGAAACAGGCTCCTTTTCCCAAAGAATAAGGCAGAAGCGGTATTCACTTTCAAAAATTTTAGGTGTTGACACTTTATCATCTCCTTTTTGTCTAATCCGTTAGACTACATCTTTAGTCTAATGCATTAGACAAGTTTTGTCAATACCCTTTTTAAATTTTTCTGTTTTTGTATTTTTTCACATTAAAAGCCAAAACTACTCAAAAGGAGATGGTTTTATGAAATCCCTTTGGAAAATGACATCGGATATGCCCTCATTCCCCGCACCTGACGGTGACAGAAAAACCGATGTGCTCATAATCGGCGGCGGTATTGCAGGCATACTCACTGCATATTTTTTGCATCAGAAAGGCATTGATTATGTGCTTGCAGAAAAAAGCAGACTCTGCCACCTGACTTCAGGCAACACAACGGCAAAAATCACCTTTCAGCACGGACTTATCTATGACAGAATTCTGCGCAGTATGGGAACTGAAAAGGCACAGATGTATCTTCACTCAAACAAAGAGGCCCTTGAAAAATATGCACTTCTGTGCAAAAACATAAACTGCAATTTTGAAGTGAAGGACAACTTTGTATATTCCCTTTCTGACAGAAAAAAACTTGAAGATGAAATCACAGCCCTCAGTAAAATAGGCTATAAGGCAGAATTTACGGAAAAGCTGCCCATACCCGTAAATGCCGTCGGTGCAGTTAAGTTCGCAAATCAGGCGCAGTTTCATCCCCTTAAGTTTTTATCGGAAATTGCAGAAACCCTGAACATTTATGAAAATACCTTTGTGCGTGAAGTGAAAGGTAATGTTGCTTTCACCGACAATGGAAAAATCACCGCAGAAAAAATTATTGTTGCCACTCATTTTCCCTTTATCGACAGACACGGAATGTATTTTATGAAACTGTATCAGCACCGTTCTTATGTTATTGCCCTTGAAAACGGCAAAGATGTGAATGGAATGTATGTTGACGAAAATGACAAAGGTATGTCCTTCCGCAACCATAAAAATCTGCTTCTCATCGGTGGCGGTGACCACCAAACCGGCCAAAAAGGAGGCAATTGGGAAGAACTCCGCAATTTTGCCGCGGTACACTTTCCCGAAGCAAAAGAAAAATATTTCTGGGCGGCGCAGGACTGTATGAGCCTTGACAGCATGCCCTACATCGGGCAGTATTCACAGAACACACCTGACCTTTTTGTTGCAACGGGATTCAACAAATGGGGTATGACGGGAGCAATGGTGTCTGCCATGATGCTTTCAGATATGGTGACGGGAAAAGACAGTCCCTATAAAGAACTTTACAATCCGTCACGCAGTATGATAAAACCGCAACTTTTCCTGAACGGTGCCAAGTCCCTTATAAATCTGCTTACGCCAACAACAAAACGTTGCTCCCACCTGGGTTGTGCATTAAAATGGAACAGCGCCGAACACAGTTGGGACTGTCCCTGCCACGGCTCGAGGTTTACCGAAGACGGAAAAATACTCGAAAACCCTGCAAACAGAAACATTAAACCGTGAAAACGGTTAACATTTTTAAGAGGTGATAACTATGGCAAAAAAAGGAATGAAACGACCCGACGAAACGCCCGAAAAGAAAAAGAAGAACGAAGCCTTCGTTCCCGAAGTAAAGGCTGCTGCAAAAAGAGAAAGGCCCATATCAGAGGCTTACCCTGCCATTGATACAGACCTTGCAAGAGACAATCTGCAAAAGGATATTCCCGAAGCGGATTTGCAGGACATTTAAATCTTATCCTTTCAATCAAAAAAAACAGACTTAGTCCGTGCGAACAAAGTCTGTTTCTGTTTTTTTGTGCATATAATTATCAGTGCTCGTCGTAGTGGGTCTCACCGTCATCGTGCACATGATATGTTGTTTCATAGTAATGAGTTTCACCGTCTTCGTGCACATGATAGCCGGGATCTGTGGGGGAAGTTTTTGCAAGAACGATGGCGACAATCATAAGAATAAGCACAACGATGGCAACGGGTACAAATATTTTTTTCATTGTAATTCTCCTTTTGTTTTTTTCAATTATAGCAAAAACTGCTTTTTCTGTCAAATAAGAAAAAGTCGTGCCAAAGTTACTGTTTTTCCTATTACTTAAGAAATTGTTACAAATTTCTTATTTTACTTTATTTATCAATGCTTTTGTGCTACTATCATATTAACAACACTTCAGACGGTGGTATTTATTATGACTGGAATAAAAACTTTTATTAAAAATGAAATATCTGCCCTGAAAAACTCCGTCACTCTTCCCGAATACATATTCTGGTGGGTGCTCAGAATTCTGCAGACAGGTGCACTCATTTATCTTATTAAAACCAACCCCACAGACGGCAATGTGCTTCTTTTAACAATCAATCTCATTGCCACATTCCTTTTTCCCATTATCAGAACTTTGTTTGCGCCCATAAAAATTACAAAAAGGCTTTCCTACAGAGCACAGACCTGGCTGAATATTATGATTTTCTTCGGCTCATTTCTTGCCCAGGGTCTGAGATGGAACCACGAAATTCCATCCTGGGATAAGGTTCTTCATTTGCTCGCAGGCGGATTCATTGTTTTTGTGGGCAATGAATTCATCACTGTTTTTATCCGTGAAGGCGACAGAATCTCTCCCCTTTTCCGTACCTTTACGGCAGTCGGCTTTTCTTATATGGCAATTGCAATATGGGAGGTTTTCGAATTTTTCGTGGACTACTATTGGGTAGACTCAGCAAATCAGGCTTACAACATCAGCCCCGAAAGAGATGCCTGGTTTCAGGCTATTTTCGGTCTCGGTGCACAGAACGAAAACCAATGGGCAGTGTTTGACACAAGCGTTGATATGCTCTGTGCCGTTGTGGGTGCAATACCTGCCTCAATCGCCCTTCTTACATACCTTGTGAGAAAAGAAAAAAGGGAGAAGACTCTGACGGTGACAGTTGAGGAGATAACGGAAACCGAAAAGCAAGAAGTTAATGTATAATAAAAGATGGCGGTCGATATAAATGTCGACCGCCACTAATCCTTAACCCCTGAATCCTATACCCTAAAAAACGCCCTGCTGAGCAGGGCGCTTTTTTTACCATTTATTTTCAACATATTCGCAGAAAGCAAACATATCCTTGATTTCGAGTTTTGTGCCGTCATCAAGGGTAACATCACCGCTCCAGATGCCGTGCACCTGATGGGTGTGCATTCTTGCAACACCGAGATTCATATCTGAATGGTGGTCGAAGGTAGGCTTCATTGTAAGATTGAATCTGCCGTCTTCGGAAATGAACTTCCATTCGTCCATAAACTTATCGGGCTTGGGGAAAGTTTCAACATCAACTGCACCGAATTTATGTGCCTTGCCGTCATAGAAAAGGCAGGTTTCCGTTGCGTTGCTTTCGTCGCCGATTGCCCAGGTGATTTCAAAACCGAAAAGATGCTTTTCACCCTTTTCATCGGTTATGTACTGTGAACCGTTACCCCAGTACCATACCATATTGTGAGGAGTGTTTACTCTGCCCCAGTCAAGATATGCAAAGGCGGTATCCTTTGAAAATTTATAGGTTTCGTCACCGATTTTGTAGTAACCTTCGCAGGGCATACAGTTCTGTTTTGTTGTCATAAAGTAATAGTGGGGGCCTTCATTGAAAGGAAGAACTGTTGTGATGTTTTCAAGTCCCGGCATAATATCCATATCGAACTTGCATTCAACCGTCTTTCCTTTAAGAGGCATTCTGAACCAGAGTGTTCTTGAAGTTTCTTTGGTGTCAAAATCAAACTCTGCTTTGCCGATTTTGTCTTTGTAACGGTTGGGAACATCGCCCTTGGGAGGAGGAAGATGTTTTTTGCCGCCAAGGAAAAGTTGTGTTGCGTCTGCTATAACCTTACCTGCCTTGAGGTCGATAAGTTTACCGGCAACATAACCGCCGATACCGATATTTGCAAAACTGAGCTGTACCATATAGTTTCCGTCAGAAACCTGATAGAAGTCCCACTCTTTTTTGCTCATAGGGCTGCCTTTTTTAACATAATCTCTGTTATAGTCGAAAACATTGTGCCTTGCCCAACCTTTCGCACGGAGTTTTCCGTCAGGTGAAAGCAATGCTGTGGGTTCGGTGTATTCCGTTTGCTTTGATTTTTCTTTCCAGTCCCAAAAAGGAACATAGGTGCGCGGTGTTTCCATAATCATTTCTCCTTTTAACAAATAATGTTCACTTATATTGTAATGCTTTAAGACGTTAATTTCAAGATGTTAGCAAAAAATAATTTCTCTTTACTTGTTAAACGCTGAATGCTATGATATAATATAAGACAATATGTATTAACTGAGCATTTGTGTAACATAAGGAAGAAGATAAAATGAATAAAAAATTCAGGTTATCACCCTCCGGAGTGCCGTTTACAACTGAAATGAAAAATCAATGCTTCTTTGCGGCGGTATGGATTACGGCAAAAAGTATAAGTTCTGTGTTGATAAACCCGGTACGGTTGAAAATGTTAATTAAAAACAATAATAAAGGAGAACACTATGGACAGTTTTGCAAAAAGATTTAAAATCGAATGTTCACCCGTGGCTGCCGAAAGCCACACAGTTGTGAAAGGCAATGTAAGATTCACCGTTCTTACCCCCTGCCTTCTCAGAGTGGAAAACAGCAAAAACTCTGTTTTCTGTGACGAACCCACACAGAGTGTATGGTTCCGTGATTTTGACAGACCCCGTTTTGAAGTTAAAGAAGAAAACGGCACTGTTGAAATCAAAACAACCAAGGTAAACTTTCTTTATTCACTCAAAGACAAAAAAATGCTGCGCATCAAACTGCGTGACGGCAGAACAGTAACCGACTACAAGTCAGGCAATCTCAAAGGTACCTGCCGTACCCTTGACATCACTGCAGGTATAATCACTCTCACCGACGGTGTCTGCTCAAAGGGCGGCGTTGCAATTCTTGACGACAGTGATACCCTCCTCATGAAAGAAGACGGCACAATTCTTCCCAGAGCGGAAAAAGAAACCGACGAATACTTCTTTGCCTATGGCTATGACTATATCGGTGCCACAACAGACCTTTACAAACTTACAGGTAAAGTTCCCCTTATTCCCAGATATGCCCTTTCAAACTGGTGGAGCCGTTACAAAGCATACACTCAGGAAGAATACCTTGACCTTATGGACAGATTCAAGGAAGAAGAAATTCCCATTACCGTTGCCACCGTTGATATGGACTGGCACTGGGTTAACATCAAAGAAAAATTCGGCAAAAAGAGCCACAAGGTTCTTCCGCACCGAAATTTTATGGAATATGTTTACGATGTATGGTCAACAGGCTGGACAGGTTACAGTTTCAACACAGACCTTTTCCCCGACCCTGCAGGATTCCTTAAAAAACTTAAAGACGATAACTACCACGTTACCTTCAATATCCATCCTTCAATGGGTGTGCGCTGGTTCGAAGACCAGTATGAAGATATGTGCAAGGCAATGGGTCAGGACAGTTCACAGAAAAAGCCCGTTAAGTTTGACATAACAGACAAGAAATTCACCGAAAACTATTTTGATATTCTTCATCATCCCTTTGAAAAAATGGGTATTGACTTCTGGTGGATTGATTGGCAGCAGGGCACAAAAACCGCAGTTCCCGGACTTGATCCTCTGTGGGCGCTTAACCACTACCACTTCCTTGACAACGCAAAGGACAACCACCGTCCTCTTATCCTCTCCCGTTTCTGCGGAGCAGGTAGCCAGCGTTATCCCTTAGGCTTCAGTGGTGACACAACCCAGACCTGGAACAGCCTTGACTTCCAGCCCGGATTCACCGCAACCGCATCCAATGTGGCTTATCCCTGGTGGAGCCACGATATCGGCGGTCACTGTATGGGTAAAAAGGACGATGAACTGTATCTTCGTTGGGTACAGCTCGGTGTGTTCAGCCCCGTTATGAGACTTCACTCCACAAACAATGAATTTGCAGGCAAGGAGCCCTGGAACTACAGCGGCCCCGTTCAGAGAATTGCAACAGATGCACTTCGTCTGAGACACAAACTCCTGCCTTACATTTACACAATGAACTACCGTACACATACCGACTGCAGAGCAATCTGTGAGCCTATGTACTACGCATACCCCGAAGATGAAAGCGCATACAAGTGCAAAAACCAGTTCTTCTTCGGCACAGAACTCATTGTTGCGCCCATCACCGAACACACCTGCGACGATACCAACCTTGCAGGCGTTAATGTATGGATTCCCGAAGGCAGATACACCGACATTTTCACAGGCAGAATCTACAGCGGCAACGGCTTTGTGAAGATGTTCCGTGATATTGACTGTATCCCCGTACTTGCAAAAGAGGGTGCAATTATCCCCTTTAGCAAAAACGACAGAACAAACGACTGGACCAACCCCGAAGAACTTGAAGTTCTTATTTACAGAGGCAACAACACCTTCACCCTTTATGAAGATGACGGTGAAACCCTCTCATATCAGCAGGGTGCTTACCTCAAAACAGACTTCACCGTTAATGAAAGCGGCGACAAGGTAACATTCCTTATTGAAAAACTCGGCGGTGACATCAGCGTTGTTCCCGCAAAGAGAACATACAACCTCAAGTTCAAAGACATTGTGAGCGCCGATGTAACCGTAACAGTTAACGGCAAGGCAGTGAAAGCCGAAGTGAAAAAGTGCGGCAAAACTGTTGAAGTTATCTTTGCTGCAAAGGCAGGCGCTAAGGCAGAAGTTATTCTTGAAAACTGCGAATATCTCAAGAATAACGATATGAAAAAGGAACTCACAAATGTAATTTCCAAGTTCCAGATGTCAACAGACTACAAGGGTATGCTTTTCGGTGCATTCATCAAGGGCGAAAAAGAACTTCCCAATGTTTCAAAGAATTTCTCAGGTCCCATTGAAGAAATTATGAAAATGCACAGAGGTTAAATTTAACAATATGGCTGAACTTCCTGTTTCACAAAAGTATTACAATCAGACCCTTTTGATATCAGAATTTATTTCGCTTATCAAAAAAGAGGCAGAATCGGGCAGCAGAATAACAGATGTTCATTTTGCCCCTTTTGTTAAAGGCTATGACATTACCTTTATGAAAGGTAACAATGCAATAAGATTATCTGTCAGTTGCAGAAAAGTTTTTGACGGCTGTATACTGAAAATATACGAAGATAATGAATTGACAGACAAAGTAATCATCAAAACAAAAGATGATGTTGGCAATTACATAGCAAGAATTATACAATAAAAAAAGGTCGCTGAGTTTTGAACTCAGCGACCTTTTTTTGTTTGCGTAAAAACTGCCGGTAACACCTGCAGTATGTGTGACCCAAATCTGCCCTCTGCATTTAAGAAACGGTCACTGCCGTTTCATCCTTAATCCACGGTGTGAAATTAACTGCGAAAAGGAAAATTTCAATCAGTGCAAGGGGTATCATTTCCATAAGTGCGCTTTTACCAACCGTTGCAAAAATAACAATAAAGGTACCTAAAATAAGGAAGGTAATAACAGTAAGCATATTGAACTTACTGTGTTTCTTACGGTTGATGATAAAAAACAGTGCAATTGATGCCACAGTAGCGGCTATGAAAAAGCCCGTTGCTACCCAATGAGCAATTCTTTTCGGATTCCAGTCCTCAATGCTGTGACCTAAGGTCAGGGCAACAAGGCACATACCGAGAAAGCCGAGAGCGCAAAGCACATTGAGAAATCTGCTCTTCATTCTGAATTTATTATACATATACTGTGTGTTTATCAGTATACCGCCTGAAGTGAGCACACCCCAGAGCCAGAACCAGACTTTTCTGTTTTCACAAAGAAGTGAAAGTGTTCCAAGTTCCGATGCAGGATTATTTCCCCAGAAAAACGGCAGTGCAAGGCCGTATACAAAAGCACAAAGAAGTGCGCCTATACATAAAGGCTTTGAAAAAAGTTTATCTGTTTTCATTTTTATTTCTCCTGTCCGATTTATTTTACAGATTATGCCATATTATAACATATAAAATACAATTCTTAAACCTTTTATAGAAAAATCCCACTGTTTTACAGTGGAAAATTCTGAAATATATCTTTATTTGAAATATTTTTCAATTTTAAGTCTGTTTTCGAAAGTGAAATGCTTTTCCAGAAGTTTTGA
>JAZOAX010000014.1:0-6512 GCA_045595685.1 Acutalibacteraceae bacterium
AAAGGGAGTGAGGATTATGCTCCTTTCAGGCGCAGATATACTTGTAAAAACTTTAATTGAACAAGGCTGCGATACAGTTTTCGGGTATCCCGGAGGACAAATCCTGAATGTATATGACAGCCTTTATAAATATCGTAATGAAATCAACCACGTACTGACAGCACACGAGCAAGGGGCTGCCCACGCTGCAGACGGATACGCACGTACAACAGGCAAGGTTGGAGTTGTGATTTCCACATCAGGTCCCGGTGCTACAAATCTTGTAACAGGCATTGCAACGGCTTACCTTGATTCAATTCCAATGGTTGCAATCTGCGGAAATGTTCCCACAACACAGATAGGCACAGACAGTTTTCAGGAGGTTGACATAACCGGTATCACATTGCCGATTACAAAGCATAACTATTTCGTGAATTCTTCAGAAGACCTTGCCGACACAATACGTGAAGCCTTCAGGCTTGCAAAATCGGGCAGACCCGGTCCTGTGCTGATTGATGTACCCAAGGATGTTCAGATTGCAGAATGCGAATATGAAAAGCAAGCTCCCGTTGAGAAGGAAAAACCTTTTGCTGCAAAGGATACACGTATTGAAGAAGCAGCAGAAATTATCAACTCCGCAAAAAGACCATTTATCTATTTTGGAGGCGGTGTAATCGCATCAGATGCACAGGAAGAGGTTCTGAAACTTGCTGAAAGAATTGATGCTCCTATGGGCTGCTCATTGATGGGGATTTCCGCAATTCCTACCGACCATCCGAGATTTCTCGGTATGCAGGGAATGCACGGACACTACGCATCTTCTATGTCAATGCACAACGCGGATGTGATTATCTCTCTCGGTGTCCGCTTTAACGACCGTGTTACAGGCAACCGTGAAAAATTTGCCACCGGTGCAAAGATTGTTCATATTGACACGGACGGTTCTGAACTTAATAAAACAGTCAACTCCGTATGCGGTCTTCGCGGTGATATTAAACTCACCTTACAGAAGCTTTTACCGCTTCTGAATGAAGGCAAAAAGGCTGAATGGATGGCAAGGGTTGACGCTTTCAGAAAAGAGGAAGAAAAATATCTTGACAAGCGTGAAGGACTTTCTCCCCGCAAAGCAATTCTGACACTAAATAAACATCTGGGCAAAAATACCGCAGTTTGCACCGATGTCGGACAGCATCAGATGTGGGCAGCACAAAGTCTTAATTTCAAAACCTCACGTCGTTTTGCGTCAAGCGGAGGTTTGGGAACAATGGGCTATGGTTTTGGAGCAGCTATCGGTGCAGCTTACGGCACGGGAGAGAGAAGTGTTCTTATCACGGGAGACGGCAGTTTTGGCATGAATCTGAACGAAATGGCAACTGCAGTCAGATACAACATTCCTGTTGTAGTTATCATTATGAATAACGGTGTGTTGGGTATGGTCCGTCAATGGCAGACACTGTTTTATGACAAGCACTATTCCAATTCTGTTTTAGAACGCAAAACCGATTTTTCCGCTTTAGCACGTGCCTTCGGTGCAGACGGTGAAGCGGTCACCACTCCGGAGGAGCTTGATGAATCGCTTGCCCGTGCTTTTAAAGCAGAAGGACCATACATTATAGATTGTAAAATTGACAAGGACGAATTTGTTCTTCCCATGCTTCCACCCGGAGGCAGCATGGATGATATTATTACAAAAATTGAGGTGGAACTATGAACAGATATACATTAGCGGTTCTTGTGCGTAATCAGTTCGGTGTCCTGAATCGTCTTACAAGCATGTTCCGCAGACGGCAATTCAACATAAGCTCCATCACCGCAAGCGAAACAGAATCGGAAAAATTTTCCCGTATCACTTTCACTTTTGACGGAGAGGAAATTGCAAAGCAACAGCTAATTAATCAGCTTTACAAATTGCCTGATGTTTGTTCTGTGAAAGAACTGACTGCAGATAATTCTTTAAGTTGTGAGCTGATGCTGATTAAACTGAAAAACGACCCGCTTTCACGTGAAGAAATTCACGCTGCAGCCGAGGCTTTCAAGGCGGAAACGATTGATTATACTAAAGATTCTGTGGTGCTTCGCATTATAGGTAACAGCAGAAAAATGGATGATTTTATCTCGCTTATGCGTGATTACACTATTCTTGAAATCTGCCGTACAGGTACGGCAACTATAGAAAAAGGCAGTTCAGTGCTGCGACAAAATTTAAATTTATAAAAAGAAAGAGGTAATAATTATGGCAAGAATATTTTATGAAAAGGATTGTAATTTAGAAAAACTTTCAGGCAAAACAGTAGCAATAATCGGATACGGCTCACAGGGTCACGCTCACGCTCTGAACCTTAAAGAAAGCGGAGTAGATGTAGTTGTCGGTCTTTATGAAGGCTCAAAAAGCTGGGCAAAGGCTGAAAGTCAGGGCGTAAAGGTTATGACAAGTGCCGAGGCAGTTAAGGTTTCTGACATCGTTATGATACTCATTAATGACGAAAAGCAGGCAAAGCTTTACAAGGAAAGCATTGAGCCTAACCTTACAGCAGGCAAAACTCTCGCTTTTGCTCATGGCTTCAACATCCATTACGGTTGTATCAGACCGCCGAAAGATGTAAATGTTATTATGATTGCACCAAAAGGCCCCGGCCACACAGTACGCTCTGAATATCAGGCAGGCAAAGGTGTTCCTTGTCTTATCGCGGTTGAGCAGGATGCAACGGGCGATGCGTGGGATTTAGGCCTTGCTTACGCACTCGGTATAGGCGGTGCGAGAGCAGGTGTGCTTGAAACTACCTTCCGTACAGAAACTGAAACTGACCTTTTCGGTGAACACGCAGTGCTCTGTGGCGGTGTTTCAGCACTTATGCAGGCAGGTTATGAAACTCTTGTTGAAGCAGGCTATGACCCGAGAAACGCTTACTTTGAATGTATCCACGAAATGAAGCTTATCGTTGACCTTATCTATCAGAGCGGTTTTGCAGGAATGAGATATTCCGTTTCTAATACTGCAGAATACGGTGACTACGTAACAGGTCCGAAAATCATCACAGAAGAAACTAAAAAAACAATGAAAAAAATTCTGAAAGACATTCAGGACGGCACATTTGCAAAAGAATTTTTGCTTGATATGTCAGAAAGCGGAGCACAGGTACACTTTAACGCAATGCGTAAAATCGCAAGCGAGCACCCATCTGAAAAGGTAGGCGAAGAAGTCCGCAGTCTCTATAGCTGGAGTGACGAGGATAAGCTTGTAAACAACTGATAAGGAGAAATTTCTATGTCAAAAGAAAATGTAGTCTGTGGTGTTCATAATGCACCTCATCGCAGTCTGTTTCACGCTTTGGGCTTAACGGAAGAAGAACAGTCACGACCGCTTATCGGTATTGTCAGCTCATATAACGAAATTGTTCCCGGCCATATGAATCTCGACAAAATCGTCGATGCGGTAAAATTAGGCGTTGCAATGGCAGGCGGTACACCTATTGTTTTTCCTGCAATTGCAGTTTGTGACGGAATTGCAATGGGACACAAGGGGATGAAATATTCCCTTGTCACCCGCGACCTTATTGCAGATTCCACAGAAGCAATGGCTCTTGCACACGGCTTTGACGGACTTGTTATGGTGCCTAACTGTGACAAGAATGTACCCGGTCTTCTTATGGCGGCAGCAAGAGTGAATATCCCTACTGTTTTTGTCAGTGGCGGTCCTATGCTTGCAGGTAAGGTTGAAGGCAGAAAGACAAGCCTTTCAAGTATGTTCGAGGCTGTAGGTGCTTTCTCCGCAGGGAAAATTGATGAAGAAAAACTTAATGAATATGAAAGAAAAACATGCCCCACCTGCGGCTCATGTTCAGGTATGTACACGGCAAACTCAATGAACTGCCTTACAGAAGCACTTGGTATGGGACTTAAAGGTAACGGTACAATTCCGGCAGTTTATTCTGCAAGGCTTGAGCTTGCAAAACATGCAGGTATGGCAGTTATGGATTTAGTAATGAAAAATATCTGTCCCCGTGACATTATGACAAAGGAAGCACTTATGAATGCTCTTACAGTTGACATGGCACTTGGTTGTTCAACAAACAGTATGCTCCATCTTCCTGCTATTGCCCACGAATGCGGTGTTGAACTTAACCTTGATTTTGCAAACGAATTAAGCCGTAAAACTCCCAACCTCTGCCACCTTGCGCCTGCAGGCAGAACTTATATGGAAGAGCTTGACGAAGCAGGCGGAGTTTATGCAGTAATGAAGGAGCTTTCAAAGAAAAACCTTCTGAATCTTGATTGCATGACAGTCAGCGGAAAAACTATAGGCGAAAATATTGAAAAATCAGAAAATCTTGATTATAATGTTATCCGTCCAATAGAAAATCCGTACAGTGAAACAGGCGGAATAGCAGTTCTGAAAGGTAACCTTGCTCCTGAAGGAAGTGTTGTCAAACGCTCTGCCGTCAGTGAAAAAATGCTTGTTCACGAAGGACCTGCAAAGGTTTTTGACAGCGAAGAAGAGGCACAGAAAGCCATAAATGGTGGCGAAATCGTTGCGGGTGATGTTGTTGTTATCCGTTATGAAGGTCCCAAAGGTGGTCCCGGTATGCGTGAGATGCTCAATCCTACTTCTGCTATTATGGGAATGGGGCTTGGTGAGAGTGTAGCACTCATCACAGACGGCCGTTTCAGCGGTGCCACAAGAGGTGCTTGTGTAGGTCACGTTACTCCCGAAGCTGCATCAGGCGGTGTTATCGGCGTTATTGAAAACGGAGATATAATCAGCATCAACATTCCCGAAAACACTATTGAACTGAAAGTCCCTGAAGACGTGCTGAATGAACGAATGAAAAACTTTGTGCCGAAGAAGAAAGAGCTTTCAGGTTATCTCAAAAGATATGCTTCTCTCGTTTCAGGCGGTGCCACAGGTGCAATCTTAAATTAAGGTGATAAAATGTATTTTGACGATATAAAAATCGGAATGGCAGTTGATATTTCCCCTGCCGTAATTGAAAAAGAAAAGATGCTTGACTTTGCAAGGGATTATGATAACATCCCTCTTCACACAGACGAGGAATATGCAAAAAGCACCCATTTCGGAAGGCTTATTGCTCCCGGTGTTATGTCGTTTATGGCCGTGTGGGCAAAATATCTTGATGTTGACATCTTCGGCGAAGAATTGCTTGCAGGTAAGTCAACTAAAATTGAGTGGCTGAAACCTGTTTTTGCAGAAGATATTCTGACGGGCAAAGCAACAGTAACCAACCTTACAAAGCGAAGCGAAAAAAACGGTATCGTTGAAGTCACTATTGAAGCATACAATCAGAACGGCGAACTTGTCCTGACTGACATCACCGAGGCAATCGTGAAATGCAGAAAAGATAAAACATAACAGAATAACACTTTAAAAAATAAAAAGAGCTAACAGACTTTCAAATCTGTTAGCTCTTTTCTTATAAAAAACCGAATTTTGTTGTCACGGTAATCAGTTACTTGCCGACTTCAATCAGACTCCCTAACCAGTGTTCTTTATTCTTACTACTTAAATTATACACATTTCTTTTTCTTAAGTCACATTCTAAAGCACACGAAATTTTGAAGGCATTTTCCCAACATGAACGTGCAATGCGCACAAAGCGTCTGTGGATATTCCCAACCATAATAATATTCTTTGCAAAAAGATTGAAATATTCAAACGAGATAAACTATATAAAAATGTTTTGGTTTTATGTTGAATCCCCGTGAATAAAAGTGTATAATGCTCTTATGAAAGTACATGGGTGGTGATATATGTGAATATTTTGCATATGAAATATGCTGTTGAGGTGGCAAGAGTCGGGTCACTTAACAAGGCTTCGGAAACCCTGCTTATTGCACAGCCAAACTTAAGCCGTTCAATTAAAGAACTTGAAGCTGATCTGGGTATAACAATTTTCGACCGTACTGCAAAGGGAATGTTTCTTACTCCTGATGGAGAAACTTTTATAGGTTATGCAAAAGACATTTTGAAGCAGATTGACCAGGTAGATTCAATGTACAAAAATGGTATAGTCAAAAAACAGAAGTTTTCAATTTCTGTGCCGAGAGCCTGTTATATATCAGATGCTTTTGCTCAATTTTCAAAAACTCTCACAGAAGAACCTGCAGAAATCTTTTATAAAGAAACGAACTCTCAGCGTACTATCAATAATATACTTAACCACGATTATAACCTTGGCATAATAAGATATGCAGAAAATTACGATAAATATTTTAAGTCTATGCTTGAAGAAAAGGGCCTGACTTATGAGATGGTGACAGAGTTTACCTACTCGCTTATAATGAGTGCAAATAATCCTCTTGCTCAAAAAGAGAATATAACTTACGATGACCTTAAAGGTTACATCGAAATTGCCCATGCGGACCCATATGTGCCGTCACTTCCTCTGGCAAAGGTTGTTAAGGAGGAGCTGCCTGATAACATTGACAGACGAATTTTTATTTTTGAAAGAGCAAGTCAGTTTGATCTGCTTTCTGAAAATCCCGAGACGTTTATGTGGGTATCTTCTGCTCCGAAG
>JAZOAX010000015.1:0-9576 GCA_045595685.1 Acutalibacteraceae bacterium
GTCGGTGTTGCTTCGGGTAGGGTTTACATGGCCACACAGTCTCCTGTGTGCCGGTGAGCTCTTACCTCGCCTTTCCATCCTTACCGCAAATTGCGGCGGGTTATTTCTGTTGCACTTTCCCTAAGGTCGCCCTCGGCGGGCGTTAACCGTTACCCTGCTGTGTGAAGCTCGGACTTTCCTCATCCCTGATTGCTCAGGTCCGCGACTGCCCAACTCACTCGAATGTTATTTTACTATTTTTATTTTAAAATGTCAAATGCTTACTATTTTCTGAACTTTATTAAAAAGTATTGCGAAAAAAACTGTTTTGAGGTAGAATGTTTCTGTATAATTGATACATCTATCCCCCATCGGAGGTTTTTATGGACGATATTTATTTTTCAGATAAAAAGAGACGAAGCCCCGACTCTCCCAAAGATTCATCAGGTGATTTTCTTGAAACGGATTATTTTGACGAAGAATTCTCTCTTGACTTCAAAAAAGGCAAAGGTAATGCCCAGTCCTTTATTTCGGAAGGAAAGAAAAAAGAGAACACCGGACTTCTTCCCGAAGAGTTTGACGAACTTCTTGAAGATGCTTATTCCGAGAAGCCGTCGGGTTATACGCCTATAAGCGAAAGAACAACACACCGTGAGCCCCCGAGAACAGTTCAGGGACTTGACAGAACACCTCACGGAAGACCGCTTTCACAAAGATATGCAGAATCTCAGGCAAGACACGGAGTGACTCCCTCACAGCAAAGGCCTGCACAGTCTTCCCCCTCACGCACTCCCACAGGTCAGAGAGTAGGCACATCACAGCCGCAAAGACCTGCACAAAGACCTGTAGCCCGACCGTCATCTGCTTCACAGAAAAACTATCAACCCCAAAGAGCCATTGTACCGCCAAAGAAAAAATCGTCTTCGGCTAAAACGAAAATCATTCTTGCAGCGGTTTCACTGTTTGTTGTTGCTCTGCTTGGTGTTTTCGGTTACGGATATTCTGTGCTTGGCGGACTCAATTACGAAGAAGTTACTGAAAACAGATATCTCGGTGATTCTGCAGTTTCAACTTCATCTGTCAAGAATATTCTTTTTATCGGCAGTGATGCCAGAGGCGATGTAGCAGGTCAGCGTTCAGACACTATGATTCTGTTTTCAATTGACACTAAACACCGTCAGATCAAACTCAGTTCTTTCCTTCGCGACAGTTATGTTTATATCCCCGTTCTTGAAAGAAAGTCAAAAATCAACGCTGCATTCAGTAACGGAGGCACTCAGGCAACCATTGACACCATAGAGTATAACTACGGCATTGATGTTGACAACTATGTTATGGTTGACTTTCAGAGTTTCGAACAGATTGTTGACCTTCTTGGCGGAATTGAAATTGATGTTACTGCCAACGAGGCAAAATATATGAGAGAAGATGTTAAGATTCCCTATATCAAAAAGGGTGTGAACAAGATGAACGGCAAAGTTGCTTTGTGGTACTGCCGTATCAGATACCTTGACAATGACTTCAAGAGAACGGAAAGACAAAGAAAAGTTATTTCCGCAATTATCAAAAAAGCAACAAAAACCAATCCTTTTACTCTGCTTAATATGGTTGAGGAAGTGCTTCCCAACATTTCAACGGATATTAACAGGAATGAACTTCTCTCCCTCGGCGTAAACGCACTTTTCAGATATATAAGATATGATATTGTTCAGCAGCAGGTACCTGCAAACGGAACATGGTACGATTCCTATGTGAACGGCTCTTATGTGATTAAGTTTGACGAAGAAGAAAACCGCAGAATACTCAGAGAATTCCTGCTTAACAAGTTTGAAAAGGAAGATAAAGAAAAGAAATAATTATACTTCAGACGCTTACAAATTTACCTTTGTAAGCGTCTTTTTTGCATAAATTCACCCGAAAAAGAAAAAAATATATCAAAAAGCAAAAAGCAGGTGAATTATGTCTTCCGATTATAAACCCAGAACACTGCGGCAACTACTTATAAAAAGCAGTGAAAAATACAGTGAAAACAATGCTTTCCTTTTAAAAAATCAAAACGGAGAAATATACCCCGTAACATATGAAAAATTCAGAAATGATATTGACTGCCTTGCCGCAGGTCTTTGTGAAATTCTGAAAAAAGATAAAAAAACTGTTGGAATTTCCGGTAAAAATTCATACGAATGGTGCCTTTCTTATATGGCAGTTATGTCTTTGCCTCTTATTCTTGTGCCCATTGACAAAGACCTGAGGGAAGAAGAAATAGCAAACATAATTAATATGGGCAAAGTCGATATTCTGATATGCGACAATGAAGTTGCAGAGAAAATTCTGCGTGCAGTTCACCTTACAGAGAAAATGCCCGTTCTCATCTGCAGTGAAAAAAGAGAAAAAGACAGTCTTATCCCAATTGATATTATTATAGAGAAAGGCAGAAATCTGTTAGGAAACGGGTTTTCTCTGCCTCAGGAAGAATTGATAGACCCCCACAGCCTTGCTGTTCTGCTTTTCACCTCAGGCACAACGGGAGTGGCAAAAGGTGTTATGCTTTCCCACGATAACATCTGTTCCGACCTTGTTGCAGTGAGTAAAGCCGTTGAAATAACCGAGGAAGATGTGAGTCTCTCCGTTCTTCCTCTTCATCACACCTATGAGTCCATTGCTTTTCTTATGGTAATATACAAAGGCGGCTGCATCAGTTTTTCTTCGGGATTCAGGCATCTTCTTCGGGAATTCGGCATATACAGACCTACGGTTTTTGTTTCGGTACCTCTGATACTTGAAAAAATACACGGCAGAATTGTTTCTGTTATGGAAAAAGAAGGCAAACTAAAAAAAATGAAACTATTTTCTGTTGTATCCTCTGCCGTTAAAGACGAAAAGAAGAAAAAGGTTTTTGAAGATATCCATAACCTTTTCGGCGGCAGGCTGAAAAAAATAATTGTGGGTGCTGCCACACTGCAGAAAAATGTTGCCGAGGACTTCGAAACTTTCGGCATACCCATTATTATAGGCTACGGTCTTACGGAGTGCTCCCCTATTGTTATATGCAATTCCGACGAAGACCGCAGACCTGACTCCATAGGCAGACCCGTTGACTCTGCCGAGGTTAAAATAGCAAATCCCGACGAAAACGGAATAGGTGAAATTTATGTGCGCGGCCCTATGGTGATGCTCGGGTACTATAACAACGAAAAAGAAACTGCAAAAGTTATGTCTGACGGCTGGTTTAACACGGGTGACCTTGGTTTCTGCGACAAAAACGGATATTATCGTATTACGGGCAGAAAGAAAAATGTTATAGTGACAAACACGGGCAAGAACATTTATCCTGAAGAACTTGAAATGATGCTTCAGAAAAGTCCTTTTGTGAAAGAGTGCGTTGTTTGCGCTTCGGAAAATGAAACAATCACCGCCCTTGTTCTCCCCGACACAGAAAAAATGGCATTAAAACACAAAAATGAAGATTTAACTGAAGATGAAATATATGAAAGCATCAACCATGTTATCAGAGCCATTAATAAAAAATTGCCGTCATACAAGAGGATAAAGAAACTGATTATAAGAAAAAGTGAATTTGACAAAACAACCACCCATAAAATTAAAAGAGATACTTAAAAAAAGACTGCCCGCAGGCAGTCTTTTTGAGTTTCTTATTCGTCGATGTGAGCAAAGAAGAATTCTTTTCTTTCATCGGTGTTGATAACGGTTACAGGCTTGATCTGATTAAGAACTCTGCCCTGCTTTTTGAGCATATCTTTGTAATCGTTATATGTATCTTTCTTGAGGAATGTAACCTTTGCAGGTCCGATCATACCCCAACGGCGATATTTGAAGTATTTTTCGTTACTTTCGCTGAGCCACTTGTCAAGACTTTCTTCAATTTCGGGAATTTTGTCTTTTGAGATTTCTCCTTCGGGCTCTGCAAACATCACATAGCGAACAGGGTCACTCTTAAGGTCGTCATAGAAACTGTAACCCTTGAATGCAATGCCGAGTTCTTCCTGAACCTTCTGAGCAGCCCAGTCAACCATCTGAGTTGTTGTTTTTTCGTTTGCAATATTCATTGCAAGATTGTTTCTGTAAAGGAACTCGATCTTCGGAGTTTTATTATAGAAGCCTGTTACGCGAACAACGTCTTCAATCTGATAACGGTAAAGACCTGAGAAGTTTGTAACAATAAGTTCGTAATCCTTGCCGACCTCAACTTCACCGATGGTGAGAGGTCTTTCGCATTCGGGATCATCAATTGGAATGAATTCGAAGAAAATTGAACGGGGAAGAAGAACTGCATCGTTTACATCAAGTTCAACAGGCATAGCCATATAGCCTTCGGCTGCTGCGTAACCCATATTGTGAATGGGAGCATCACCGATGTGCTTACGGAGTTTCTGAACATAGAATTTAAGGTTTGAGCCAACCATACCGTATGACCATACGAAATCAGGCCAGATTCTCTTTGCAATGGGATCATCAAATCCTTTTGCGCATTCTCTTCTGATTTCTTCAGCTCTCTTGGGCATTGGCTTGAATTTCTTTTCCCATTTTGCACGAAGTTCGGGAGGACATTTAACGCTGGGGTCAATTGTACCGAGTTCGATGTCTTTGCAGATCATTTCCCAGTTTGCTTCAAGGTAGTCAAACATACCGGTGAGAAGAGTAACAACCATTGAGCCGAGGAATGTTACATCACGGCGCTGAAGAGCAAAACGAAGGTGGAAGTATGTTGAATCAACTGCATCTTCGTTTTCGGGATACATAAAGTCATTTGGTGTTGTCATAAAGAACTTAGAGATGGGCTTGAGGTATGTAAAGGGCACCTGACCGGCACCGTTACCCATTTTGCCGTCCTTCATTTTGTGGCCTGTGAGAATAATTGCAACGGGACCAATCTGCTTGGGGAACTTTTTGCCGTGTTTTTCAAACCAGAGTTTTGCACAGGCAGGAGTTGCAGCAAAGCCCATTGACTGCATATTGAAAAGTGCCTTTGCTGACTGTGGAAGAACCTTAGGTTTACCAACTGAGCCTGAAGATGTGCAGTATCTTACACACTTTCTTGCCATCATAAGATTCTTTTCACCGTCAAGCATACGGTCAACATAATCTGCGTATGTGTCGTAAGTTGAAAGGGGTACGATTCTCTGGAAATCTTCAACTGAATGAACATCCTTGAAACCGATTTTCTTACCGTATTCGGTATCTTTGTTTTCATCCATAATCTGAAGAAGGATTTTTTCCTGAGTTTCTACAGGTACAGATGTAAAGTGATTAACTCCTCTGAAAACCATTTCACCGAGTTTTACACCGAGATCTGACATTGCCATTGGTATTACCTCTTTTCTTTAATATATTATTTTACAACGCTTATCCGTCGTTTAAAATTACCATTTTATATTATCATTTTATCAATATATTTGTCAATAAACTGTGAACAAATCATTCAGTATGAAAAAATCTGTTTATTTCCAGACAATTTCCCAGCTTTCGTCGATATAACCTTCAAGATTTGCCGTTGCAGTGATGCCGAGAGCCTGTCCTTCACCAACACCGTTCATATCAATGTGTTCACTATAACCCACAACATTGCCGTTTTTATCGTAGGTTACGGTGATAATTGCACCCGGATAATTGAAATCTGACTTTGTGATTTCACCCATAGGAACGGGGAAAAGTGAGAAATCAAGAGTATCGCAGGCCACACCGTGATGAGTGGGTTTAGGCTGTTCAAAAGTGCCCTGTTCAGCAACAAGAACAACTGTGTATTTTGTGTTGTCCCCTATTTTTTCAACTTTTGCTTCTTTTACGCCCTCCACCGTGAGTGCAAAAGCGGTGCCTACGGGAGGAATGGTATCGTTTGCTGTAACTTCTTTGTTTTCTTCCGGGTCGATACATTTGCCGTTTGTGAAATCATATTCAAGAATTTCTTCGTTGGCTATAAGTTTAACAACGCCGTTTATTATGGTAAGGAATGCAGGGTACGAGCAGTCTGTAACATCAATTACAATATTCTGTGTTTTTGTGCCCACATAAGAAGCGTCAGAGGCTTTGAGTTTATTGATTCCTTCTGTTATCTTTTTAAGAATCTCTTCTTTTGAATTTTCGTCTTTTGTTGTGGGTGCCGTTGTGGTGGGAGCCGTAGTTTTTTCGGTTGTTTTTTCTTCACTTTCGGTGGTTTCTGTGGTTGACGGTGGCACTGTTGCAGTGGTCACTGGCTCAGTTGTGGTAAATGTGGGCGGAGGTGTTGTTGTGACATCCTGCGCCGTGCTTATTGCATCTGAACTCACAAAAGCGGTTTCATCCTTTTTTGAAGAAAAACCGAAAGCAAACAGCAATACGAGCAGCAAAACGAGAACGGCAATTGCCGCAATTCCCAGTTTGTCACCCTTACCGAGTTGTTTGGAAGTTTTATCTGCTGTATATTTCAACTTTACCCCTCCGAATTCATAGTCTTTAGTATTATAACATTGTTTGAAGACTAATTCAACTGTTTTGTAAGAATTCGAATTCAAAATTTATTTACAAACATCGTTTCTTAAGATTTTCTGACAAAATTTCACCCTATCTTGCTTTTGTAACGGTTTTAGGCTATTATCAAGTTGCAGGAGGTGTATGTATGAAAAAAGCAATCAACAATAATCTTTCTTACGGTAACCCATTACAGATAGTAATTAATATTTCAATTATTTTTCTATACTATTGTGCATTTCTGCTTTCTGCTCGTTATGTTTTAGAAACAGTAGTTTTCATTCATGAAAACTTCAAAGTTCCGGAACTGTTCTCGTTTGTTCTCATTTTAATTACTATTCCCGCTATAATTTGCGCAATTGAATATCACTTCTTTATTAAAAAAGGTTTATCAAAAATTATTATTGCTGTAACAACTTTCATCGCAACTGCTGCCGTTGCAATAATTTTTCTGTTCAACCCAATAGATTTTGGAATAATTATGGAATTTGCTTTATCCACAGTTATTCTCAGAACCGTTACAACAGGCATCAAACTTATTGCAGAAAAAAAGTTTAACTGTATACCATTTTGCATTTTTATAATAGTGTTAAGTATATGTCTTATTTTCGTATCAGAACAATATTATTCCTGGTACTGCGACACCAACGGTATTGAATTTCTGTGTTAACAAAAAACTTCAGGCGACATCTCGTGTGAGATGTCGCCTTTTTTATGCCGCTACCAACTGACCGAGCATCCATTTAACGTGCTTGTCAATTAATGTCTGTGAAGGATTATTCTTCATTTTTTCAATGCGTTTTGCAACTTCCTGAGCAGTTGCGCCTTCGCATTTTTCGTAAAGATAATAGAAAGTATCAGTGTAAAGACCCATTACTGATGAAAGATTCTTTTTACCCCAGATTGTGCTGCCGTCAGTACCTGTACCTGTGATTACAATACTGCCTTCGGAAAGTTCCCAATCCCATACAGTTCTTGCATAAACCGTGTACTGTACACCGTCAACCGTAACCGTAAAGCCCTTGCCGCTTTTTGCAAAGGATGTTCCCTGAGGAATATCCTTATTGTTTCTGATATCATTTTGTGATATTACTGCTTTCGGGAATATTGTCACAATCTGCGACTGACTTCTTTCAACTGCAGTGTAATCATCCTTGTCGCCCTGAGAATCAAAAACAACTATATCCCAGTTACCGTAAAGCTGAGTGAGTTTAACTCCGCCCTTTGCATTTTCACCTGAATATACTTCCGGCATTGCAACGGGCCATCCCTGTTCATTCCAGATAAGTTCTCTCACTTCAAGGCACGGTGCAGAGTTGGTCTTGACACCTAACTGTTCTGCCATAAGGCTGCCCGTTGTGATTGTGGAATCAACCTTATAGTAAAGTTGTGACTGTGATGCAACATACCATGTACCGTCGGAACTTTTTATAACATCGGGTGATCCGATTGAGCCTCTGCCCACATTGGTGTATGATACTCTGCCGGCTGAACTGTTGGTGAAGTTATATCCGCCCATAAGCAGATAGCCTGTGTCGTACATATTCTTTGAAAAGTCTGCAACAGACTGTCCGCCGATATCGGTGTAAGGTCCTGCAACATTTTGTGAACGGGCAAGTCTTACATTGTAGTTTGTGCCTTCGTTGCCGTAAGTCATAAACAGATAGTAGTATCCGTTATCTTTGTTATAAACAAGGTCTGTGCCGCTTACAAGGCTGCCTTCACCGGAAGAAAGTGCGGGAACTGCACCGGGGTCAGCAACAATCACACCTGCGTTAAAAGCGTTTTTGCCGTGCTGAGTTGAAATTTTCTTTCCTTCGGAATTAAGTGCACTGGCCTGTTTGAGAAGACCTGTTTTTGAACTAAGTTCAAGAAGATTGATTTCACCGCCGAGTTTTCCGTCGGAATAATATCCGCCGTAAACCATATACATTTTGTCGTCAACTTTAAGCACTGAGGGGTGAACTGCGTTGGCTTCGTCACCGCTGCAGGTACTGATAACAAGGCCCGCATCCTCCCACTGCTTTGTTGCAATTGCGGAAGCAAGATCGGTTGTCTTTGCGCAGAAAATTGCGGATTCGTTGGAGCCGTTAACCTTTGACAGAGCAAAATACATATAGTATGTATCGCCGACTTTCACAATTTCAGGTGAAAGGGGTGTTCTGTCGCTGTTTTTATCGGAGAAAGTCTCATCACCGTCATAGCCGTGAGCCTTTGCCCATTTTGCCACACTTTCAAACTGACCGAAAGACATTACTGCGTTGCTTGTTGCATTTTCAGGATGTTCAAAATATGTTGTTCTGCCGGACCAGTTAACAAGGTCAGTTGATCTTACAACAACATTATCTGAGCCGAAGCAGTAATAGTAGCCGCTTTGTTCATCATAGAAAACAGAGGGGTCTTTGATGTCATAAGCACCGTAAGAGCCGATATAACTGTCCGCTGCCTCTTTATCAATTTCAGGAGCAGATACATTCACTGCGGTGCTGTCCTCGTCGGAAGATTCAGGTCTTTCACCCTTTTTGAAAGTTGCAACGACGGTAAGTTTTGATTCAACAACAGTTTTATACTGCAGCATACTTACCTGCTTTGTTACATTTTCACCGTTTACGGTGAGTTTATCGAGAACATAGTAACTGTCATCAGTTCTTTCGGGGTTGATGTTGATTGTAACTTCATCGCCCTTTTTAACCATTACTCTGAATTTGCGGTCATTACCCACTGTATCGTCACTGTCAACAGTCATAACGCCGTGGTCGTAACTTTCAACAAACACTCCGTATGCGCCTACATGAATATATCTCATATACATTCCGAACACTATTGCAAAAAGCAGCAGTGTAGCGCCCAAAAAGCCTAGTACTTTTCCTTTCATTTGTATATCCTCACTTTCGCAGTATACTTTATTATTCCACCGTCAGAGCCGAAATAACACCCGAATAAATTTTTACAGCATTGCTGTAAAAATTCTTCTTTGCTATTTCTATCTGACTTTCATCCGCAACATAAACAGTGATTTTTAAAAGCTCTGTTTCCATATCCATAACGGTGAAGCACACATGATAGCCGTGCTCAAGAGGTATAACATCAACTATACTCTCTTTTTCTATTCTTTCCCTCTGAAGGATTTTT
>JAZOAX010000016.1:0-4348 GCA_045595685.1 Acutalibacteraceae bacterium
AAAAACAGTTCATAACCGATGCAGGTCATGAACTGAAAACGCCTCTTGCAATTATCTCTGCCGATGCAGAGGTGCTTGAACTTTGCGAGGGGGAAAACGAATGGCTTACAAGTATCAAAAATCAGACAGTGAGAATGAATGAACTTGTAAAAAACCTTGTTAAACTTTCCAAACTTGACGAAATGAACAAAGACGGTTCCCCTGCTCTTTTCAACCTCAGTGAAGCAGTTCTTGACACTGCCAACGGCTTTGAAATTTCGGCAGGCATGTACTCCCGCGATTTTTCAGTATCCGTGGCACCCGATATCATGTATTTCGGTGAGGAAGTTGAAATCAGGCAGTTGGTTTCAATTCTCTGTGACAATGCTGTCAAATACACAAATGAGGGTGGTAAAATCAGACTTTCCCTTTATAAAAGCGGAAAGAACATTATACTCGATATGTATAACACCTGCGAATATGTTGATCCGTCAAAAGCGGCTCATCTTTTTGACAGGTTTTACAGAGCAGATTCATCCCGTTCAAGAGATACCGGAGGATACGGTATCGGCCTTTCTATTGCTCAGGCAATTGTTCAATCCCATAAGGGTAAAATCAGAGTAATTACAGAAGGCACAACTGCAATAACCTTCAAGGTTACTTTATAATAAATTCTCAGGCAGGTGAAATCATGGCAAAATTTACCAAAGTGTTCAAGCGCCACGAAAAAAAGTACCTGATAACACGGCAGCAATATAACGAACTTGTAGCAAGACTTTCCGATTATATTGTACCCGATGAGTTCGGTCAGAGTACCATAAACAACATTTACTTTGACACTCCCGATTACAGACTTATACGCGCTTCTATTGAAAAACCCACTGTTTACAAAGAAAAACTGCGTATCCGTTCTTACGGACATCCCACCGCAGACAGCAACGTTTTTGTTGAACTCAAAAAGAAGTACAAAGGTATTGTTTATAAAAGAAGAGTCAATATGACTTATCTTGAGTCTATTCTTTACCTTTGTAAACACCAACCTCCCCCGAAAGAAAGTCAGGTTACAAAGGAAATTGACTATTTCGTAAAATTCTATAAAAATCTTCGTCCTATGGTATCTCTGTTTTATGACAGAATTGCTTACTATGCAAAAGACGATCACGACCTGAGAATGACTTTTGACACAAACATAAGATTCAGGAATAAGGATTTTGACATAAGCAAAGGCGATTACGGATATACTTTATTGGATAACAGCCGGATGATTCTTGAAATCAAGAGTGCCCTTGCAATGCCTTTGTGGTTAACCCACACTCTCGACGACCTGAAAATTTATCCCACTTCATATTCAAAATACGGTAACGCGTATAAACTGATGCTTTCCCAAAGCATGAATTCAGATAAAAAAGCCCAATAAAAAAAACGGAGGATTATTAAAATGTCAGCAATTTTTTCATCAGTTATTTCACTCAACATTACCTTCTGGTCTTTTATGCTTTGCATAATCACTGCAATTATCATCGGTGCAGCCATCGCTTTCACCTATATGAAGACCAGCAAACGCTACACAAACAGTTTTGTAACAACCCTTGCTATGCTCCCCGCAGTTGTTATGGTTGTTATTATGATGGTTAACGGTAACCTCGGTGCAGGTGTTGCCGTTGCAGGCGCTTTCAGCCTTGTGCGTTTCAGAAGTATCCCCGGCACAGCAAAGGAAATCGGATATATCTTCATTGCCCTTGCAGCAGGACTTTCAACAGGTATGGGCTATATTGCATTTGCAATTATTTTCACAGCAATTATGTGCGGACTCGGCATTGCATATACTATTCTCGGCTTTGGCGGAAAAACCCGTGCACAGAAAAAGACTCTTACTGTTGTTATTCCCGAATCCCTTGACTACACAGGCGCTTTCAACGATGTTTTCAAAAAGTATCTTGCTTCATGTGAACTTATCAATGTAAAAACTACAAATATGGGCTCACTGTTCAAACTCAAATATGAAATCGCACTCAAAGACCCCAGAAAAGAAAAAGACTTTATTGATGACCTTCGCACAAGAAACGGCAACCTTGAAATTATGTGCAGCAGATCTGATCTTAACCAGGAAATTCTTTAATTTTTCAATAAAACCCTGACAAAGTATTATAAATCGGAATTATTTTACAAGAAAAGGGTAGTTTTTTATGAAACTTATTTTTAAATCGCTCGCAATTTTATCTGTTCTTGTTTTCACAGTTCTTCTTTTTACTTGTTGCGATAAAAAAGACAACGAAGAAGAAACAACCGATAGTTCACCTGTTCTTTCCACCACAAAAAAGCAGGAGGAGTCAACAACGGCTTTGGAAAATCCGGAAGCAGATGCAAACATCAGTGTTGACACCTATATTATTCTCGACGATGAAAAAACAGCTATCAACGGACACGGTGCAAATTTTGAAAACGGTGTACTCACCATAACACAAAGCGGCACTTACTCTTTGGAAGGAACTCTTTCAGACGGCAGAATTTATATAAACAGTCCCGATGAGAACAAGAAAGTTAAACTTTATCTTTGCGGTGTTTCGGTATCCTGCAGTACCGATGCTCCCCTCTTTGTTGAAAATTCCCCGAAAGAAACCATTCTGATTCTTAAAGAAAATTCTGTAAACACTTTCAGCGATACCGAAAGAGAAGTGCCTTCAGACGAAAATGCCGACTATGCTACTGCCACAATATATTCAAAAGATGATTTGCAGATTGAAGGCAGCGGCACTCTCAACATAAGTGGAAACTTCAACAAAGGCATCTTTTCAAAAAATGATATAGACATCCACGGCGGTACAATTAATATCACCAGCGTTGACGACGGTATACGCGGCAAGGAAAGTGTTGAAATTATCGACGGAATACTGAATATAACTTCCGGCGGAGACGGCATCAGAACAAACGAAACCACAAAAACAGACAAAGGTTCTGTTGTGATTTCAGGAGGCACAATCAATATTACTTCCGACCTTGACTGTATTCAGTCGGTTAAAGACATCACCGTAAGCGGCGGCACTTTTAACCTCATATCCAACGGAGGAGCCACAAAAACCGTTTCTTCACACGAAGAAATGGGAATGGGCGGCCCTATGGGAGACAGAGGTGGCCGAGGTAGCAAAGGTGACAGAGGCGGTATGTTCGGAATGTACGGCAGCAAACGTCCCGAAGAAAGCAGTGCTGACGAAACACAGAATGAAGATACACCATCAACAAAGGCTATAAAGGCTGACGGTATAATTACTGTTACGGGCGGCACATTTACTCTTTCCTCCACAGATGACTGCCTTCACGCAAAAAATACCAACATCAGCGGCGGAGCTTTCTTCATTTCAAGTGACGATGACGGTATTCATGCAGACGAAACAGTAAACATTGAAAATGCTGATATAAATATTGATTTTTCATATGAAGGAATTGAAGGTACCGTTATCAATATCGGTGGCGGAAACATTTATTTAAAATCATCCGACGACGGATTCAACGCCGCAGGTGATACCACAAGTATGAATCCGATGCAGGCTGATTACAGTTGTGAAATCAATGTAACCGACGGCTATATTCACATTGACGCAGACGGTGACGGCGTTGACTCAAACGGAAATGTTAACCAGAGCGGCGGCACAATTATTGTTTTCGGTCCACAAAGCGGTGCAAACGGTGCCCTTGATTACGGAGGAACTTACACGGTTTCCGGCGGCACACTTCTTGCCCTGGGTTCGCAGGGTATGGCACAGTCGGTAACAGGTGACGGTATGGAAGTTCTCGCTTTCAACTACTCCTGCACTGCAGATACACTGAATGCCATCGCCGATGAAGACGGCAATGCTATAATAGGTTTTAAAAATCCGAAGAATTTCGCAACAGTTGTTTTTGTATCCGACAAAATAAAACAAGGCAGTGCCTACAGTGTTTTCAGCGGTGGAAGTTTTGATTCCGACGGAAACAGCGGAGTATGGCTCAGCGGTAACTACACAAAAGGCTCACTTGTGGGAACTCTGTCTTGACAAAACGGTGCAAAAGTGATAAAGTATACAAGTTGATTATAAGTGAATAAAGGAAAGGTGAATTCAAATGTCAGGCCATTCAAAATGGAGCACCATTAAAAGAAAAAAGGAAAAGACCGACGGTGCAAGAGCAAAGGTCTTTACAAAAATCGGTCGTGAAATCTCAATTGCAGTACGTGACGGCGGTCCCGACCCTGCATCAAACTCAAAACTCAAAGATGTTATTGCAAAGGCAAAAGCCAACAATGTTCCCAACGATAACATTGAAAGAATAATCAAAAAAGCTTCAGGCGAAGCAGGCGGTGCAAACGGTGCCCTTGATTACGGAGGAACTTACA
>JAZOAX010000017.1:0-10026 GCA_045595685.1 Acutalibacteraceae bacterium
GGAAAGAGTGATATTATGCACTTTTCGGCATAGTGATATTGAAATCTTCGATTTCAGTGTTATTTTATTCGCATAAAACTGTCCGAAGGACAATATCACAATGCGTAGCATTATATAACTGCGAAGCAATATCACTCGCCGAAAGGCGAATAAAACTGCGTGAGTGTCCTCAGGACACCCACGCAGTTGGGCGTCCTTTTTCAGAGTACAGAACTGAAAGGGTCTGTGTAATAAATGTGAAGGTTTTCAGGCTCCGGGATTCAGGGCCGGATTTTTCAGGGTTTGCAGTGAACAACCGTATCTGTGAGTTTCAACCTATTAATCTCTCTGTCAAACACTTTTCCTGAAAAGAAAGGCACAAAGATAAATTCAGCGGGCAGGTGTTGCCGTTTTTGAGTATGTCAGGCGCAATTCTGCACTCAGCACTCTGCATTCTGCATTAAAAAAAGCACCCCGTAGGGTGCTTTTTATCAGATGTCAAGCATCATTGTGTTGAATTCTCCAACAATTCTTGAAGCAGTTGTTTCACCGAGAGATACAAACTCAAGACTCTTGCTGTCTTCGTGAATCATAGGCATATAATCGTTATCCGGAACGATGTAGCCGATCTGGTCATTTGCAAGGCCGAGTACCTGAAGTTCTCTGTCACCTGCGGTTTCTGTTACGATTTCCTGAAGTGAGGGATAACCGAATTCTTCACCTGACCATGCATATTCAGCACTGAGGGTGCCGCCGTAGATAAGTTCTGCAGCAATTTCACCGGGGATGATTGCAAATGCAAGGTCTTCGCCGATTTCCATATAACCGATTTCAGTCACAACGCTGTATACACCATCAACCTTCTTAACGCAGTTTTCAAAAAGTCCTGCCTTACCTGCAACAACAAGAATCTGGTTGTCAATGGGAAGGATGATTTCTTTATATCTGATGTTGAGAAGAGGAGCAACTTCGGTTTCTTCGGTGATTGCCATAAGTTCGTTTGCAATTGCCATACCGAAACCTATAAGGTTTTCGATGCCTGTTTCTTCTGTTACAAAATCAACAACAGTGTCTTCGTTCTTTTCCTGAGTTGTGCCTTCTTCTGCACCGAGGTAGAACATAACATTTGCTTTGCTGCCGATTGCCTGTTCTGCGTAGTAGGGATAGTCGCCGGTGATTTCAGTACCGCCTGCACCGTTGCCTACACAGTGGATGGGAGTTGAAACAAGCCATGTTTCCTTTGAGCCGTCAGCAGGTACGAAGCGGAGTCTGTTGAAACTGTCGTCCATAACATAGGGCTGACGTTTGTCGTATGTATATTTTGATGCATCGGCAGTGCCGCTGTAAAGAGCACCTTCTGTCATTGCATCTGCAGCAGCCTTAACAGACTCTGTGCACTGAACAAAAAGGTTTTCCATATATGCATCGTCTTTACCGTTTACTGTGTCCTTTTTGAACATAGTGAAAAGAGGGTTGAAAGCAACCATTTCAAGAATGTTGCCGTTCATACCGAAAGTATCAACTGCACTGTGCTGGTGCATAACGGAAACAGTGATTGAGTTGATGCCGTTTTCCTGTGCCCATGCGGAAAGTCTTGTTCTGATTTCACGTACGTCGGAAAGAGCAAGACCGTAAGAGTCAACAACGCAGAACACTGCTGAACCTCTGCCGCTGCCGTCGTTAATAACAACAGTTCTTACTTTAAGGTCGTCATAAACCTTTGTTGCATATTTGGGTGCAAAGTCGATTGTACCTGCAACATAGTATTTGCCGATAACATCGTCTTTGTTTTCGGGAAGAAGACTTCTTGAATCGTAACCGAGGCTCCATACACCGTCTGCTGCAGGTGCGTCAAGGAATTCTTCGGTACCTGCCATAAAACCTTCGGCAACTTCGCCGCTGTTCCATTTTTCAGGTGTGGGAATAAAGTGAGCAATTGCCTTAACAAGAACATTCATAAGGTCGTCAACAACATTATAGAATGCTTTTTCAACTGCTGAATAGGACACATAGTCTTCAGTGTTGGTTTCAACGCCTGCTGCAACGCTTGAAAAAGCGAGACAGAAGCAAAGGCAAAGAGCCACAACTGTAGAGAAAACTTTTTTCATATTATATCATTCTCCGTTCCGCCGCATAGTTCTTTATTTATTGATAGCGGCAATTTTACAGAATAATTTTAGCACAAGAAAAAATTAAGGTCAAGATTTTATAATGTTTTCGTAACAAGTTTTCTGTTTTTTGTAATTGGAAATCTACTTATTGCATAATTTGAAAAGCAATATAATGTTCACTTTGACGAATTTATTTAATCTCTTGCATTTTGCATTTGAAAAAGATATAATTGGTAAGATGGCATAAGTGTTAATTCACATTTTATGCCAATACTATTTAAACAAAAGAAAGGAGTTTTGACATGGCAGAACAGATCAAAAAAGAAAAACTGAATGTCAAAAAGACCATATTAACCGGTTTCGGTTTTTTGGCAACTTCAATCGCATGGGCAATTTATGACCCGTACATCACAAAAATACTTAACAAAATTCTTTCAGAAAGTGATTTCGTAACAGGTCTCAGTGCAAAACTTGCAGAAATGATTCCCTGGATCGGTGCATTCGCAGAATCACAGGGTGAAAGCACAGTATCTGCAAGCGGCGGCTTTACTCTGGTACCTCTTTTCATCGGTATCATTATGACCTTTGATAACATATTCGGTGTTATCTTCCAGCCCACTTTCGGTAAACTTTCAGATAACTGCCACTCAAAACTCGGTAAGCGCCGTCCTTTCATTGTTTCCTGCGCTCCCATTTCGGCACTTCTGTTCACACTTATTCCCATTGTGGCTCTTAACACAAAGGGTTCAATGCAGCTCCCCCTAACAATGATTACAGTTATCCTTTTCGTTTTCTCAATGTCATTGTGGAGAGCACCCGTTGTTGCTCTTATGCCCGACCTTACACCTCCCCACCTTCGTTCAGAAGGTAATGCTATCATCAACCTTATGGGTGGTATCGGCTCAGCAGTCGGTATGGTTGCAGGTACAATCGGTATTGCACTGTGTACTCTTTTTGCCGGCTACAGCAAGGCAGAAATCAAGGCAGATGAAACCGTTTCTTTCCCCTATGTATTCATCGTAGGCTCTCTTGTTATGATTATCGGTATGCTTGTTCTTCTCTTCTTCGTTAAGGAAGAAGACACCAGCATCAGAGTCAAAGGCGATGCAAACCAGTATGCTGACCAGAAGGCTCTCAAGAAGGCTCAGAAAGAAGAAGCAAAGAAAAAGAAGGCAGAACTCAAAGCTATGAAGCTTTCCAAGGGTGAAAGAAAGAGCCTTGCATTTATGCTTGGTACTCTCTTCTTCCTTTTCTGTGCATCAAATGCTATAACAACATTCTTCTCACTTTTTGCTCAGGAAATTCTTCATATGATTACCTCAGAGGCAACTGTTATCATGCTCATTTTTGCAGTATGTTCAGGTGTAGCCGCAATCCCTGCAGGTAAGTTCGGTTCAAAGTTCGGCAGAAAGAAGACAATCATCGGCGGTCTTGCAGTTTTCCTTGTTGCTTTCATCGTATTCTTCGGCGTGTTCGTTGGTATGCTCGGCGGCAAGAGCCTTTCAATCAACAACTATGTTACAGTTAACAATGCATATATTGCAATAGACGAAAACATCAACGACTACAACGCAGATTCAAGTGAAAAGGCTCAGGCTGAAGGCAGAACCCTTACAGATGAGGAAGTTCTCAGCATTGAAGGCTACCTTGCATATAAAAACGGTGAAGAAATGACAGATGCTGTTAAGGGTGCTTACGAAACCTACGAAGTACACCTTACAGAAACCCTTGGTGCAGGTGTATATGATGAAATCATCGGTGTTGCAAATTCTGTTCTTGAAACCGGTGCAGAAAACTTTGAAACCGCTCTTGCTGAAATCGTTGATACAGTTAACAGCGTAACAAAGATTCTCCGCGTTCTCATTTATCCCGTTCTTATCCTCGGCGGTGCTGCAAATATGTTCATCACCGTTAACACACTTCCCCTTGTTCTTGAAATCGGCGGTGTTGAAAAGGTTGGTACTTTCACAGGTTACTACTACACAGCATCTTTCTCAGCACAGATTGCATCTCCCATCGTTTACGGCTTTATCAGAATGTTTGCAGGAACATATATGTCACTGTTCTATTACAGTCCCATTATGTTTGCGGCGGCAATCATCCTTATTATGTTCGTTAAACACGGTGAAGCAGTTCCTCAGGAAATCATCGATAAGGTTGAAGAAGAAAATGCTGACTGATAAATGCTTTTGAAAACACAAGTCGGATGTCCGAAAAGGCATCCGGCTTTTTTACACTTGATTTTCCGCCCGTGCTGATTTATAATATTGATACTCTGAAAAAGGAGGGACAAAAGTGAAAAACTATCAGAAAGAACTTGACAGAATAATAGAAAACAATAAAAAGGCGGGTGTTGTTCCCACTTTACTGCTGCACGCTTGCTGTGCACCTTGCAGCAGTTACTGCCTTGAGTATCTGTCGCAGTATTTCAGAATAACTGTTTTTTGCTATAACCCCAATATTTTTCCCGAAGAGGAGTACTCCCACAGAGTTGCAGAAATAAAAAGACTCATAAGTGAATGTGATTACATAAACGAAGTTTCTGTGATTGAAGGCGAATTTAATCCCGCGGAGTTTTACTCTGCAGTGAAAGGTATGGAAAAAGAGGCTGAGGGCGGCATCAGGTGTTTTGAATGTTATGAACTTCGTTTGAGAAAAACTGCTGAACTTGCAAAAGAAAAAGGTTTCGACTTTTTCACAACCACTCTCACAATAAGTCCCCTTAAAAATGCAGAAAAGATAAACGAAATCGGAGAAGCCCTTGCAGAGGAATACGGGGTTACACATCTTCCGTCGGATTTTAAAAAGAGAAACGGCTTCAAGCGGTCAACGGAACTTTCAAAAGAGCACAATCTTTACCGTCAGAACTATTGCGGCTGTGTTTATTCTATGAGAAATCAGAATCAGCAGTCAGGAATTAAAGTTGAATAAAAGTTCCCGATGTATAATTAATTATTGCTTTTTATTGAAAACAGTGATAAAATACTCTCATTAACCTAAGAGGAGGCGTTAACTTTGGACGAAAAAGAACTTTTGCCTGAAGAGGTAACACAGGAAAATACTGCCGAGCCCACTGAGGAAACAGTTGAAACTGCAGAAGAAACGGCAGATGAAATTGCAGAATATACTGCCGAAGAATCAGCAGAAGAAACTGCAGAAAGTGAAGAACAGCAACTTCAGGATGAACTTGAAGAAATAAGAGATATGTTTCAGAAAGAACTTGACTCTGCAGCAGAAATGGCAGAACAGGGAGAACTTATTCAGGACCTTGAAGAAATCACCGAAGAGCCCGTTGAAGAACTCACCGAAGAAGAAAAATGCCGTTGCTGTGAAGAAAATCCCAGAGCCACCGAATACGGCGAGGATTATCCCTACTGCGAAAATTGCAGAAGTTTTATGAAACGCTATCCTTTAAGAAAATCAGGCGTTCTTATGTTCCTTCTTATGATTGCCGTTTTTGTGGCAACCGTTGTAACATCAATTTCTGCCGTTGATACAAATATGTATCTTCTTCAGGGCTATGCAAATCACACTGAGGGCAAGCCTATGTCCGCCATTGAGGGATATTACTACTATCTTTCTTCCGCAGATTCAGAAAATGTTTCAATGTCAGCGGTAAGAAATCTTATTGAAGACTATGCGAAAACAGGTTATATGTCTGATGCGGTGAAACTCATTCAGCAGTATTACAGCGAAACAGACCTTAAGATGCCTTGGAACAGCAAATACAGAAAAATCGTTGAAAAAACAGAAGTTGACACTGCAACATATTATGCGGTATCGGATATTGTGTCCCCTGCTTTTTCAGGTGAAGACTTTGACTATGACAAGGTTCTCGGAGAACTGAACGCTCTCAGAGAAGAAAAAGATGCAGACGGCAACAGAAAATATTATGACCTTTTCATTGACTATTTCGCATACGAACTGATGAGAATCAACGGTGCTTCTGTGGAAGAACGCCTCGCAGCGCTTCTTGAAATTGATGAAAAGCACAAGGGCGACGAATGGGTATATCTTGCAACTCTCTGCTCAGTTGCTGCACTTTCAGGTGACGAAGAACTTACTGAAGATACTTTCAACAGATGCATCAGACTCAACAAGCAGGATTCAAATGCTTACATTGCTTATGCATCATACTACCGTTTCCTTGAAACTCCCGACCCTGACAAGATTATTGAAATCTGCAACCTTGCAGCAGAAAATGCTTATACCAACGATAAATCCTATAAGCAGTATCTCACAATTGCATATCTTCTCAAGGGTGAAGGCGCAGTGGCACTTGAAACGATGGAAGACTTTATGTCAAGCGGCTCATACAATGTTTCAATGTGTAACCTCTATGCTCTCACAGGTCTTTATAACGGAAACAAAGACATTTACAAAGAAATGAAAGAGATGCTCGAACAGTACGGTTATGAAATCAGCCCTCTTGTAACAAAGTATAAAAACGGTAAAATGACCATTGAAGAAGTACTCGCAGACAAAGGAGGCGACATAGCATGACATTTTTATATATCCTGATAAGATATCTCACCTTCCCCGGTGCTTATGTAAGAGCAATGTGGGAACAGGTTGTTCTCAGAAGAACAAAAACTGTTGTTGAAGATAACAGATATATAAGAGATGATGAACTGAGCGGCCATGTTGAACACGAGTTCACCGAAAAGGCTCAGGGTTCCTTTGCACTTTGTTTTGTGCCTCTTTTTATGAACACCATCGGAATTTTCTTCCTTCTGCTTTTCCCTGCAATTGTCAGAGCAAACTCTCTGCCTGCAACAATTCTCTCCTGCGTTTCAGTGTGGTTTGCTTTCTCGCTTTTCTGCAACAGTTTCCCTCTTATTGAAGATGCAATGAATATGATGGAAAAGGTTTACAAGAAAGGCAACATTCTTCAGAAAATTCTTTATGCTCCCGGCGCAGTTGTATGCTATGCGGGTGCATATCTTGAAAGATACAACATCACATTCCTTATTGCAGTTATCGGTGTGATTGTAATTTTCTTTGCATAATCAACTGTCCTGACAGATGAATTCCTCGGAATTCATCTGTTTTTTCTTTTTGCTGATGGGTTAAAATATAAACTACCAACCTCTGAAACCTGAAAAACATATATGAAACCGAGTCTGCAGTTAATATTTCACCACTTTTGCTAATATATTTTAATATTCTGCCCATTATTTTCTCTGTTACTGTTGATTTTTGTTTGATTTTAGTATAAAATAACCATATCAGTATCAAAAAAAGCACTTTTTTATAGATAGAATTGGAGGATTTGTATGAATTATTCACTTACAAAGAAACAAGCGAAAGAACTTGTTACGGGTAAACTTTCGCATTATTTCGGTGTTAGTCCCGAAGAGGCAACCGACGAGCAGTATTATAAGGCTGTTGCTCTTATTGTAAGAGAACTTATGCACGAAGGTCTCCGTGAGTTCCGCCGTGAAGAAGGCAACAAGGAACAGAAGAAGGTTTATTATCTCAGTATGGAATTCCTTATGGGCCGTTCTCTCAAGAACAACCTTTATAATCTCAACCTTACCAAAACTTTTGCAGATGCCCTTAAAGACCTCGGTATTAAACTTGATAAACTCTTTGAATGTGAGCCCGATGCAGGCCTTGGTAACGGCGGTCTCGGCAGACTTGCAGCCTGCTACCTTGACGGTCTTGCAACTCAGGGCTACTACGGTATGGGTTACAGTATTCTTTATGAATGCGGTATCTTCAAGCAGAAACTTGTTGACGGTTGGCAGACTGAACTTCCCGATTTCTGGCTCCCCGGCGGCGAAGTATGGCTCAAGGCAAAAGAAAAGGATACCGTTGAAGTTAAGTTCGGCGGTGAAATTGTTGACATCTGGGATACTCACTATCACAGCGTTGAACACAGAAACGCACAGACAATCGTTGCAGTACCTTATGATATGTATGTAAGCGGTAAAGACGGCAAAGGTATTTCAATTCTCCGTCTCTGGAAGAGTGAGGCACCTGCCCTTGATATGAGACTTTTTGACCAGGGCCAGTATATGAAGGCTATGGAACAGCAGGCAATGGCTGAAGTTATCAGTAAGATTCTTTATCCTTCAGATAACCACTATGAAGGTAAGAGTCTTCGTCTCAAGCAGCAGTATTTCCTTGTATCTGCTTCAGTACAGGATATCGTTGCAAGACATCTCAGACACTTCGGTACAATGGAAGACTTTGCAGAAAAAAATGCAGTTCACATCAACGATACTCATCCCACTCTTTCAATTCCCGAACTTATGCGTATTCTTCTTGATGAATGCGGCTACGGCTGGGACGATGCATGGAACATTGTAACAAAGGCAACAGCTTACACTAACCACACAGTTATGAAAGAAGCTCTTGAATGTTGGCCCGAAGACCTGTTCAAGTCACTTCTTCCCAGAATTTATCAGATTGTTAAGGAAATTGACAACCGCTACCGTGCACACATCTGGGAATTGACCCACGATGCAGGCAAGGTTGAAGCAATGGCAGTAACTTCAAACGGTGTTATCAGAATGGCAAACCTTTGTGTTGCTACTTGTCACAGCGTAAACGGTGTTTCTGCTCTTCACTCACAGATTCTCAAAGACACAATCTTCAACGATTACTATAACCTCACACCCGACAAGTTCAAGAATGTTACAAACGGTATTGCTCACAGACGTTGGCTCTGTCAGGCAAACCCCGAACTCAGTTCATACATTACAGACCTTATCGGTGACGGTTTTGTTTATGATGCAGACGAACTTCTTAAACTCAAAAAGTTTGAAAATGATAAGAAGGTTCTGGCAAAACTTGAAAAAATCAAACTTGCAAATAAAAAGAGACTTGCCGCTCTTGTTAAGAAAAAGACAGGTATCACTCTTGATCCCAACTCAATCTTTGATGTTCAGGTAAAGAGACTTCACGAATACAAGCGTCAGCACCTTAACGCACTGCAGATTATTGCAAGATATCTTGAAATCAAGGAAAATCCCGACGGTGAGTATGTTCCTCACACATACATCTTCGGTGCAAAGGCTGCCTCAGGCTACTTTGTTGCAAAAAAGATTATTGAAATGATCTGCGCACTCAGTGACCTTGTGAACAACGACCCCGATATGCGAGGCAGACTCAAGGTTGTATATCTTGAAGATTACAACGTATCAATGGCTGAAGTTCTTATGCCTGCAGCAGACATCAGTGAACAGATTTCTCTTGCAGGTACAGAGGCAAGCGGTACAGGTAATATGAAGTTTATGATTAACGGCGCACTTACCCTCGGTACCCTTGACGGCGCTAACGTTGAAATCAACGAAGCCGTTGGCGATGACAATATGTTCCTGTTCGGTATGACAACTCCCGTAGTAAATGATCTTAAAAAGAGAGGTTATCAGCCTATCAACTATTTCAACAACAATGCAGAACTCCGCAAGGTTATTGAATTTATTCAGGCTGGCTTCTCAGGTAAGCAGTTCCCCGAAATCGGCAACACAATCATTCACCACGATCCTTATATGGTTCTTGCAGATTTTGCTGATTACAGAAATGCTCAGAAGAAGATTGACGAAGTATGGCTCGACAGAGACCGCTGGAACAGAATGTCACTTATGAACATCGCAGGTGCAGGCCGCTTTGCAGCAGACCGCGCTATCAATGACTACGCAAGAGACATCTGGCACACAGGAACAATAAGATAAACCCATAAAAGACACGGTTAACCGCCGTGTCTTTTGATTTGGTTTTACCGTTGGGTGTATTTTAACCCCGTTTTCAACAAATCGATATTTTTATCTCACACTTTTCTTTTTTCACTAACTCCTCCCGCTCAAGCCGCTTGGGCTCTTACTTTTGCCTTTATATTTCATCAATCTTTCAGTCGGGTACGCTGCGCTTGGCGTGACTTTTGTCTTGGCAAAAGTAACCAAAACCGTTCAGGGCTCGGATGATGCTT
>JAZOAX010000018.1:0-7338 GCA_045595685.1 Acutalibacteraceae bacterium
CTACGCATTGTGATATTGTCCTTCGGACAGTTTTATGCGAATAAAATAACACTGAAATCGAAGATTTCAATATCACTATGCCGAAAAGTGCATAATATCACTCTTTCCGAAGGAAAGAATATCACTTAGGGTGACGGAAATAATCCGAACCAGCCTAAAAACGGCTATTTTTAAGTCTTTTCGGCATTTCGGATTTGAAAGGCGATAGCCTTCCTTCATCCTCAATACCAAAAATCCAATAAAAATCTCTCGTTTTAAGGTCGAAGATTTTTTACAGTGCGGATTTTTGGCAAGACAAGGCAAAAACGCAGCAAATCCTTGACGGATTTGCGAGTATTTTAACGAAGTATTGACGGAAATCAGCCTGTAAAAAACGGGTTCGTTTTATTCCCGTCACCCTAAAGTTAAAAGCGCACTTACTCACCACTTTTAGTGACAGTGCAAAAAAGTAAGAGTTAATGCAGTTTTTGCTACATTAACTCTTTTTGTCCTTTAGAGTACGACGGAAACAACAGCCTCTTTTTCCTGACTACTAACTACTGACTACTAACTACTGACTACTTACTACTTTCTACCGCCTTTTCTGGTCACTTTGGTCTTATTACCTTTTTCGTCAACGATATAAGTATTTTCAAGTTGACCCACAAGGCTTCTTTTAAAAGAATCAATATATTCTCTTCTGAGCACCTGCTGTTCTGCCTTTTCTTCTTCGGTCAGACCTTCGGGTGTTTTTGATTTTTTTGCAAGAAAGTTAATTCTGTCAATTTTTTCCTGAGTCATTATTATTCAGCCTCCCATTTTTTCCATTCATCAGGGCAATATCCCAGTGTGGCTTTTTTGCCGTTTCTCACAATGGGAGTTTTAAAAAGTTCCTGATTTTCAAGAAGTTTTTCTTCTTTTGCTTCTTCCGATGCAAGATACTTTATATATGATGAATCGTATTTTTTGCTTTTTTCGTTCACAAGGTCATCGAGGGAACATTTAAGAGCGGTTTTAATTGATTTGTATTCACCTTTGCTCATACCGAATTTTGCAAGGTCAACAAACTGGAACTTTATGTTTCTTTCTTTAAAATACCGCTGAGCCTTTTTTGTGTCAAAGCACTTGCCTGTGCCGTAAATCTGAATATTCATTTTATGCTCCTTAAAAAGTTTCTTCTGCTATTTTAAATTAATTTTATTGTTTTGTAAAGTCTTTTTATAATATTGAATTAAATTACTTGCTGTGCTATACTAAAAAGCAGAATAGAGGTGTTTAATTTGAAGGGTACTTGTTATATTATCGGCGCGGGAGATGTGTTTTCGTCCGCTGTTACCGCCAAGGAAGAGGACTTCATAATCTGTGCAGACGGCGGATATAAATACAGGGCGCTTTTAGGCAGGGAAGCCGACCTTGTTGTGGGCGACTTTGATTCTTTCGGAAGCGTTCCCGAAACAGAAAACAAAATTGTTGCACCTTGCGAAAAAGACGATACGGATATGGCACTTGCAGTGAAAGAGGGACTTTCACGGGGCTACAGAGACTTTGTTATTTTCGGTGCTCTCGGCGGTGAAAGATTTGACCATACCGTTGCCAATATCCAACTTCTTTCTTACATCTGCTCTGAGGGAGCAAAAGGCACAATTTTGCACGGTGATACTGTGCTTACGGCTTTTTCTGACGGTGAAATAACTTTCCCCGAAAACTGCAAAGGTTATATTTCTGTTTTTTCTCTGTGCGACGAAAGCAGGGGAGTCAGTATTGAAAATCTCAGGTACTGTGTCAGTGATATTACACTCAGAAGCAATAATCCCCTTGGTGTGAGTAACGAGTTTACGGGTAAAGAAAGCAGAATTTCAGTGAAAGACGGAACTTTGCTTGTGATTTATAAAAAAACACAGTGAGATAAAACCTATGAAAGTAAGCATAAAAAGAGCAAAAAAGTGGCTGTAAAAAACGAAAGTTTTTACAGCCACTTTTAATTGCTTTAACCTAAAAGACCGGTTATGGTGGTTATGATACTGCTGTCAATTCCAAGCACATCTGAAAGAATCGTTGCAAGAATCTGCAGGTTTCCTTCGTGTCTTACAACCTGAACAAGATATGTTGCAAGACCCATAAACACAACCTCTCTGTCGCCTTTCAGTTCCATTCTCTGTCCGCCGTAAACACCGCTTTCAGCAACTGCGGCAGTTGCCATATTGGTGAATACGCTGAAATCGTATTCGGGAAGGTTGAGTCCGAGCCCCGAAACGATGTCGTTGAGAAGACCGTTGATGTCGGGAAGATGCAAGGGCAGAACGGAGTTTGCTCCCATTGCTGCCGCCGCTTTGTTGTAGCCTGAAATAAGGTCGGGAAGAATTTCACAAAGGTAAGTAAGAGGTGCAGCCTTAATGGGCTCCATAATGGTGATAACCTTGTTTATAATGTCTTCCATTCTCTTTGCACCGTCAAGACCCTGTCCCGAAACAAACTGTTCAAGGGTGGGCATAGGACCTGTGTGAAGTGCTTCAAGCAAGGGAAGAAGTGCTTCATCGTAGGAATGGGGGTCAACAAGGAGGCAGAGTGCAAGGGCATCACCGAAGTGTTCTGAGCCGGCAGCACAGCCTTTTACGAATGAATCTTTGTCACCTGTGGTAATTCCGAAGGGGATAGTTTCAACATCTGCCCAGGTTTTGTTTTCGCTTTTCAGTGTCTGAATATAGTTATATGCGTCGGGATGGCTCTTTTTAAGTGCGGCAAATGAAATGTCACTGAGTTCTTTGCCACAGAGTTTTGCCGTAAGTTTTGAAACTGTTGTTGCAAAGGAGTCTGAGAAAATGATTGATTCAATGTCAGCGGTGGCAAGGGCCTCAACCACCTTTGCTTCAACACTTGTGAGAACTGATGTAACATTTTCTTCTGTTGCAGGCCAGGTGAATAATTCGGTGTAATCTCCGGGCTGAGCGTTGTATGCTTCAACATCTGCATTGACATCGGTCTGCTGCCTCGGCTCAAGTTTTGCAAGAATATCCATAAGCGCCGCAATCATACCGTTTGCCTGGGGACTTGTGAGAACAGATGCAAATGCGCTTGTCTGCACGGCATCGGATTTAAGGTCCTGAGTGAGTATTTTTTCAACAACGGAATAGTTGTTGCCGTAGGTGAAAAGGCTTGTGATAAAGTCTGCAAGGTAAGCGAAGATAACTTCTCTGTCACCGTCAATCTGCACACGCTTACCGCCTGTGTATGCACTGTCAACAACACTTGCATTGCCCATTTTTGAAAGGTAATCATAATCAATTGCAGGTGCCGTCATACCAAGGGCAGAAATAAGTTTCTGAACAATGGAATCAATTGAGGGCATTGTCAGATTCAGTTCCTGAGTGATTTTTTCGTTACCGCCAAGGAAAGCGCAGGATTTATTATAGTTAATAATAAAATCGGGAACAATGCCGCAAAGGTAGGTGAGGGGAGATGCTTTGATGGGGTCAATAATTGCAAGAATTCTTTCAACAAGGAATTCAATTCTCTTTGAACGGCTAAGACCCGTCTTAAGCACAAATCCGAAAAGGGAAGGCATCTTTTCAGTGTGGGTTGATTCAAGTGCGGGAACAAGTGCATCATAATATGATGAGGGCGCATAAAGCACAACCTTTAAAAGTGTGTCGCCAAGGTGAGCCGCACCTGCACCGCAGGCTTTTATGAATGCCTCTTTGTCGCCTGCAGTAATTCCGAAGGGGATTGTGCCGATGCCGTTCCAGGTGGTACCGGCAGCCTTTTGTGATTCAATATAATCGTAAGCGGCAGGGAACTTCTTTTTCATTTCCTTGAATTTTATGCTGTCAAGGCTTTGGTGGGTAAGTTCGGCAATGAACTTTGTAACAAGGGTTGCAACAGCATCTGTGTAAAGCAGAGTATCGATATTAACAGAAGAAACGATACCTGCAAGTTTTGTGTCAAGGTCGTCGAGTTCGGCTGAAAGTGCATCTTCCGCAATTCCCGTTGTGAGATTTGCGTATGTAACTTTCTGTGCGTTATAATCTTGTGCTGCGGTGTCACAGTCAATTTTTTCCCCTGCAGTAACATTGAGAATAATACCTATTCCCGAAGTGAAGAGAATCGCAACAACAAGAACGATGCTTACTGCGATAAGAAACTTTTTGTTTTTGAGTATTTCCATAACCAACCTTCTTTCGTTATATCTTAAAAACAGTTAATTTTAACACTTAAATGTTAATATTTTGTTTACAACGTAAAAATTACAGTGACTTTTTTTCGTATATAGCAAAATAATTACTGAATCTTATTTTTTTGTACATAAAAAACTGCAAAAGTTAACAATTCGTTCATAAAAACAAGGCATTCTACTGCTAATATTAAAAAGTATTAAATAATCAGGGAGGAATTAAAACTATGAAAAAGATTATTTCGGTTGTTCTTGCTTTGATACTCGCCTTTTCCTGCACAATAACTGCTTTTGCGGGAACAGATATCAATGCAACAAGAAGCCAGATTCCCGTTATCCGTATTTCCGGTGACGGTGAGGCATTATATAATGCCGATGGCGAAAAGGTTATGCACTTCAGAGGTCTTCTTGAAGACAGTGATGACGAAGAAGATGAGGACAACAGTGCTCTTTACGAATCCCTTGCAAATGTACTTCTGCCGTTTCTTGTTGAAGGCGTTTTCCTTGATAAGTGGGATAACTATTACAATAACCTTCAGAAAGAAATCGGTGAGCTTTTCGGTGATGCACTTCTTGACTGTAACGGAAACCCCGTCAACGGAACAGGTCTTCCTCAGAACAGACTTGATGAAATGGAATATAACAAAAAGACTGACAAAGGCGCAGACAGAGGTTATTATAAATATAACGACTATTGGTTCCGTTACGACTGGCGTCTTGACCCGCTCTACACTGCAGATTTATTCCACGAGTATGTAGAAGGCATCAAAAAAGCAACAGGCGCACCCAAGGTTGCACTTATTGTTTCCTGTCTCGGCACAAACATTGTTTCGGCGTACATTGCAAAATACGGACTTGCCAGTATCCACGGTATCGCATTTGACGGTGGCGTTGCATACGGCTCCGAAGTTCTCAGTGAAACCATAAGCGGTAAATTTAAACTCGACGGACGTGCAATTGAAAGAGTTCTTGTTGACTCTGCAAACTACGGTTTGTTTGATGTTGGAAGTTTTGTTCTTGCAACGGTTGACCTTCTCACAACCAGCGGTGTTCTTGATGTTGCAAAGGATGTAACAAAAGAGTATATCTATTATAAAGTTATTGAAGGCGTAACATCAGCACTTGCTCTTTCAACATTCTTCACATGGCCTAACTACTGGGGTGCAGTTACTGCAGAGGATTTCGACACTGCAATGGAATATGTGTTCGGTGAAGAAGGCAGCGAAAAGAGAACCGAATATGCAGGTCTTATTGAAAAACTTGAAAATTACGACAAAGTTGTCCGTCAGAACATTCCCGAAATTATGCAGAGCATTAAGGAAGCAGGCGTAAATCTCGGTATTATGGCAAAATACGGCAGCCAGATGATTCCCGTATGTGAATCTTCAGATATGGTATCAGACCAGATTGCATCTGTTTACAGAGCATCATACGGTGCAACAACTTCAACAATTTATGAGCCTCTTGCAGATGATTACATTGCTCAGAGAATTGACGAAGGTTTCGGCAAATACATTTCACCCGACAAGCAGATTGATGCTTCAACCTGTATGTTCCCGGATTATACCTGGTTCTACAAAGGTGCAACACATTCAAACTGGACAAGTTATGAAATGAAGATTATGTATGATGTTGCAACAGCCGACAGACAGCTTACTGTTGACGATTTTGAGTGGGGACAGTTCATTGTTTACGATAACGAAACAGACACTGCTTATAAGATGGATGAGAACAACTGCAACACAGAAGCCTGGGAAGCAGATAAAGAAAAAGATGAGCCCACATCAGAATACGGTAAACTCTTCAACTTTATCAAATCAATCCTCAACTGGTTCAAAGAACTTTTTAAAATACTTTCCGAAAAGTTTTCAGTGAAAGAAGCAGAATAAAATTCAACACCCTTCATACCAAGCGTATGAAGGGTGTTTTTTTACATTCAGCGGGTAGTATTTATCCGTTATAACAATGTACGACGGAATTCCGAATTATTTCACAATGCTTTCTCCGTCCATTTCAGCGGGCTGAGGAAGTTCCATAATCTTAAGCATTGTGGGAGCGATGTCGCAAAGTTTACCGCCTTCACGAAGTTCGCAGTCATAACCGCAAACAACAAAGGGAACGGGGAAAGTGGTGTGTGCAGTGAAGGGTGAGCCGTATTCTTCATACATCTTGTCAGCGTTACCGTGGTCGGCGGTGATAAGCATAACGCCGTCCATTTCCTTAACTGCATCGTAAACCTTGCCAACGCAGGTATCAACTGCTTCAACTGCTGCCTTTGCTGCTGCAAAAACGCCGGTGTGACCAACCATATCGCAGTTTGCAAAGTTGAGAATGATAGCATCGTATTTGCCGCTTCTGATAGCCTCTGTAACTTTGTCGGTTACTTCGTATGCGCTCATTTCGGGCTGAAGGTCATAAGTTGCAACTTTGGGGGAAGCAACAAGGATTCTGTCTTCACCGTCGTACTGCTTTTCAACTCCGCCGTTAAAGAAGAAGGTTACGTGAGCATACTTTTCTGTTTCAGCAATTCTGAGCTGTGTCTTGCCCATCTTTGCAAGGTATTCACCGAAGGTGTTTTCAAGAGTCTGAGGCTTGAATGCAACGTGAACGTTGGGCATTGTAGCATCATACTGTGTCATACATACATAGTAAAGGGGGAAGAAGCCGTTCTTTCTTTCAAAGCCTGAGAATTCTTCATCAACAAAAGTTCTTGTAATTTCTCTTGCTCTGTCGGGGCGGAAGTTGAAGAATACAACACTGTCGTTTGCTTTTACGGTTGCATTTTCTGCGCATACTGTGGGAAGCACGAATTCGTCAGTAAGATTCTTTCCGTCTTCGTCAATTGTTTCATAGGATTCTCTGATAGCCTTAACGGGACATTCAGCCTTGATGCCTTCACCGTAAACCATTGCAGCGTAAGCCTTGCCTACTCTTTCCCAACGGTTGTCACGGTCCATTGCATAGTATCTGCCCATAACGGTTGCAACCTTGCCAAGACCGATTTCCTTTAATTTGTTGCAGGTTTCTTCAACAAAGTCTGCACCTGAAGCAGGGGGAACGTCACGGCCGTCAAGGAAGCAGTGTACGAATACATCTTTAACGCCGTATTTCTTAGCCATTTCAACAATAGCATACATATGTGTGTTGTGTGAGTGAACACCGCCGTCGCTCATAAGACCCATAAGGTGAAG
>JAZOAX010000019.1:0-12242 GCA_045595685.1 Acutalibacteraceae bacterium
AAACTCCCGTAATACTCGCGTATTTCGGGAGTTTTTCGTGAACTTTTGGCGGAAAAGAGCCGATAAAAACCTTAACTTCCTTGCGGAGTGCCGCCCAAGCGGTAGTTTTTTAGTAGTCAGTAGTTAGTAGTCAGTAGTCAGAAAAAAGTCGATTGCTAATGCAATCGACTTTTTAATTTATTCGATAACTGCAATTGCTTCAACCTCAACAAGTCCGCCCTTGGGAAGTGTTTTCACTGCAACGCAGGATCTTGCGGGGGTGTTGGTGATATACTTTGCATAAACTTCGTTGAATGCGGCAAAGTCACCCATATCAGCAAGGAAACAGGTTGTTTTTACAATTTTATCGTAGTCGGTTCCTGCTTCTTTAAGAATTGCACCGAGATTTTTAAGCGCCTGCTCTGCCTGTTCTGTTACGGTTGCACCTGCAAAATCACCTGTTTTCGGGTCAAGACCTAACTGACCTGAGGTGAAAAGCATTCCGTTCACTGCCATAGCCTGACAGTAAGGTCCGATTGCTGCGGGTGCGTTTTCTGTTGAAATCTTTTTAATCATAATTATATCTCCTTACATCAATGATTTAATAAACTGTTCTGCCGCCCTTGGTGAACGGCTGCCTCTCATAAGAGCAAAGGCTTCTGCTTTAATGTCAAGTTGTGCTTTTTCCATTGTGATGCCGTTTCTTTCTGCAAGTTCGTGAACAATATCAAGATAAAGCATTTTGTTGGGCTTCTGGAAATATACCGTAAGTCCGAATCGGTCTGACAGTGAAAGAAGTTCCTGCATTGTATCGTTACGATGCACATCGTCGGTGCCCGTTCTGTCGGCAAAACTTTCTTTAACAATATGCCGTCTGTTGCTTGTGGCATAAATCACTGCATTGCCGCTTTTTGATGCCGCAGAGCCTTCCAGCACTGCCTTGAGCATACTGAAGCAGTCATCGTTTTTGTTAAATGAAAGGTCATCAATGAAAATGATGAACTTCAGAGGATTTTCGGCAATGGCGCCCATAACATAAGAAAGGGCAAAAAGTTGGTCTTTTCTCAGTTCAATAAGGCGGACGCCCTTTTGGAAATAATAATTTGCACAGGCTTTGACCGTTGAGGATTTACCCGTACCTGCATCACCGCACAAAAGAACATTCTGTGCAGGTCTGCCTTCGGTAAGTGCCTTTGTATTCTCCAATACAGCCATTCTCTCTTTTTCGTATCCGATAAAGTTATTTACCGAGATATTGTCTGCAAGCTCAACAGGTATGATTGTATTGTTCTCAACTCTGAACATTCCGTGGGAAGCAAATATGCCGTAGCCGAGAGAAGACACGTTTTTCAATCTTTCTTTATAAAGTGACGTAAAATCTGTGAACTCGTTTTCGAAAGACGGAATATAGCCATAATATTCACTGCCCTGCCAGAGTGATTCGGGAGTGAGTTTTGTGAGTTCGGTGAAAAATCTGAGTTCTGTTTCAGCGTTTTTCTTCACACAGTCCGACACTTCTTTTTTGGCAGCCACAGCCTTGATATAGGCGTTTTCATCTTCGCAGACACATTTCTTTATCACTTCGGAAAAACTGCCGTTTTCAGCCATAAGAAGTGAAACAAAATCGGCATAAGCATCAATCTTTTCAAGCGAGCCCTCAGCAGATTTAAGATACTTTACAAGTGCTGAAACCGTTTTATTTTTCAGTATATTCCTGAAAACTGACAGACTGCAAAGCGAACTGAGAATTTCTTTATTTGTCATTACAACACCTCCCGTGTTGCTTAAAACTCATTGATAATTGCACCTTTATCGGCTGATGATACGATGCTTGCATATCTCTTGAGATAACCTTTGATATCGGTTTTAACCTTGATATCAGTTTCAGATTTTCTCTTTTCAATTACTTCGTCAGATACCTTGAGTTCAATTCTGTATTCAGGAATGTTAATTGAAATGATATCCCCTGTTTTAACATAGGCAATAAGTCCGCCTCTTACGGCTTCGGGTGAAATGTGACCGATTGCGGCGCCTCTTGTGGCACCTGAAAATCTGCCGTCAGTAATAAGAGCAACATCCTTATCAAGTCCCATGCCTGCAATTGCAGATGTGGGTGAAAGCATTTCTCTCATACCCGGTCCGCCTGCAGGACCTTCATAACGGATAACAACAACATCACCTTTCTGAATTTCACCACCGTAAATAGCAGAAATCGCTTCTTCTTCACTGTCATATACCTTTGCAGGTCCTTCATGAACGAGCATTTCAGGTGCAACGGCACTTCTTTTAACAACGCATCCGTCAACTGCAAGGTTACCGCGGAGAATTGCGATACCGCCTGTTTTTGAGAATGGATTTTCTGTTGTTCTGATAACATCACCGTCGGCATTAAGGGCATTTTCAATGTTTTCTCCCATAGTTTTGCCCGTACAGGTCATAACTGAAGTATCAAGAAGGCCGAGTTTTGTGAGTTCCTTGAGTACGGAATAAACACCGCCTGCTTCATTAAGGTCTTCCATATAAGTGGGACCTGCAGGTGCAAGGTGGCAAAGGTTAGGTGTAACTTCACTTACGGCATTTGCCATATCAAGATTGAATTCAATTCCGAGTTCATTTGCAATTGCGGGAAGGTGAAGCATACTGTTTGTGCTACAGCCCAGAGCCATATCTGCAGTGAGGGCATTTTTGATTGCGGCAGGAGTCATAATATCTCTGGGACGGATATTCTTTCTGACAAGTTCCATAATCTGCATACCCGCGTGTTTTGCAAGTTCAATTCTTTTTGAATATACTGCGGGGATTGTTCCGTTGCCCTCAAGACCCATACCGAGAACTTCTGTAAGACAGTTCATTGAGTTTGCAGTGTACATACCTGAACATGAGCCGCAGGTGGGACATGTGTTTTTCTCCCACTTGGTGAGTTCATCGCCATCGATTTTACCTGCTTTATATGCACCGACAGCCTCAAACATACTTGAAAGACTTGTTTTTTTGCCGTGCATTCTGCCTGCAAGCATAGGGCCGCCTGAAACAAAAATTGTGGGAATATTAAGTCTTGCTGCAGCCATAAGAAGACCGGGCACGTTTTTATCGCAGTTGGGAATCATAACAAGACCGTCAAAGCCGTGAGCCATTACCATTGCCTCAGTTGAATCGGCAATAAGATCTCTTGTTACAAGTGAATATTTCATACCCACGTGTCCCATTGCGATACCGTCGCAAACCGTGATGGCAGGGAACATAATAGGTGTACCGCCTGCCATTGCAACGCCGAGTTTCACGGCATCTGCAATTTTGTCAAGGTTAATGTGGCCGGGTACGATTTCGTTATGTGATGACACGATACCGATTAAAGGTCTTTTCTGCTCCTCGTCCGTAAGACCGAGAGCATGATAAAGACTGCGGTGAGGTGCATTGTGAAAGCCGTCTACTACTGTATCTTTAATCATTGTGATTGTCCTTTCATTTGTATTCGGATTGCCGACATAACAGAAGTTAATCAATAGCAGCACCTGAAAAATCGCAAAGCGATTTTCTCTGACTACTGACTACTAACTACTGACTACTTTAAGCAAATACGGGCTGCCGCACAAAGTACAACAGCCCCTTTCAGATTTTAGTTATTAATAAGCTTATCCTCGTCGCTCCAGGAATAAAGTTTTCTGATTTCCTTACCTACAACTTCTGAAGGATGCTCAGCGGCAATCTTACGCATAGCACCGAAGTGTACCTGTGAGCCTGCATCGGACATATCAAGAAGGAAGTCCTTTGCAAATGTGCCGTCCTGAATATCTGAAAGAACCTTCTTCATTGCTTTCTTGGTTTCATCTGTGATGATTTTGGGACCTGTGATATAGTCACCGTACTCAGCAGTGTTGGAAATTGAATATCTCATACCTTCAAAGCCGCTCTGATAGATAAGGTCAACGATGAGTTTCATTTCGTGGATACATTCAAAGTATGCGTTTCTTTCATCGTAACCTGCTTCAACAAGAGTTTCAAAGCCTGCCTGCATAAGAGCACAAACACCGCCGCAAAGAACAGCCTGTTCACCGAAAAGGTCTGTTTCTGTTTCTGTTCTGAAGGTTGTTTCAAGAACACCTGCTCTTGCACCGCCGATACCGAGTGCATAAGCGAGAGCGATTTCAAGTGCATCACCTGTTGCGTCCTGTTCAACAGCAACAAGGCAGGGAACACCCTTACCAACCTGATATTCGCTTCTTACTGTGTGACCGGGACCCTTGGGTGCAATCATAACAACGTTAACATTCTTCGGGGGTTTGATGCAACCGAAGTGAATGTTGAAACCGTGTGCAAATGCAAGAGTCTTGCCTTCAGTGAGGTGAGGCTCAATGCTTTCTTTGTAAAGTTTTGCCTGCTTTTCATCATTGATGAGAATCATAATCATATCAGCGTTTGCTGCTGCTTCAGCGGCTGTCATAACCTTAACGCCTTGAGACTCTGCCTTTGCCCAACTCTTGCTGCCTTCATAAAGACCAACGATTACATCAACGCCTGAATCTTTAAGGTTGAGTGCGTGAGCATGACCCTGTGAGCCATAGCCGATTATGGCAACTGTTTTGCCTGAAAGTTTTGCAAGGTTACAATCCTGCTGATAATAAATGTTTTGCATTTTGAATTACTCCTTTTATTTGAATGAATTTTTTTCTTTATTCAATACGGGAAACACAAAGCAAAAAGATAAAAATAAATTTGCAAAGAAATTTCCCTGACTACTGACTACTAACTACTGACTACTTTTATTCCTGCGAGAACATTGTTTCGGCACCTCTTTCAATTGCCACAATACCTGTGCGGCACATTTCAAGAATACCGAGAGGTTTCATAAGTTCAATAAATGCATCAATTTTAACAGGCTCACCCGTAACTTCAACACTTATTGTGCTTACCGAATAGTCAATGATTTTGCCTTTGTAAACCTCAGCGGCAGCCATAATCTCCGCCCTGTTCTGAGGATTATTCTTGAGTTTGATTATCATAAGTTCGCGCTTCATTGTGCTTTCGTCTTCAAGTACCTTTACCTTCTGCACATTATGAAGTTTGTGAAGTTGTGCGACAATCTGATTTTTTGTGTATTCATCACCTGAAAGGGAGATTGTGATACGTGAATATGCGGGATTTTCAATTTCACCAACGGTGAGGGTATCAATGTTGAATGCACGGCGTGTGAACATACTTGAAACTCTTGTAAGAACACCGGGTTTATTGTCAACATAAACCGCTATAACATACTTACTCACTGTCTTTTCCCTCCTTGTCAATGCTTACGATTATATCGTCTATTGAGCCGCCCGGAGGAAGCATCGGAAGAACAAATTCGTCGCTTTCAATAAGCACCTCTATAACCGCAGGGCCGTCTGATTTCATTGCTTTTTGGAAAGCGTTACTGAATTCTTCTGCAGTTTCTGCTCTGTAGCCGTCGGCACCGAAAGCCTCAGCAAGTTTTACAAAATCAGTTTTTCTTGAAAGCACTGAATTTGAATATCTTTTTCCGTAAAACAGATTCTGCCACTGATGCACCATACCAAGCACACCGTTATTGAGAAGAACAATTACAACGGGTATATTATAGGTAACTGCCGTTGCAAGTTCATTGAGATTCATTCCGAATGAACCGTCACCCGTTACAAGAACCGTCTTTTCACCTGTGGCAATCTGTGCGCCCATTGCAGCACCGAGTCCGTAACCCATAGTACCCAGACCGCCTGACGAAATGAACTTTCTGTTCTTTTCAAAGTTTGTGTACTGTGCAGCCCACATCTGATGCTGACCGACATCCGTTGCAACAACGGTATCATCGGATTTATACTTATTAATTATTTCAAAAACCTTTTTAGGCGGAAGAAGAGATGTTGAATTTTCATCATTTCGCTTTTCAATTTCTTCTTCCTGCTTTTTGAGATTTTCAAATTCACTGTGCCATTGAGGCCTTTCTTTCTTTTCAACTGCCTCGAGAATTCTTCTCAGGCTGTCTTCAATATCACCAAGAAGACCAACATCAACCATAATATTCTTGTTGATTTCGGCTCTGTCAACATCAAGGTGAATAATTTTGGCTTTTTCGCAATACTTCCGGGTGTTGCCTGTGGCTCTGTCACTGAAACGGACACCGATACCGATTACAAGGTCTGCATTTTTGTTTGCCATTGACGATGCATAGTGACCGTGCATACCCTGCATACCGAGAAATCTGCCGTATGAATCGGGTATTGATGAAAGGCCCATAAAGGTACAACCAATGCAACCGTCAATTTTCTCACTAAGCGCCATAACAGCTTTGCCTATATCACGGCTCATAACACCGCCGCCGACATATATGTAAGGTCTTTCACATTCATTGATGAGTTTTACTGCTTCAGCAATTTTTTTGTCTTTAGCCTTTTTTTCAGGGAACTTTGAAACCACACCTTCAGGAATGAACTCCGTCACAGCCAACTGCACATCTTTGGGAATATCCACAAGAACAGGTCCCGGTCTTCCGGATTTTGCAATTGCAAATGCTTCGCGGATAGAGGAGGCAAGTTCCGTAACATCCTTAACAAAATAGTTGTGTTTTGTTATGGGGAGAGTTACACCTGTAATATCAATTTCCTGAAAACTGTCTTTACCCACAAGGGAAGTGGGCACGTTGCCCGTAATGGCAACCATCGGAACAGAGTCAAGCATTGCGTTGGCAATACCGGTTACAAGGTTTGTTGCGCCGGGTCCCGATGTGGCAATAACCACACCAACAGTACCTTTTGCCCTTGCATAACCGTCAGCAGCGTGGGCAGCACCCTGCTCGTGTGCTGTGAGAACATGATTGATTCTGTCACCGGCTTTATATAAAGCATCATATATATTGAGAACCTGTCCGCCGGGGTATCCGAAAACATCAGTTACACCTTGCTCAATCAGGCATTCAATTACAATTTGTGAACCTGAAAGTTTCATTTTCTGAACTCCTTTTACAAAGCGGTTTTATCTTTCCTTACCGAGAAAAATTCTTCGGCATTATAAAATCAAATTTATAGAACATTATATCACGCGAAGCCTTTGTTGTCAACAGTGTTTTGACACTTTAAAGGAGTAAAAACAAGTTTTTTTCTTCCTTTATTGTTTTCTTCAGAAGAAACATATAAACACCCGAAAACAGTTTGATTTTTATCCCTCATTTTCTGTAGATATATCAAAAAATTTCAGTTGATATTCACCACTGACGCTGTTCTTTTTTTCATAGTCGCAGTATACTGCTCTGTTTTCGCCGTAAAGAATTGCAACGGTTCTGTTTGTGCCAGGCTTTAAGGGATTATCCTGTCTGATAAGATTCATTATCTTTTTAAGATTCCTGTCTTTGACTTTCAGTTTTTCGGGTATCACTCCCGAATTATTGGTTGCTATTCTGTCGCAAATCATTGCATTTCTCAGTCCGGTTTTATCAACACCGCTGACAGAATTGAAAAAGTCATAAACGGTGTTTGTGTAACTGTCCAGAGGCATACTGCCCGACTTTCCGTTTTCTTTAAGATACTCACCGAAATTCAAAAACAGTTCATAGGCAGACCCACTGCACACACTGAGCACATAATCAAGCGTCCGTCTGAATCTTCCACTGTTATAAAGGCGTTCAAGTTCGTTTTCCGCCGTATGAAGTTTTTCAAGTTCTTCTTTGGATATCCACGGTGTCGATATAACTTCATAGGGTGGTATCTGCGAATGCTCACAAGGGTATTTTTCGGGATTATCCCCCATTGGTGAGCCTTTGAGAATTTTGAGGAAGCCCAGTTGAAGCATATCGGGTTTAAGTTCATAGGCTTTGTTGAAACCCTTAACAAAACTTTCGTAATCTTCCTCGGGAAGACCTGCAATAAGGTCTGTATGTATATGACAGTTTCTGAAAGAAAGTAATCTTTTTATATTCCCGCATACTTTTTCTATGTCCGTTTTTCTGTTGATTGCAGAAAGTGTTTTTTCATTAAAAGACTGTATTCCGATTTCAAACTGTACCGCACCGCAAGGCAGGTTTTTTATTATGTCAAACAGTTCATCATCAAGCAAGTCTGCAGCAATTTCAAAATGGAAACAAGTGCCCTCAATAATGGCTTTGCCGTAGTGTTCTCCGATGAAGCGCAGTATCTCCCCTGCCCTTTTTTTATTGCAGTTAAAGGTACGGTCAACAAACTTCACAGTTTTTGCACCCATTGCCGAAAGGCGTACCATTTCATTTTTTACCCGTTCAAGGTTGATATATCTCACTTTACCGAGTCTTCCCGACAAGCAGAAAGCGCAGTTGAAAGGGCATCCTCTGCTGCTTTCAATGTAGGCTATTCTGCCGCTGAGAGATTCAAAATATTCTTTGCAGTAAGGCGAAATGCTTTCGTCGGCATCTGCCTCTCCGATGTCGATATATACACCCTTTTCACTGCGGTAAGACACACCGGGAACATCAATTCCGGAGTTTGTGAAAATGCCGTTGATAAGCATAGGAACAGAAACTTCACCCACTCCCGACGCAACAAAATCAACCGAGGGATTCTCAATAAGAAGTTTTTTCTGATTGTAAGATGCTTCGGGTCCGCCGAGAATGATCTTTATGTACGGCTGAAGTTCTTTTATTTTTTGTGTCAGGCAAAGCACCTTTTCTATATTCCATATATAACAGGAAAAACCTATCACATCAGGCTTTTCAAAAAGAATGCGTGAAAGTATATCCCCGTTTTTTTCATTAACGGTGCCTTCAACCACTTTCAGTTCAACACCGCTGCAACATTTGTTTTTGCAAGAGGTGAAAAGACACCAGGGCGCCAGCGAAGAATGGATATATTTAGAATTAAGGGCACAAAAAACTACTTTGAAATTTTCCACGGTGGCACCTCCTTAATTTGAATATGATATCTTTTAAATAATATCACAGATGAACTGTAAATGCAAAGAAAAAATGATTTTCATTTTATGTATTTTTTCAGACTTTTTTTGTATGGGGAGTTACCGAAAACCTCTTGATTAACACCGTATTTTATGATAAAATATATTGATATTTTGTACCCCTATTGTAAGAGGTGATATTTTGAAAAAGAAAAAAGAAAATATAAGGAACTTTTCCATCATCGCCCATATCGACCACGGCAAAAGCACCCTTGCCGACAGACTTCTGGAAATTACGGACTCTGTTTCAAAGCGTGATATGTCTAATCAGATTCTTGACGATATGGACCTTGAAAAAGAAAGAGGAATTACAATAAAGGCTCACGCCGTAAAACTCAACTACAAGGCAAACGACGGTGAGGAATACGAACTCAACCTTATCGACACACCGGGTCACGTTGACTTTAACTATGAGGTTTCCCGTTCACTTGCTGCCTGCGAAGGCGCAATTCTTATTATTGACGCTTCCCAGGGCGTTGAGGCACAGACCCTTGCAAACACTTACCTTGCCCTTGACCACGACCTTGAACTTGTGCCCGTTATAAACAAAATTGACCTTCCCGCAGCAGAGCCCGACAGAGTTGCCGCAGAAGTGGAAGATATTATTGGTCTTGACTGTTCCGTGGCACCCAGAGTTTCTGCAAAAACAGGTGAAAATGTTGCTGAGGTACTTGAAAGAATTGTTGCAGACATACCTGCCCCCGCAACTGCAGAAGATAATGCACCGCTGAAAGCCCTTATCTTTGACTCCGTTTACGATAACTACAAAGGCGTCATTGTTTATGTAAGAGTTATGCAAGGCACACTCAAAGCAGGCGAAACTATGAAAATGATGGCTACGGCTGCCGAATTCAATGTTGTTGAAGTTGGTTATATGAGAGCCACAGGTCTTGAGCCATGCAAAGAACTTACTGCAGGCGAAGTAGGATACATTACTGCTTCAATCAAAACTGTCCGCGATGCAAAAGTCGGTGATACTGTTACCAAACTGCAGAATCCCGCTTCTGAACCTCTCCCCGGTTACAGAAAGGTTAACCCTATGGTTTTCTGCGGTGTGTACCCTGCAGACGGTGCCGATTATGAGGCTTTGAGAGATGCCCTTGAAAAACTTCAGCTAAACGATGCATCCCTTTCTTACGAGCCCGAAACTTCAGGTGCCCTCGGATTCGGGTTCCGTTGCGGCTTCCTCGGTCTTCTGCACCTTGAAATTATTCAGGAACGCCTTGAAAGAGAATATAATCTCGACCTTGTGACAACCGTTCCGTCCGTCGTTTATAAAATCCACCTTACAGACGGTGAGATTGTGGAAATCGACAACCCCACAAACTATCCCGAGCAGGCAAAAATCGACTATTGCGAAGAGCCTATTACCAATGCACATATTTACGCACCCAGTGATTATGTCGGCACAATTATGGATCTTTGTCAGGACAGACGCGGTGTTTTCAAAGATATGAAATACATCACCACCGACAGAGTTGACATTCACTATGAACTCCCCCTCAATGAAATTATCTATGATTTCTTTGATGCTCTGAAATCAAGAACAAGGGGCTATGCTTCCTTTGACTATGAGATTTTTGAATACCGCCGTTCATCACTTCAGAAGGTTGATGTGCTTCTCAACGGTGATATTATCGACGCCCTTTCTTTCATTATTCATTCGGAAAAAGCAATGGGCAGAGCAAGAAAAATTGCCGAAAAACTCAAGGAACATATTCCCAGACAAATGTTTGAAATTCCCATTCAGGTTGCCATCGGCAGCAAGGTTATTGCAAGAGAAACCGTTAAGGCTATGAGAAAAGACGTTCTTGCAAAATGCTACGGCGGTGACATTACACGTAAGAAAAAACTTCTTGAAAAACAGAAGGAAGGTAAAAAACGTATGCGTCAGTTCGGTACCGTTGAAGTGCCTCAGGAGGCATTTATGGCAGTGCTTAAACTTGACGAAAGCAGTAATTAAAATTATGACAGGAATATATATTCATATTCCCTTTTGTCTGAGCAAATGTCCTTACTGTGATTTCTATTCCTTTAAAGGTGATGAAAAACAAAAGGACAGCTATCTTAAGGCTGTCCTTTTATGCTTGAAGGGCTATGCCGATAAAGGCTTAAAGATAGATACTCTTTATTTCGGAGGCGGTACTCCGTCGGTTTTCGGCGGTGAAAGAATAGAAAGGATAATTTCTTACATAAGGGAAAATTTTGATTTGCAGGGAAATGCGGAAATTACCGTAGAGTGTAATCCCTCTTCCACTGATGAGGACTTTGTCTGTCAGGTGAAAAGGTCAGGGGTAAACCGTATATCAATGGGTATGCAGTCTGCGGTGGACAGAGAGAGAAAACTTCTCGGAAGGCCTTCAGGCAGAGAGGATATAGAAAAAGCCGTAAAGCTCTTTAAAAATGAGGGCATAGATAATATCTCCATTGACCTTATGCTGGGTGTGCCTTATCAGACTATGGAAAGCCTCGATGAAAGTCTGGACTTTATTCTTTCTCTCGGAGTCAAGCACATAAGCTCCTATATGCTTAAAATAGAAAAGGGAACTCCTTTCGAAAAAGAAGAAGAAAAGCTTTCTCTCCCTGATGAGGATACGGTGGCTGATATGTATCTTCACACCTCACGAAGACTTACCAAGGAAGGCTTCATTCACTATGAAATTTCGAATTTCGCTCTCGAGGGCTTTCACAGCAGACATAACACACGCTACTGGAAGTGCGAGGATTACATCGGTATAGGTCCCTCTGCACATTCCTGTTATAAAGGGGAAAGATTTTACTATTCACGTTCTTTTGATGATTTTCTTTCGGGTAAAGCTCCTCTGCCTGACGGTGAAGGGGGAAGCGAGGAGGAATACATTATGCTTGCTTTGAGGCTGAAAGAAGGTCTCGACGGAAAGAAATTCAGAGAAAGATACGGCAGAGATATAGATAAAGCTCTGTTTTTAAAAGCGGAAAAATATGAAAAAAACGGCTTGCTGAAAATCGAAGGAGACAGAATTTATCTCACATCTGAGGGTTTCCTTTTGTCAAACAGTATAATAGCAGATTTACTTTATTAAGGCGGTGTAACCATGAAATTTAAAAAGTACGGTCTTGTTCTGGCAGGCGGAGGCGGTAAAGGTGCCTATCAGATAGGTGCATGGAAGGCTCTGCGTGAAATGCGTATTTCCTTTGATGCTATCGCAGGTGTTTCTATCGGCTCTATTAACGGTGCGCTTATTGCTGCGGGAGATATGAATAAGGCTATCGAATTCTGGCATAATGTTTCTGTAGAAAAGGGTATCAGAATCGAAAATGAGCTCGTAGACCCGGAAAACCTTTTCAGTAAGAAAAAC
>JAZOAX010000020.1:0-29467 GCA_045595685.1 Acutalibacteraceae bacterium
ATTTCGGGAGTTTTTCGTGAACTTTTGGCGGAAAAGAGCCGATAAAAACCTTAACTTCCTTGCGGAGTGCCGCCCAAAAAGACTGCTTTTGTTTTTGCTATAATAAATCACTGTGTCTCTGACCCCTAGGCCCTAACCCCTAGCCCCTACTTATACAGAAACCCCGTTTCTGTCACACCTTCGATTTTTTCATACTTGGGGATAAGAGTATAAACAGTCATGGCAACGGTGGCACAGACTGAGGCAATTTTGATGATTTTAACAATTTTAATGATTTTTTTGATATCGTCCTTCATTTTGTTTTTCTCCTTTTTGTCAGTCGATGGTGATAACATAACCGCATTCTTTGAAATATCTCACAAGATGGGTTTTGTTGTTGTCCTTATTCAGCCATGCCGTTGAAACTTTTCCTGTTCTGAGGATTTCTTCAAGAAGTTTTTTGTTTTTGTTCACCCAGGACTTGTATTCAATATCCGGCATAAAGATCACATTTCCGCCTTTGCCGCTCATTACTATCAACTCCGAAAAAACATTGTTCAGCCGCCGAGCACTTTTGCCTGTCGGCTGCTGACTAATATTATTGTCAATAAACATTATATTATATTCAACACCGAAATATCAATAGAAAAAAGAAAAAAACCACAGCTTTTGCTGCGGTTAATGTTGTGTCGGCATCGCCTTATCTTCCCGGGCCGCTTCCAGCCAAGTATTGTCAGCACTGATGAGCTTAACTACCGTGTTCGGGATGGGAACGGGTGGACCCTCATCGCTAAAAACACCGACTACCGATGCGCTTTGAACGCTCTCGTGTCAATCAACATCGGCTATTATACACAAGTGAAATGTGTTTGTCAATAGTTTTTCTAAATTTTTTTGAAAAAGTTTTTACGAGGTAATTTCTTTCAGTTTTCTTTTATACACAATGAAAGTAATACCTGCAACGGCAAGGCAGTATAAGGGAACAAGTCTGTCTATGGTTGTATTTTTGAAGTTTCTGAGTTTCTGTACCTTGATTGCTTCTTTATAAGTAATAATATGCTATGGAAGTTGCCTGTTTCTGTGCCTTTCTTTCACCTTTTAAAAGTTCGTCGCAAGTTACTCCGAAGTAATCTGCAAGAATGGGAATCATACTTAAATCGGGTGAATTTTCGTCACATTCACAATGGCTCACCGTCTTGTCTGAAACATTGAGAATTTCTGCAAGTTCCCTTTGGGTGATACCTTTTTCACGTCTGAGTTCCGAGAGGAAACTTCCCATGGATTTTCTTTTCATCTGTTGTTGCTCCTTTCATTTTAAGCGTCAGCAACATTGTAAGTGTACAGTGTATGTGAAGTCCACACTTTAAACAGAGAAAGGACTCTCGCAAAACGAGAATCCTTGATTTTTCTGAAAAAAACAGGACATTAAAGGTCAATAAGAAGTTCAACGGGACAGTGGTCTGAGCCGAAAATCTCACTGTGGATTGAGGCACCTGCGATTTTTTCTTTTATGCTGCTCGATACAACAAAATAGTCAATACGCCATCCTGCGTTCTTTTCCCTTGCTTTGAAACGGTAACTCCACCAGGAGTAAGCGCCTTCTGTGTCGGGGTAAAGATAACGGAAGGAATCGGTGAACCCTGCATCAAGTAATTGTGAAAATTTGCCACGCTCTTCATCGGAAAATCCTGCGTTGCCTCTGTTGCTTTTCGGATTTTTCAGGTCGATTTCGTTGTGGGCAACATTAAGGTCGCCGCAAATAATTACGGGTTTGGTTTTGTCAAGGGAAACAAGGTATTCCCTGAAGCAGTCCTCCCAGTCCATACGGTAATCGATTCTTTTCAGTCCGTCCTGTGCGTTGGGTGTGTAGCAGGTTACGAAATAAAAATCCGGGAATTCAAGGGTGATAACTCTGCCTTCCGTATCGTGACGGGGAATATCAAGGCCGATAAAAACGCTTATCGGCTCTTCTTTTGTGAAAATTGCAGTGCCCGAATAACCCTTCTTTTCGGCATAGTTCCAGTATTGGTGATATCCGGGTAAGTCGAGTTCAATCTGACCTGCCTGAAGTTTTGTTTCCTGCAGGCAGAAAATGTCTGCGTCAAGTTCTTTGAAGGAATCCATAAAGCCTTTCTGAACGCATGCTCTGATTCCGTTAACATTCCATGAGATAAATTTTTTCATTATTTTTTCATCCTTTCCCGCAATTTTTTGCGACATCGGTTTGGGTTGTGTCGGATTGGTCAATTTATCTTAGCATAAATTGTAAACTTTTTCAACACAATATGTGTCTTCGGTTGACAGTATTGACTTTTTGCATTATAATGATTAGTACTTATAATAGCCTCAGTGTGTCTGTGCTATTGTATAATAATATATTATATATAAAAGTCAAAAAAGAGATCTACAGGTTTAAATAATTTGAATGAGAAAAAGAAATGAGGTATGAGACGATGAAGAAAAAATTGCTGTCATTGTTATTATGTGCTGTTATGGTGGTGGGTACTACGCCCCTGTCACCTTTGGCGGACTATGTGGTTATGGAGGCTTCTGCCGTTAATATTGAGCAGTTGCAGACTCTGTTCAACAGTGTCCCCGACCCTTCAACATGGGAGGATACATACAAAGACTCGGGAGAACTGACTACTGCCTATGAGTTTGCAATTTCAATTCTTGAAAATCCCGAGGCTTTTTCTCAGGAGAGAATTGACATCTGTACCGAAAGACTGCAGGGCGCTCTTGACGGGCTTGAATATCGCACGAAGGGTATCACTCTCAACAAAACCGCACACACTGCCTCTGTCGGCCAGTCATTCACTCTCAGAGCAATTCTTGAGCCCACAAATGCGGCTGACCCTGTTGAATGGAAGTCTTCAAACTCCGCTGTTGCTTCCGTAAATCAGAACGGTGTTGTAACAGTTAACAAGTACTCTGCAAACAATGTTACAATTTCTGCCACATCAAACGGCTTCACAGCATCCTGCGTTCTCACCGTACTCAACCCTCTTGGCGGAGTTAAACTTTCTAAAAATTCAGCGGAACTTTATGAAGGCAGAAGCCTTAAACTCACTGCATCGGCATACGGTAAAGATGCTGAAAGCCTTCCCACAGGCGATGTGTTCTATACCTGGTCCAGCGATAACGAAAAAGTTGCATCAGTTACTGATACAGGCGCTGTTACTGCTGTGTCTCCCGGTACTTGTACCGTAACAGTTACCGCAACAGATAACACAAATGTTTTCACTGCAAAATGTAATATTACCGTTTATGAAATGGTTTCCGTTTCATCACTTCAGCCAATTACAATAACAACCTCAGGTTCACTTGTTGTAACAGCAGGTGAAACAACAACATTCAGAGTTACCGTTCTTCCCTCAAATGCAAGCATCAAAGATCTTTCCTGGAAAAGTGCCGACACATCAATTGCATCAATAACCGGAAGTGACTGCTCATCATCGGGTATTGCGTCTGCAAAAATCAAGGCTCACAAAGAAGGAAAGGTAAAAATCACATATACCACAACAGACGGCAGCAAAATCAGCGGCTCATTCACTCTTGATGTAAGACCTCTCATTTCTTCCGTTGCTCTTTCTCCCGTAAGCAAGGTTATTTCTCTTGATTCGGTGGGAGAAAAATTCACTGTAACAATCAAACCCGAAAATGCAGGCAATCAGGTGCTTTCATGGTCTTCCGACAACCCCGACGTCTGCGAAGTTGACTATAAAGGTACTCTCACACCTCACAAGACCGGTACCTGCACCATTTCTGCCGCAACCTGCGACGGAAGCAATATTGTGGTTTCCGCAAAACTCAGAGTTGCAGACAAGGCAGCATCCGTTGTAATAAGCAAAAGCAGTCTCAGCCTTGAAGCAGGTGATAAATACACCCTCAGCGCAACAGTTACCACTCTTGACGGCATAGATTACGGCGATGTTAAATGGACTTCTTCCGACACAACTGTTGCAACCGTTGACCAGAACGGTGTTGTTACCGCAAAGTATCCCGGTTCAACAGTAATCAAGGCAACTGCCCTTGACGGCTCAGGCAAGAATGCAGTTTGTATCCTCACCGTAACCAAGAAGGTTGAGGGTGTTTCAATCACAGAATCAAAAACCGTATATGTTGGCAAGAGTTTCACTCTTACCCCTGTTTTCACTCCCTCTTATGCAACCAACAAAAATGTTACCTGGTCAAGCGCCGACAGCACCATTGCTTCCGTTGACTCAACGGGTAAGGTAACAGGTAAAAAAGAAGGCACAACAACCATTACCGTTAAAACAGTTGACGGTGGATTCACTGCAAACTGTACCGTTAAGGTTATGATTCAGACAACGGGCGTAACTCTTAACAGAACTGAAGCCAAAATCAATAAAGGTGACACATTCCTTCTTATTCCCACTGTTCTTCCCTCAAACGCAACAAACAAAGAAGTTACCTGGAAATCAAGCGATACAAAGGTTGCGACGGTTGCTTCCAACGGTGTTGTAACTGCAGTGGCAGGCGGTACCTGCACAATCACATGTACCACCAAGAACAGTTCAAAAACCGCAACCTGCGAAATTACGGTTATTGAAAGCGTATCAGGCGTTACCGTTAAAAACGAAAGACTCAGCCTTTATAAAGGTCAGGTATATACCCTCACGGCAACAGTTCTTCCCTCAACTGCAACAAACAAGGCAGTTACCTGGAAATCAAGTGACACTTCCGTTGTAAGAGTTTCTTCGGCAGGTGTTCTCACTGCTGTGGGAATCGGTACTGCATCAATCACCGTTAAAACAGTTGACGGCGGATATGAAGCATACTGCGATGTAACCGTTGTTAAGAAAGTGCCCGTAACAGGCATTAAACTTGACGCAACAGAAAAATATATCAATGTTGATGAATACTACACATTCCTTGCAACCATTTCACCCTCAAACGCAAGTGAAAAGGGTATCACATGGACAACAAGCAACAAAAAGATTGTAACCGTAAACACGAGCGGCAGAATCAAGGGTGTTGCACCCGGCACGGCAATTATCACCGCAACCACCGTTGACGGCGGATATCAGATGCAGTGTAAGGTTACGGTAATTCAGCCCGTAACAGGTGTGAGAATCAACGCTTCCAGTGTTACAATGGCAGCAGGCAAATCCAAAACTCTTGTTGCAAATGTTTTCCCCACAAATGCAACCAACAAAAAAGTTAACTGGAGCACTTCCGACAAAACTATCGCAACAGTAAACTCAAAGGGCGTTGTAACTGCACTTAAAGCAGGCTCTGTTACCATTACTGCAACAACAGTTGACGGCGGATTCACCTCCACTTGTAACTTCACAATTTATGTTCCCGTAACGGGAGTTAAAATAAGCGCAACAAGTGTTGCTCTGCCCAAGGGAGAAACAAGACTTCTCACTGCATCCGTACTTCCAAAAAATGCTACCAATCAGGGCATCACATGGAAGTCAAGTAACACAAGCATTGCAACAGTCAATGAAGCAGGTCAGATTACCGCAAGAAGCAGAGGTACCGTTAATATTACCGCAACAAGTAAAGAAGGCGGCTATTCTGCAACCTGTGTTGTAACTGTTCTTCAGCTGGCTGAAAGCGTACAACTCAATTATTCAAGTGTTACCATGGATGTCGGCAAGACCAAGACCCTTTCTGCAAGTCTCACTCCCTCAACGGTAACCTATAAAACAGTAAAATTCAAATCAAGCAACACAAAAGTTGCAACCGTAACTTCAAAGGGTGTTATTACTGCCGTAAAAGCAGGTACTGCAATAATCACCTGCACAAGTAAAGACGGAAATGCAAAAACCACCTGTAAAGTTACCGTAACACAGCCCGCAACGGGAATTACCCTTTCACCCAAGACAATGTCTGTAAGAGAAGGTAAACTCAAGGCAATCACAGCCACAGTCAAACCCGTTGATGTAACAAACGCAAAGGTTCTCTGGAAATCCAGCAACACAAAGATTGCTACCGTTGACTCAAGCGGTGTTGTCAAGGGTATCAAAAAAGGTACCGTAACAATCACTGCAACAACTGCAAGCGCAGGAAAAACCGCAACATGTAAAGTTACGGTTATCAAGAGTGTAACGGGAATTACCCTTAACAAAACACAGCTCACAATCAATGTGGGCAGCAAGTCTGTTATCACTCCCAACATCAAGCCTGCAGCAGCAAGCATAAAAACAGTCAAGTGGACATCAAGCAACTATGACGTTGCCGATGTAACAAAAGACGGACAGGTTATTGCCAAGGCACCGGGCTATGCAACTATCACTGCAAAAACCGATGACGGCGGATACAAGGCAAAGTGCGATGTTCTTGTTGTTCAGCCTGTTAAGGGTGTAAGCATCAGCAAAACAAGTCTTCTTGTTGAAGCAGGTGAGAAGTTTACCCTTAAAGCAACAGTTAAGCCGAGTAATGCAAGCAACAAAAATGTCAAGTGGTCTTCAAGCAACACCAAGGTTGCAAAGGTAAGTTCAACAGGTGTTGTAACGGGCCTCAAGTCAGGCACTGCAACAATCACCGTTAAAACAGTTAACGGCGGTTACACTGCAAAGTGTACCGTAAGAGTTGTTAAGAAAGTAACGGGCATTACCCTTAACAAGACAGAAGCCAAACTTTATCTTGACGGAAAAATCACTCTCAAGGCTACCGTAACTCCCACCGATGCCACAGTGAAGAATGTTACCTGGAAATCAAGCAACATCAAAGTTGCAAAGGTAACTTCAAAGGGCGTTGTAAGTCCCGTGGCTCCCGGTAAGGCAACAATTACCTGCACAACAGAGGACGGAGGCTTCAAGGCAAGTTGCGTTGTAACCGTTAAGAGAGCAATAACAAAAATTACACTCAATAAATCTTCTCTCACAGTGAATGCAGGAAAAACCGCAACACTCACTGCAAATATTCTTCCCACAAACGCAACAGACAAAACTCTCAAATGGGCAACAAGCGACAAGAACATTGCCACTGTTTCCTCAAAGGGTGTTGTTACCGGTGTTGCAAGAGGTACAGCAACAATCACAGCCACCACTGAAAACGGACTCAAAGCAAGTTGCAAAGTTACTGTTAAGCAGCCCGTAACAGGTGTTGACATCAGTATGAATATCGGCACTGTTTATGCAGGCGAAAAAATCAGCCTTTCCGCAACAGTATTCCCATCAAACGCAAATAACAAGGCTGTTACCTGGTCAAGTGCCAACACTGCAGTTGCCAAGGTTACAACAGAGGGTGTTGTAACAGGCGTGAAAGCAGGCGTAACCACGGTTACGGTTAAAACCGTTGACGGCTCCTTCACTGCATCCTGCGAAGTAACCGTACTTCAGCACGTAACATCAATCGCTTTTGCAGAATCTGCAATCAGCATCAGAAAAGGCGACGAAACTGACCTTGTTGTCAACGTATATCCTGCAAACGCAACAGATAAAACATACACATTTGAATCATCAGACCCCGACACAGTGTTTGTTACCGCAACGGGACACATTATCGCTGTGATGGGCGGTGAAGCAACAGTTACCGTTAAATCAAACGAAAACAATAAAACTGCTCAGTGCCGTATTACTGTTATCGAACCGGTAACGGCGGTTGCCCTTGACAAAGAGGAAGAAACGATGTTTGTTGGTGACAACTTCACTCTCGGTGTTGTTGTATCACCCACAGACGCAAACAACAAAACAGTTAAATGGACTTCATCCGACCCTGCCGTTGCAACAGTATCATCTACAGGTGTTGTAACTGCCATGAAGTCAGGTGAAGCAGTAATCACCGTTACAACAAATGACGGCGGCTACACAGATAACTGCAAGGTTATCTGCTTGCAGAGGCCTGAACTTATTGAACTCAGTGACACTGCAGTTACAGTGAACACAGGTGCAACTCGCACCCTCACTGCAGCAGTTCTTCCCGAAGACACTTACGACAAAACAATCACCTGGTCAAGTGACAACGAAAATATTGCAACAGTTGAAGACGGTGTTATCAAGGGTATTAACCCCGGTACTGCCATAATCACTGTTACCGCAACAGAAAACGGAACAACCGCAAGTTGTGAAGTTACAGTTCATCAGCCCACACAGAAGGTTGAACTTGACAAGGCAGAAGTTACCGTAAATAACGGTGAAACTGCCACACTCAAAGCCACAGTATATCCCTCAAATGCAAGTAACAGAAATGTTACCTGGTCCACAAGTGACGAAACCGTTGCAACAGTTCTTGACGGTGTTGTAACTGCAAGGGGCAAGGGTACTGCATATATCAGCGTTAAAACCGAAGACGGCGACCTGACTGCTGTTTGTAAAGTTACAGTCCGTCAGCTTCCCGAATCGGTAGTATTCGAAAAAGAAGAATACACCGTTGCAACAAAGGAAACAACAAACCTTGTATGGTCTGTTCTTCCCGAAAATGCCAACGACAAATCCGTTGCTTTTGAATCAAGCGACACACAGATTGCAGTTGTTGATGCAGACGGTGTTGTAACCGGTGTCAAGGCAGGCGAGGCGGTTATTACCGCAACTGCCACAGACGGCAGAGTTAAGGGTGAAACAAAAATCACCGTTGTCCAGAAGGCAGAAAGCATAACCGTTTCAGGCGACAAAACAGTTCTCTGGGTATCTGAAAATGCAGATTTCACTGCAGAAGTTCTGCCTGAGGACACAACAGATAAGTCTGTCAGATGGTCTTCTTCCGACGAAACAGTTGCAACTGTTGATGAAAACGGCAGAATTACCGCACTGAAGGCAGGCACTTGCGATATTATTGCAACTGCAGAAAATTCCGTATCAGGCAGAATCACTGTTGAAGTGCGTCAGCATGTTATGGGTATAAAATTTGACAGAACTGAAAAGGCAATGAAGGTTGGTGAAGAATTCACCATAAGTGCAACTGTTGTTCCCGAAAGTGCTTTTGACAAATCTGTTCAGTGGACTTCATCTGACGAGGCAGTTGCAACCGTTGATGAAAACGGCAAAGTAACTGCACTGACTCTCGGTAATACTGTAATTACCGCAACCACCGTTGACGGCGGAATGAAGACCCGGTGTGCAGTGAGAGTTATCAAACTTGTTGACTCAATCAACTTCACAGAAAACAGTATTATAATAGAAAAGGGAAAAACCCACACACTTGTTCCCGTAATTCTTCCCGAAGATGCAACGGAAAAAGAACTCACATGGACTTCATCTGACGAGACAGTGCTGTCTGTTGACGAAAACGGCGTTGTAACAGGTCTCAAGGGCGGTAAAGCCACCGTAAGAGCAATCACCACAACCGACGGCGTTTATGCAGAATGTGAAGTTACCGTTGATGTTAAGAGCACGGCAATCACTCTTAATAAAACTCAGGAAATTATCTATTGCGGTGATACACTTAACCTTTCTGCTCAGTTTACACCGGAAGATACAACAAACAAGAATATAATCTGGACTTCATCTGACGAAAACATTGCAACGGTAACAGACGGTGTTGTTACTGCAATTGAAAAGGGCGAAGTTACAATCACTGCCGAAGCCGAAGACACAGGTGTTAAGGCAGAATGTGCTCTGACAGTTTATAAACACGTTGCATCAGTTGACATTGTGGCATCTGAACTTACTCTTGAAAAGGGCAGTTCAGCAAATCTTTCAGTTCTTGTAAAGCCCGATGATGCAACAAATAAAACTCTTGTCTGGGAAAGCGATAACAGTTCTGTTGTAAGTGTGGAAGACGGAAAAGTAACAGCCCTTGCAGTGGGAACAGCAAAGGTAACTGCAAAATCCGAAGACGGAGAAATTACAGACATCTGCACCGTTACGGTTATCCGCAAACCCGATGCAATTGAACTCAGCGAAGACAGTATCAGCATTGTTGAGGGAGCAGATACACAACTCAGTGTCACCTTCCTTCCCGACGATGTTACCGAAAAGGAAATCGAATGGTTCTCATCCGATGAAAATATTGCAGTAGTTGATGAAAACGGTAAAGTTACCGCAGTTTCAAAGGGTGAAGCCGAAATTACCGCAAAGAGCAAGGCAAAAGAAGATGTTTTTGCAAAATGCGCCGTAACTGTAACAAGAGCAGTTAAGGCTATCAGTATTGAAACTAAGCGCATTACTGCATACGCAGGAAGAAACTTCACTCTCGAAGTTGCATTTACTCCCGCAGATGCAACAAATCAGAATCTAACCTGGGATACCAGTGATAAATCTGTTGCAACCGTTGAAAACGGAGTTGTAACTGCCCACAATGAAGGCACTGCTATTATCACTGCCCACAGTGTTGACGGCGGCCACATTGCGTACTGCATAGTATCAGTTGAAATAGGTATTGATTCCGTTTCCTTTGACAAAACAGATGTAATGCTTGACAAAAACGGAAGCGTTACAATCGGCGCAACAGTTCTTCCCGAAAATGCAACGGATAAAACTCTTATCTGGGAGTCCTCAGACGAAAGTGTTGCAGTTGTAGAAAACGGTGTTGTAACCGCAACAAGCAAGTCAGGTGTTGCAGTAATCAAGGCAACGGCTCCCGACAACAAAGATGCTTTTGCAGAATGCACGGTAACAGTTAAAGAGCCCGTTACAAGTGTTGACCTTGACGAACTTGAACTTGAACTCAGACAGGGCAGCACAGCTACACTTAATGCAATTGTTACTCCCTCAACTGCAACAATTAAAGACCTTGAATGGAAGTCCACTGACGAAAAGGTGGTAACCGTTGACGATAAGGGTAACCTTACCGCAATGGGTGTTGGTACTGCAAATGTTATCTGCACATCTGTTGATTCAGGCAAATATGCCATCTGCAGTGTTAAGGTTTTAAGAGAACTTGATTCTCTCGAAGTGTTGCTTCCTGCAACCTCAATGAAAAACGGCGCAACTCTTGCCTTGACTGTGAGAGCAAATCCTGAAAATCACGATGAAAAGTTCAGTTTTGCATCATCAAATGAAGATGTATTCACCGTTGACGAAAAGGGTATTGTTACTGCAAAAGGTCCCGGTACTGCAACGGCAACAGTAATTTCAAGCGTTTCGGGAACAAGGGCAACCTGCAGCATCACTGTTATTCAGAGTGTTGAATCTCTTAGTTTCGGTGTGGGACAGACCACAGAAGCCTATACAGGCCTTTCACACAAACTTTCCTACAGTGTATATCCCGAGAATGCATCGGACAAAACTGTGAGATGGCTCACAAGTGACGAAACCGTTGCAACGGTTACAGAAAGCGGACTTATTACATACCACAGTGCAGGTGAGGTTACAATCACCGTGCAGAGTGTTGAATCCGAAGTTTATGCCCAGTGTACCGTAACTGTAAAACAGGCACCTGAGGAGATTTATCTTAACACAGGTGAAACAAGCATAAGACTCGGAAGCAGTCTCACCCTTGAGGCAGTGATCGGACCTGACAATTCATTCGATAAGTCAGTTACCTGGTCATCAGACAACGAAGGTGTTGCAAAGGTTGACCAAAACGGCAAGGTTACCGCAGTAGGTAAAGGCACTGCAGTTATCACTGCCAGAACATTCAACGGCCTTGAAAGCACTTGCATTGTTAATGTAACATAATAAAAAAAGAGCATATCGCTTGCGTGTCAGCGATATGCTCTTTAATATTATCAGATGTTATTTCACTTGCTTTTATCTGTAATAAAATGATGTCGGCAAACGCCGACATCATTTTGCTTATTATTTCATCTGTGCCTTGTAATAATTCATAAGACAGCCTTCAAGGATAATGGTCTTTTCTTCTTCGGTAAGACCCTTCACATAAAGGGTGATATCTTCAACCTTGTCTTTTGTGATAACTTTTGCAGGGATTTCTTCAACACCGTTTTTGATTTTCTCTCTGATACCGGGGACGAAAACATAATCACCGTGGGAGTAGTTGAATTCTCTTTCTTTATCAATGGTGAAGGGGAGAATGCCCCAGTTGATGCAGTTGCTTCTGTAACGCTTTGTGGCGAATTCATAGCAGATGTTACCGAAACCGCCAAGAACTTTCTGGCAGGATGCAGCCTGCTCTCTTGCAGAGCCGTCACCGGGGCGGCAGGCGAATACGCATGAGCCGAACTGAGTGCTTTTTGCAGTGTCTTCACCGTTTTCACACACTCTGCCCAGAACTTCAATAACCTCTGCACTGCTGTTGCCGTTTCTGCGTTTTGCTTCTTCAGTTGCCACTGCCTTTGCTCTGGGAACATAATCGGGTTCACGGCGTGAAAGGGCAAATTCAGCAAGTTTCAGGGGATTTGAACGGTAACTGGATGTTTCACCTGAGGGGATAAGTTCGTCTGTTGTGGTAACATCGTCGTGAATTACGCAGGCAAGTTTGAGAAGAAGATTATCTTCAAGGGCATACATCTTGGGCCAGTCTGTGATGTTGGGACCGAAACGGAGTTCTGCATCTTCCTCTGCCTTGCCGAAGCCCTGATATACTCTTTTTTCATAAACGCCTTTTTCAAAGGAGTATGACTTGTCATATTCGGGAATTTCAACATCTGTTGCAGCAGTGAGAACACCTTGATTCAGGGCAGTTGCTGCAATTGAGCGGGAATCCACAAGAGCAACAGAAGCGAGTTGTCCGTCACCGGGCTTACTGCCTTCTCTGTTGGGGAAGTTACGGGTTGTGTGTCTGATTGAAAGACCGTTGTTGGCGGGTACATCACCTGCACCGAAGCAGGGTCCGCAGAAGCAGGGCTTGAACACTGCGCCCGATTCAAGAAGTTTGCCCTGAACACCGTTTCTGATAAGTGCAAGGTTAACAGGTACGCTTGAGGGATAAACAGAAAGGTTGAAGTAACCGTCACCTGTGCTTTTGCCGTCAAGAATTGCAGCGGCTTCACAGATGTTTTCGAACATACCGCCTGCACAGCCTGCAATAACACCCTGATCAACATAAATTTTTCCGTTTTTAACCTTGTCACGAAGGTGGAAATCAACCTTATCACCGAACTGAGCCTTTGCGGCTTTTTCAACTTCATACAGAATGTCAGGATTTTCCTGCAGTTCGTGAATTGTATATGCGTTTGAGGGATGGAAGGGCAGAGCAATCATACTTTCGATTTTGCTCAGGTCAATTCTGATTGCCATATCATAATATGCAACATCTTCAGGCATAAGTTTTTTGTAATCGGAAGGTCTGCCGTGAACGGTATAGAAATCTTTGACTTTTTCGTCTGTTTCCCAGATTGAAGAAAGGCAGGCGGTTTCTGTTGTCATAACATCAATGCCGATACGGAAATCCATTGAAAGATTTTCTACGCCGGGGCCTACGAATTCCAGCACCTTATTGGTAACAAGACCTTCTTTGAAAACTGCACCGCAAAGGGCAATTGCAACGTCGTGAGGACCTACACCCGCCTTGGGAGCATTTTCAAGGTAAACAAGAACAACTTCGGGGGGATTGACATCCCAGGTATTCTGAAGAAGTTGTTTTGCAAGTTCGGGACCGCCTTCGCCAACGCCCATGGTACCGAGTGCACCGTAACGGGTATGGCTGTCGGAACCTAAGAGCATATTGCCGCATTTAGACATCATTTCTCTTGCATACTGATGTATAACTGCCTGATTTGCGGGCACATAGATACCGCCGTACTTTTTAGCGGCTGAAAGACCGAAGACGTGGTCGTCTTCATTTATTGTGCCACCGACTGCACAAAGGGAGTTGTGGCAGTTTGTAAGAGCATAGGGGATGGGGAACTTTTTAAGTCCGCTTGCCCTTGCAGTCTGGATAATGCCCACATAGGTGATATCGTGGGAAATGAGAGAGTCAAACCTGATTCTCATTTTTTTATCGTCGGGTTTTGTGTTGTGGGCGTTGAGAATGGAATAGGCAATTGTGCCGTTTCTGTCTTCACGGGGGGAAACTCCCAAGGCTGAAAGTTTTGCTGCCTGTTCTTCTTTTGTGCCGTCAATGAGGGTTCTGCCTTTCACAAGGTGAACGCCGTTTTTTATAATCTCAAGCATATTATCAATCCTTTCTTTTAATTCGGAATTCGGATTTTCGGAATTCCGAATTATATTCCTATTAATGAATTCTTTATCCGAAAGATTGTTTTCAGATAAATTGCGAAGCAATTTTCCTGACTACTTACTACTAGCTACTGACTACTTTTTACCTTCTGTAAACTCTGTTAATTTCCCTGAAGTAGTTTTCATCGATACCGTCAAGTCCTTCTTTGCCAATGCGGAAGGACCAGTTGTCTTCACTTGTTCCGGGAATGTTCATTCTTGCGTCTTTGCCGTAACCGCACATATCCTGAACAGCAACAATGGCTGTGTTAGCACTGCTGCGCCACACCGCTTCAATAACCGCTCTGCAAGAGCCGCTGTAAGCACCGCCGTCACCCCAGTTGTTACCGCCAAAACAACAGTAGCGAAGAGCAAATGCTCTTTCTGCTTCTGTTGCATCCCACAACCAACCGAGAATAGTGTTGTTGTCGTGAGTTCCCACATAAGCAACAGTGTTTTTCGGGTAGTTATGAGGCAGGTGTGTGCTGTCACCGCAAGGGTCAAAGCCGAACTGCACAACTCTCATACCGGGGAACTGACTGTCTTCAAGAAGTTTCACAACATCTTCACCGAAGGTGCCCAGGTCTTCTGCAACAATGTCTGCGTTACCGAGAACTTCTTTCACTTTGCCGAAAAGTTTCATACCCGGGCCCTCAATCCATTCACCTGTTTTTGCCGTTTTGCTTTCCGCAGGTACTGCCCAATAAGAAGCAAAGGCTCTGAAATGGTCAATTCTCACACTGTCATAAAGTTTCAGTGAACATTCAATTCGTTTTATCCACCAGGAAAATCCATCCTTTTCCATTGTGTCCCAGTCATAAAGGGGATTACCCCACAGTTGACCGTCTTCGGAAAAATAGTCGGGGGGAACACCTGCAACGTGAGTCGGTGCAAGGCTTTTTTCATTAATCTGAAAAAGTTCTCTGTTACTCCACACATCAACACTGTCACGGCTCACATAAATCGGCATATCACCGAGAAAACGGATGCCCATACTGTTTGCCGTTTCTTTAAGACGGCGCCACTGTGTGAAAAAGATGTACTGAGTGAAAATATAAAACTCAGTTTCCGATTTAAAACTGTCCTTAGCCTTTACGGCATTTTCATATCTTGCGTGGCACTCGTCCCATTCCCACCAGGGCTTTTCACCGTAACGGTTTTTAAGTGCCATATAAAAAGCATAGTCCTCAACCCAGGGGTTCTGCTCAGAGAAAATACCCATAAGTTTTTTTGTATCTTCATTTATTCTCAGAAATGCTTTTTTCAGTGTTTCGAGTCTTTTTTTATGTGTGAAGGCAAAGTCCGTTCTGTAAACGGAGCCGTCATATTCATTTTCAGTAAGTTCATCACGGGTGATAAAGCCTTCGTTAAAAAGAGTTTCAGGGTCAATAAGCGCAATGTTGCCTGCAAAGGCACTGCAGGAGCAGTAAGGTGAGCCGCCGGCGTCAACGGGGCCAAGGGGCAGAACCTGCCACGTATGAAAGCCCATATCGCATATCTTTTTTGCAAAACGAAGAGCCTCTTCGCCCATAACACCCGTTCCGTATTTTCCGGGCAGGGAAGTTATGTGCATCAGCACTCCCGATGTTCTGTAATTTATCATTCTTTCACTTCCAGATTTGCATTTCTATATATTATACATTGTATTGCTCTGCCTTGCAAGTGGAAAGATGAAGAAAAATAAATAAAACATAGCCGTAATTGACAATAAAGCGGTAAGTTGATATAATTTTCGGGTAAAAAAGATTCCATTAATTAATGAAGAAAGGGGAGACGGATAAAATGAACAGTTCTTCCAAAACAGAACTTTTCGAAAGTATGCCGATACCTAAAGCCGTAATGTCTATGTCAGTACCAACGGTGATCAGTTCACTTGTTATGGTAATATATAACCTTGCAGACACATTTTTTGTGGGTATGCTCAACGACCCTGTGCAGAATGCCGCTGTAACCCTTGCGGCTCCCGTTCTTCTTGCTTTCAATGCCGTTAACAATCTTTTTGGTGTCGGTTCTTCCAGTATGATGAGCCGTGCTCTCGGTATCAAAGATTACGAAACGGCAAAAAAGAGTTCTGCCACGGGATTTTACTGTGCTCTTGTATGTGCCCTTGCCTTTTCATTATTATGTACGGTTTTCCGTACCCCTGCCCTCACACTTTTAGGTGCGGATGAGACCACAAAAAAAGCCACTGCAGATTATCTTATGTGGACAGTTTCCTTCGGTGCCGCACCGTCCATTCTTAATGTTGTAATGGCATATATGGTGCGCTCTGAGGGTGCTTCACTGCACGCAAGTATAGGTACAATGAGCGGCTGTGTGCTGAATATTATCCTTGACCCCATTTTTATTATGCCTTGGGGACTCGGCCTTGGTGCTGCAGGCGCGGGACTTGCAACCTTCCTTTCAAACTGTGTTGCACTTTTATATTTCCTTATTCTCACACTGGCAAAAAGAAAAAGTACCTTTGTGTGTATAAAACCCAATATGATTTCAAAAAGAAAAAAGGTTATTTTCGGCATCTGTGCGGTTGGTATACCTGCATCAATACAGAACCTTCTCAATGTTACGGGAATGACCATTCTCAACAATTTCACCGCATCTTTCGGCTCCGATGCCGTTGCGGCAATGGGCATTGCACATAAAGTCAATATGATACCGTTGCAGGTGGCTCTCGGTATTTCGCAGGGTATAATGCCTCTTATCAGTTACAACTATTCGGCAAAGAATTACAAGCGAATGAAGGCTTTTCTGACCTTTACGGCAAAAATTGTTCTTGCACTGATGTTTGTTGTTGCAGTGCTGTATTTCTTCTTCTCAAGGCAGATAGCAGCCGCTTTTATTGACACTGAAAGCGTTATTGATTTTGCAGAAAAATTCCTGCAGGGAATGTGTTTGTGCCTGCCGTTTCTGTGTATGGACTTTTTGGCAGTGGGTGTTTTTCAGGCCTGCGGAATGGGTAAAAAGGCTCTGGTGTTTGCTGTTCTCAGAAAAGTTGTTTTTGAAATACCGGCAATATATCTGCTTAATCACTTTTTCCCTCTTTACGGACTCGCCTTTGCGCAGACAGCGGCAGAAATTGTACTTTCAATTATAGCCGTTATTGTGCTTGTGAACATGTTCCGTAAACTTGAAGGAAACAGTAGTGCCATAAAAAATCAACTCACTGAAAATCAGTAAAAAGCATTGTAAAGGATGATAAATATGAAAAAGACAGTTTCGGTTATAGGTCTTGGAAACAGAGGAACGGAATATATGAGATTCCTCAGAACATTTCACTCATCAAAGGTTGAAATTCACTCAATCTGCGATATCCGTCAGCAGGCTCTTGATGATATTGCACCAATTTACAAAATACCTGAAGAAAGGCAGTACCGTTCTGCCGATGAGTTCTTTGCAAAAGGTGTGGTATCGGATGCTCTTATTATCTCCACTCAGGATGCAAGCCACTTTGAAATTACAAGAGATGCACTTAACACCGGTTATAAATTAATTCTTCTTGAAAAGCCTGTCAGCGGTGTTGAAGAAGAGTATAAGAATATACGCGACCTTGCCAAAGAAAATGATGCCCTTGTAATAATCTGCCATGTTCTTCGTTATTCTAACTATTACAGTAAAATTAAAGAGGTTATATCAAGCGGTGAACTCGGCGATATCATTTCAATCAATCATACGGAAAATGTGGGCTACTTCCATTTTGCCCACAGTTTTGTAAGAGGTAACTGGCGTGATGAATTCACTTCAACACCTTCAATTCTTGCAAAATGCTGTCACGACCTTGACCTGATTGCCTGGTTCATTGACAGTCCTTGTGTAAGTGTAAGTTCTGTTGGTGATGTAAGATATTTCAAAAAAGAATGTGCTCCGGAAGGTGCAACAAAAATGTGTATGGGTGGCTGCAAAGTGAAAAAAGACTGCCCTTACGATGCAGAAAGGCTTTACATAACAGACCCGTTTTATAAGGCTACATTCGTCAAGTATATGACGCGTACTCTCACAGGCAAACTGAAAAGCACAAAAGAAGAAGTACGCGACGCAATCAGAAACGGCGACTACGGCAGATGTGTATTCTTCTGTGACAACAATGTGTGTGACCAGCAGACAGTAACAATGACATTTGAAAACGGTGCTGTCGGTGTTCTTAATATGACTGCTTTTTCGGACAGATGCTTCCGTGAAAGTCACATTATGGGCACAAAGGGTGAATTAATCGGGTACGGCGCAAAACTTGAAAAAAGAATTTACGGCGGAAAATCCTGCAAACTTCATACAGGCACCGCAGATATGTTCGGTCATGTGGAAGGTGATATCCGTCTTATAAACGGTTTTGTGAAACTTCTTTGCGGAGAAAATTCAGACCTTACGGACATCACCACAATAGATGCAACGGTTATAAGCCATGATATCGGTCTTGCGGCAGAAAAGTCCAGAAAGAATGGCGGCATGCCGGTTTTACTCAAAAATGAATAAAAGACTTAAGCACTCTGTCAGGCGGCATTTTGTAAAGCCGGCAGAGTGCCGATTTTTTTATTAAAACTACTTTAATTATTTTCATAAATATAGTATAATAAATTGATTATGCCATAATATCAATGTAAAAGTCAGGAGGGACAGTAATGTTTGTAGATAAAGCAATAATTAAAATCAAAGCAGGTGACGGCGGTAACGGTGCCGTTGCATTCCACAGAGAAAAATACATCAACGCAGGCGGCCCCGACGGTGGCGACGGAGGAAAAGGCGGAGACGTGGTTTTTGTTGTTGACGATAACCTTTCAACTCTTGCCGACTTCAAGTATAAAAGAAAGTACAAAGCCCCCAACGGTATGGACGGTCAGGGCGGAAGAAGAAACGGAAAGAAAGGCGAAGACCTTATTATCAAAGTGCCCAGAGGTACCGTTATCCGTGAAAACGAAAGCGGTGTTGTAATGGCAGATATGTCCACCGATGACCGTTTTATTGCTGCAAAGGGCGGCAGAGGAGGATGGGGTAACAGCCACTTTTCAACCCCCACACGACAAACTCCACGTTTTGCCAAAAACGGCAATCCCGGTGAAGACTGGGAAGTTACACTTGAACTCAAACTTCTTGCCGATGTGGGACTTTTAGGTTTCCCGAATGTAGGTAAGTCAAGTTTCATTTCCGTTGTAAGCCAGGCAAAGCCAATTATTGCCGACTATCACTTCACAACAATCACACCCGTTCTCGGTGTTGTATCACTCTGTGAAGGAACATCTTTTGTAATTGCCGATATTCCCGGTCTTATTGAAGGTGCAAGTGAAGGTATAGGTCTCGGACATGCATTTTTAAGGCACGTTGACCGTTGCCGTATGCTTGTTCACATTGTTGACGTTGCAGGCAGCGAGGGCAGAGACCCTATAGAAGATTTTGAAAAAATCAATCTTGAACTTGAACGTTTCAACCCTGAACTTGCAGAAAGGCCTCAGATTGTTGTAGGAAACAAAATTGACCTTGCCGAAGACGAACAAAGAGAGAAATTCAGAGAGTATATAGAAAATCTCGGTTATCAGTATTTTGAAATGTGTGCTCCCATTCTTGAGGGCACAAAGCAGGTTATTGATGCCGTTGCAGCAAAACTGCAGACTCTTCCCCCTGTAAGACAGTATGAAAAAGAGGAAATCCCCCTTGAAACTCTTCTTAAAAAGCAGGACAGCGGATTCACAATCACTGTGGAAGACGATGTATACATTGTTGAGGCTGAGTGGCTTATTAAAATTCTTTGCCGCACAGACCTTGACGACTATGAATCACTTCAGTATTTCCAGCGCGTACTCATTTCCAGCGGTATCATTGATGCCCTTCGTGAAAAGGGTATACAGGAAGGCGACATTGTAAGTATTTATGACTTTGAGTTTGAATTTATGAACTGAGTAAATTCGGAATTTACGGTAAGACCGTAGGGCTTACTTAAAACTGTCCGTTTGCGTTTTGAGTTGCCTTCGGGAACTCCGAATAGAATTTCTGCCCGGATAAAAAAGAAGGACAATTATGAGATTATACGATAAAAATTGTGATGTTAATAATTTAAGCCCCCTTAATCTTGCTTTTGTGGGGGATACGGTCTTCGACCTTTTTGTAAGGGAAAAACTTGTGTGTGAAGCCAACAGACCCGTTCACAAACTCCACAAAAGCGCAACAAAACTTGTTAAGGCTTCGGCTCAGGCAGAGGCGGTTATAAAAATTTCCGATAAACTTACGGAAAAAGAACTGTCTGTACTTAAAAGGGGCAGAAATGCCCATACTAACCACAAAGCAAAAAACGCAGATGTGGTTGACTATCATTATGCAACAGGTCTTGAAGCACTTTTCGGATATCTATATCTCAGCGGAGAGACCGAACGTCTTCGCGAGATTTTTGAAATGATTTCGGAAGACTGACATTCAGGTTTCATCCTTTCTGTGTAACGTCTCAGAAATTTACAGAAAGGGGATTTTATGAAAACAAAAAGTTTATTTATAGACTTGATCTGCTGTGTAAGCGGCTCTGCAATTTTCAGTGTTGCACTTAATATGTTTGCAGTGCCTAATAATATTGTTCTCGGCGGGCTCACGGGTCTCGGAACAATTGTGAACCACTTTCTGCCCGCAGTACCAATCGGAAGTTTTATTTTTGCAATGAATGTTCCCTTATTTATTGCGGCAAAGATTTTTCTTAAAAAGGGAGCGCTTTACCGCACCGTTGTTGCAACGGTTATATTTTCCGTATTTATCGATATCGGTGCAGCGTTTATCCCTGCCTATAAAGGCGATATAATGCTTACCTGTATTTTCTGCGGAATACTTTCGGGGCTTGGACTTGCCCTTGTGTTTCTCACAGGTGCCACAACAGGCGGCACTGACATTATTGCAATGCTTATAAAATCAAGAAAGCCGAATTTTTCTATGGGGAAAACGATGCTCGTTCTTGACGGTGTGATTGTGCTTATGTCCGGCTTTACCTATGGTGAAGTTGAAGCCATAATGTATGCCCTTATTGTAATATTTTTCACTTCAAGGGTGATAGACTATGTACTTTACGGCTCGGAGCACAGCAAAATGATGATGATTGTTTCGGAAAAGCACAGAGAAATTGCCGATGTAATAATGTCCGAAATTATGAGAGGTGTTACCTTCCTTGAGGGCAGAGGCGGTTTTTCCGACAAAAAAAGGACTGTCATCTGGTGCACTGTCAGAGCATCTCAGGTGAGAAACATCAACCGTATAGTGAAAGAAACAGACCCTTGTGCCTTTACGGTGATTTGTGATGCCGGTGAAGTTATCGGCGAGGGGTTCACTAATTGAATGCAGAATTAATATGTGAATATCTATTTGAAAAAGGAGATATATTTTATGAACGCAAACAGTTCCAACGACAATTTCTGGCTTATTAAGACCGTTGAAAAAAAGGTTAATGTGAAAGGCGCCGCATATCTTGATCTTACAGTTTGTGACAGACAGGGCGAACTCAATGCAAAACTGTGGGATTACAGTGAACTTGCCCACGGCGAATATTTTGCAGGTGACCTTGTAAAAATCAGAGGCAGTGTTACTGTGTTCAACGGCAACAGCCAACTCAGAATTGATAAAATCCGCCATGTGAATGCAAATGACGGAGTGAGTGTTGCAGATTTTGTACCCACTGCAGAATACTCGGGTGAAATGATGCTGGGAACAGTGATGAACATTATTGCAGGAGTAAAAGATGAGGAACTGAAAAAACTTACATACGCCCTTGTTAAAGACAGAGAAAAAGATATTCTCCACTGGCCTGCAGCCTTCAAACTTCATCACGCAATAAGAGGCGGACTTCTTTACCACAGCCTTTCTATTATAAAACTTGCAGATGCAGTGTGTGCAATTTATCCTTCTGTTGACAAAGACCTTCTTTTCTGCGGTGCCATAGTACATGACCTTTGCAAAATTGATGAATTTGATTTAAGCACGGCAGGTCTTGTAACAGGGTACAGTGTTAAAGGCGAACTTATCGGACATCTTGTTATGGGTGCGGTTAAAATTGCGGAAAAGGCAAAAGAACTCGGCATCAGTGAAGAAAAAAGTATGCTTTTGCAGCATATGGTAATTTCACACCACGGAGAGCCTGAGTTCGGTGCAGCAGTGAGACCTATGTTCCTTGAAGCAGAAATTCTCAGCCAACTTGATAAACTCGATGCAACAATTTATGAAATCACTTCTGCCGTTTCGGAAATCCCCACAGGCGAGTTCACGGGCAGACAGTGGGCACTTGATAACAGAAAACTTTATAACCACGGCAGGAAAGAATCGAAACCCAAGGCAAACCTTGAATAAATGCAGAATGCAGGGAAACAAAGTGTATGTCTCTTTTCCGGACTAATCAATTTATTGGTATTGGTAAGCAAAAATTCTGCCTTTTACCTTGTAAAATTAAGTAAAAAAGTAGAAAAAACGCAAATAAGGTTGTATTTACTTTTAAAATGTGTTAGTATTATCGTAAGTTATTATGTCAAGGAGGATGTGCTGGATGAGAGTTATCACAGGCTCTGCAAGAGGAAGACGTTTAATCACCCTTGAAGGCAACGATGTCCGTCCCACAACAGATATTGTTAAAGAGGCTCTTTTCAGTATTATTCAGTTTGAAATTGAAGGCAGAAAGGTACTTGACCTTTTCGGCGGATGCGGTCAACTTGCCATTGAGGCTCTTTCAAGAGGTGCCAAAGATGCAGTTATTGTTGACGCTTCAAAAAAAAGCATTGATGTAATTAAAAAGAATCTTGAAACAACGGGATTTTCAAAAAAGGCAATTGTTGTGCTTTCCGATGCAGAAGCATTTCTTTCAAGAAGAAGTGAAAAGTATGACATTGCACTTCTTGACCCGCCTTATTCCAAGGGCCTTATTGAAAAAGTGCTGCCCAAGGTTGCTGCTTGTATGAATGACGGCGGAGTAATTATCTGCGAAGCACCTTTCGGTGAGGAACTTCCCGAAGAAGCAGGTTCTTTTGAACTTAAAAAGAAGTACAGATACGGCAAAACAGGTCTGTTCCTTTACAGACTCTGCGAAGAAGAGGCAGAATAAAAAAGAGGGTGTAACGTAAATTGAAAGAAAGAATTGCAATTTATCCCGGCTCTTTTGATCCGGTAACTGAAGGACACCTTGAAATAATCAGAAGAAGTTCAAAACTTTTTGATAAAATTATTGTTGTTGTTATGACAAATTACCGCAAGACAGGTCTTTATGCGTTCAGTGTGGAAGAACGTATGGAACTTATCAAAAAATGTACGGGGAATTTGAGTAACGTCAGCGTTGATTCATATATGGGACTTCTTGCCGACTATGCTAAAAACAAAAATGCAACGGCAATAGTTAAAGGTCTGAGAGCGGTTTCAGACTTTGAAGATGAGTTTCAGCAGGCTCTCGTTAACAGAAAACTTAACGAAGAAGTTGAAACGGTATTTCTGGCAGCAAGTTCTGAGCACATGTTTCTGAGTTCGAGTATGATAAAACAGATTTGTCAGCTCGGCGGCGATATAACCCCGTTTATACCGGGAGAAATTCAAAATGAAATAATTGAAAAGTTAAAGAAAGGGTAAGTTAATATGTCAAATTTTTATGATCTTGAAACAGACCTTGAAGTGGAAGATGTAACTTCCGGCGAAGAATACGAAGAATATGAGGAAATCTCAGAATTCGGCGCATACGATGCAGCAGATGCCGATTCAAAATGGGGCGACCTTGATTTCGAACAGCTCGTTGCCGAAATGGCAGATATGATTGCTACAAGCAAGAAGTATCTTTTCTTCTCAAAGAAAAAGAGAGTTGTTAACGGTGAAGAAATCACTCACCTTGTGCAGTTCATTCAGCAGAAACTCCCCGGTGAAATTATTGCAGCAAGAGATATTCTTGACAGAGAAGATGCAATTATCACTGCAGCAAACGATGAAAGAGATGCAATTCTTGCTGAAGCACACAAACAGGAAGTTGAAACCGTAAACAAGGCTAAATCTTACTATTCAGACACCATCAACAAGGCTCAGAGCAATGCCGCAACCATCGTTGAAAAGGCAAGACAGCAGGCTCAGGAAATGGTTGAAGAAAGCAATATCTACAAGATGGCAAGAGAAGAAGCAGAAAGAATCAAGGAAAACTGCGAAAGAGAAACTCAGGCAATGGTTGCAAAGGCAACTGCAGAATGCAACGAGTTCAGAGAACAGGCAAGACAGTATGCTATTTCTGTTGTTGAAGGTGCAAAGGGCTTTGTAGCAAGCAGCCTCCAGGGCTACCAGGGTGTTGCAATGACTCAACTTGACCAGATCAACAAGGTAAACACTCAGTTCCAGAATGAATATGCAGCTCAGGTAAGAGCACTCGGCATTACACAGGAATAATTAAACAACAAATCACAAAGCAGGTTTACATCGGTTGTAAATCTGCTTTTTTGTTAATGAAAAATACTAAAAGTTTTAATATTTTATTGAACAGTGCAGAAAAAAGTGCTAAAATTGTTTATGGAGAAAATATATATTACAGGAGTGATTATATGGAAAAATTTGATATTCTTGTTGTGGGCGGCTCAACAACGGGTTCCTGGTTTGCAAGAAGAATGGCAGAGCGCGGTCACAAGGTGCTTGTGATTGAAAAAGAAAAGCAGGATGATGTTTCAAGAGCGTATGATATTTTTCATATGACAAAAAAAGAAATGGAGCAGTTCGGCCTTGAAATTCCCGCTGAGGATTCCAAAGAGTTCGGCTTCTTCTTTGACGGCTCACCTATGCTGTCACCTTACGGCAACTATCCCAAAAAGACGGTACCCAACACAATTGTGGGGCTTCACAAACACGATTACATAATGCTTATGAATGATTATGCCGAAAAAGCAGGTGTCACAATCCGCTACGGTGCCGCATTTGTGGATTTTCTTAAAGAAGGCAATAGAATCATAGGTGCAAAGTACAGAACAGATGAAGGCGAAAAAGAGGTTTATGCAAACCTTGTTGCCGACTGCACGGGTATTCCCGCTGTTGCACGAACAAAAATGCCTGATAACTCAACTGTAGAAAACTATAAACTCACACCGGAAGATATTTTCTATGTTGTGCTTTATTATGCGGTTTATGAAAGCGAAGATGTGAATCCTATGGACCTTCACTCGTCTTTCCTCAATTATAAGGCAGTATGGTCTGCACCCTCAGGCAATCCCCACGGTGCAATTCTCGGTATCGGCGGCAACTACGGATATGAGTATTCCGAAGAAGTTTTCAAAGATTTCAGAAAGAATGTGCCCTGGCCGAAATATAAGGTCGAAAAGGTTGAAAAAGGTATGACACCTTACAGAAGGGGTATATACTCCTTTGTTGATGATAACTTTATTGCTCTGGGTGACACTGCCTGCCTCACAAAACCCACCTGCGGTGAAGGTTGCACATCGTCACTTGTTCAGTGTGCAATTGCTGTTGATGTTATTGACGGACTTATTAAAAACGGCAAAGAACTAACAAAAGAGAATATGTGGTGCATTAATAAGAGATATCTCAAAGAGCAGGGTATTGCCTTCGACTCAATGAGAGCACTTCTCAAAGGCGTTGTTTCCACTTCCTATGACGAAGCCGAATATATGTTTAAAAAGGACATTATCTTCTGTGAAAAGATTCTCGGCGGCGGTGGCGAAAACCTTGAAATCGGTGCCACAGACATTGCAAAGATTGTATCAGGTATGGCGGTTGGTGTTGCCACCGGTAAAATCAGAGCCACCACAGTAAAGAAGATTGTAACAGGTCTTCTTCAGAGCGGTGAAATTACAAAACTTTACGAAGAATATCCCGAAACACCTGCAGGCTATTGGGATTGGAAACAGAAGGCAGACGCACTCTGGGAAAAAGTAGGACCTATGAGTGATATCTGCGACCCTGTGATTCTCAAGCGTCTTGGAATCAAACTTATCTGAATACAGAAATTAAAAAAGGGTGTACCAGACGCCGATATCGGCGTTTGGTTCCGCCTTTAGTGTTTATCTGAGGTTATTTTATAAAGTCCACAATGTAAATGTTCACAATGTTAACAATAACCTTGAGAATTCTGAAGATTATATCAAGGATTTTCTTGATTAATCCGATGTTATCGGCGTGTTCTTCTGAAGATGCTGAATCTTCGTCAGGGTCTACATATTCAGTGTTTACATCGCCCTGTGCGGTGTTTTTCTGAATTGCAAAACGGTCAACACTCTGTGCGTTGTCTCCGACAACCTGATATGCATCAAAGTAAAGAATACCGTCAACGATTCTCACTGCAGAGAACATAGGTGCATCAACAGAAAGAACTTTTTCGCCTCTGGGGAAGTATTCATCAGTGAGAGAAGCATCGTTCTGAATGTAGGTCTTAACACCGCTTGTGCCTGAGATTACATAACTTGTACCTTCGGGAAGCACCTGAGTTTTATAAACATTGCCGTCAAAGTTGAGGTAAGCCTTGGTGTAATCGGTTTTTGCGTTGTTGAGAAGAGAACCTGTTCTCATATAAACGTGATCGTGGCCCTGGAATACAAGGTCAACATTGAGTTCGGGCATCAGCACTGTAAGCTGAGATCTGATAGCGCAGACATCGTCGTCTTTATAATGTGAGCCTTGGGAGTAAACTGCCTTGTGAAGCATAACGAACTTCCATGTTGCATCGCTCGCGTTCATATCCTCTCTGAGCCAATTGATCTGATCGTCGGAAAGACCCTCATCTTCGTTGAGGTTTTCTGTGTTGAGAACTGCAAAGTGTGCGTTGTTGTAATCGAAGGAATAGTATACGCCGTCTTCGGTGTTCTGTTCGGGGGCATTGGGAAGAACAAAGTTGTTGATGATTGCGTTTGTGCCCATACCTTCGTGGTTACCCGCTGCGGGCATCATATAGGTTTTCATCAGGTTGGATGATGCAGTGTTGAACATCCATGCCCACTGTTTCATATTGTCACCGTGGTCAACAAGGTCGCCTGTGTTGAGAATGAATGCTGCATCGGGATGAGTTCTGAAAGCTGTGTCAACAACATTTGCCCAGGCTCTGTTATACTGCTTTTCATTCTGGCTCTGGGGGTCTGCCATATGGAAGAATGTAAGATTGTTACTGCCGTCGGCAGTTGTTATGGTACCTGTTTCACTCCACCAGTCTCTGTCTGCATCACCCACACGGTAGTAGTAGGTTGCGCCGGGCTCAAGGTCTGTGAGTTTTACAATATGTCTGTTAATGGGGAATTCGTAGGTGATGAAACCGATGAAGCCGATGTCAATACCGGGGAATGAACGGGTAACGGTTTCACTTGTGAGGCTGATTGTGAAATCTGAATTTTCCGTGCCTTCACCTGTGAAGACGGGCTCACTGTCGGCTTTGTATATTTCAATGTCGCCGCCAACGGTGGATTTCGAGTACCAGCTGATATTTGCACTTGTCTTGCTGTCGTCACCGAGAGTAACGCTTACTGCAGTGGGGAGACGGTAGTTCTCTCTTGAAACGGGAACTTCAACTCTTTCGGTGGAGTATGTAACGCCGTAGTCACCGAGATTCTGAGGATTGATGTCACCTGAGAAGTCTCTGAGAACATAGGCAATGTATACACCGATGCCTTCAATCTGGCTGAAAGTGATATACTTGCTTATAAGAAGCTGGTCAAGAATATCATAAATATCTTTGAAAGGAAGAATTTCAAGGGCGAAAATTGTGTCAACAAGATTCATATATGTGAAATCATTTTTCAGCACATAGGAAAGAAGATAGTTGATACCGTTGCCGAGACGGTTACCGATTTCATCGTCATTGAGAAGTTTGTCGAGTCTGATTTCAAGTTTGCCGAGAATGTTATCTTCAACAAGGTCGTGAACGATAAGGTCAATAAGTTTGTCCCATACCTTCTGTGCATTTTCACCGCTTTCAAATCTTGCAATAGCATCCTGAACAAAAGCATCGTTTGCTGAATCTTCGTTACCTTCAACCCAGTATGTCATTGCTGAAAGTATAAGTTCACCGAGGTTGCCTCCTCTTGTTGCATCACCGAAATGAAGGGTGTCAAGGAAGTTTGTGCAGGGAATGTCAGAAACCTGAATTGAAACAACTTCGTCAACAAGGTAGTCTGCAAGGTCAAAGAGTTTGTCGGGGTCTGCAATGTAAAGGTCATAAATCTGACCGAGAAGGTCATTTATAAACCACATAATATTATCAACGGAGAAAATGTTATATCCGCCAAGGGCAATGCCTTCACCGATATAGGGTTCGAGGAAACCGCCGATAATTGCGCCAAGGTCAATGTTAAGGGATTTGAGATATGCATCAACGCTTCCTGCGGCAGAAATATCTTCAACAATGTCACCGAGATATGTTCTTACAATTCCCATAAGGAATTCTTTGCAGTCTGCGTAACCGTTTTCACTTGTAACACCGCCGTAAGCAAGGGCAAATGCTGTATTTCTGAAGGTGTTGTTTTCGTATGTAACGCCGTCAAAAGTCATTTTCTGCGCTGCGTCAAAGTTAATGGAATCAATATCCATTTCACTTTCACCGTTTTCGAATGTTCTGATTGTAAGTTCACGGTAAGTGTTGGGATAACCTGTTATTGATGCAGTTTCAATGTCGTAAAGTACTTCACCGTCATCGTTGATGGTTGCGGCAACATCATCGGTGTGAAGGTGGCCTGTGAAAGCATAGTGAATTCCCCAGGATGCAAACTTTTCTGCAACTTCCATATAGTTTGTAAGGGGGAACGCAAAGGTGATGGAAGGCTCAACTTCCATATGTGCGGCAAGACCGTGATGCATCATAACCATGGGAGTTTTGCCGTCGGCAACTGCACCTGTTGCAAGGCTTTCGACCCAAGCCATAAGTTCTTCTGTAACAGTACCGCCGGTCTGGTAGTTCTGTTCTTCTGTGAAGGAATAAATGTTGGAGTCAATAACAATAAGACGGTATCCGCCGTCAAGGTCAACGGCATAGGAAAGCTGACCCTGAACATTGTCACCGGGTTCGGCATATTCGTTGAAAGCAAGGTCATAACCGAGGTTTGCGTAAACCTGACGGAATTCGTCTGCAGTTATACCTCTGCCCTGTTCTTCAACGCCGTTTACAAAGGTTGATGCTCTGGGGCTGTTGATATCGTGGTTACCTGCAGTAACAATAAAATCAACACCGTATGCTGCTTCATATTCGCTGAAGATTTTTGCAAGTTCAGTATGTGCTTCATATTCGCTGTCTTTTGTAAGGTCACCGGGCACAAGAATATACTTGAGGTCCGGATTGCGCATAAGCATTGTGTCAAGAGCAGTTCTCACAATTTCATCGCAATAACGGTAAAGTTTTGCGTTTCTTGAACAGTAGTCAAGCCAGGCCTGACAGTTGTCACCTGTGAGAGTTTCGGGAAAATAGTGTGTGTCTGACAAAGTTGTGAAGGAAAGTTCACTTTTTACTTTACCGTCATTGATTTCGGCAACGGAAACGGAACTTACCATACCGAAAAGAAGACAGAGTGTCAGAAGTACACACATAACTTTTTTAATGTGTTTCATTTTTATATCCTCCT
>JAZOAX010000021.1:0-7818 GCA_045595685.1 Acutalibacteraceae bacterium
GAACTTGATTTTAAGGATTTTGTTTACACTTGTTGGTTCCACACCGACTGCCTGATGTCTTACTATAAATTCGATGCGTTCTCTGATGAATACTGGAGAGTAACAGAAAACTTTCTTAAAACTGCAGGGGAATACGGAATGAACTGTGTTCTCACACCGATTTTCACTCCTCCTCTTGACACACAGAAGGGCAAGGAAAGGCCTACTGTTCAACTTATTGATGTAACAGTAAAAGACGGTATTTACTCCTTTAACTTTGATAAACTTACACAATGGATTGAAATGGCCCATCGCTGTGGTGTTGAGTATTTTGAATTCGCTCATTTTTACACCCAATGGGGTGCAAAGCATGCTCCGAAAATTATGGCAACAGTTGACGGTGTTTATAAGAAGATTTTTGGCTGGGAGACGAGAGCAAACTCGCGCAAATATAAACACTTCCTTACTATACTGTCTGTTGAACTTAAGAAATATCTTGAAGAAAGAAATCTCAGGAACAAGGTGTTCATCCATGTAAGTGACGAGCCTAATGCATCTATGCAATGCTCATATAAAAAAGCTTCAAAGCATATTCACAGTCTTTTTGAAGGTTACAAAATCACAGATGCACTTTCGGATTACACTTTTTATAAAAAGGGAATTGTTTCAAATCCCATACCGGCAAATGATCATATAGATAAGTTTATCGGCAAGGTTGATAATCTCTGGGTGTACTACTGCAGTGCTCAGAAGAACCACAATGTAGCCAACAGATTTTTCTGTAATGACTCAATAAGAACAAGAGTCATCGGTTATCAGATGTTCAAATTTGACATCACAGGCTTCTTGCATTGGGGATACAACTTCTATTACAAAAGGCTTTCAAAAGGTCTTGTTAATCCCTACGAGGTGACAGACGCGGGTAAAGAGTTTCCGTCGGGTGATAGTTTCATAGTATATCCCGCAGAAGACGGTACGGCCCATCATTCACTCAGACTAAAAGTCTTCTATGACGCTCTTCAGGATATGGCTGCACTCAACACCCTGGAAAAACTTACAGATAAAAATACTTGTCTTTCTATTATTGAAGAAAAAGGAAAGCACAGCATTACATTCAGAGAATATCCTCACAGTGATGAGTGGCTGCTTACAACAAGAGAAACGGTAAATGCCGCTATCAATGAAAAAACATAAAAAAATATATAAACATAAACATCCCCACCTGAACAGTCAGGTGGGGATGTTTTATCAATAATTAATATCTACTGTCTGGCCGATAGCTCTTAGAAGTGAGGCCTCGTGGCTTGACGGAAAATCGCAACTATAATGCCACATCATAACGCCACCGTAAAGCATACTGTGTTTTTTGACGTATTGCTCGTGTTATTTCTTCGCAACTGTTTTTGCTTTGAGTTTTTCCTCGTATGCTTTCTTTTCTGCTTCAACACGTTCTGCTTCTAAACGGGCTTCTTCAATAGTTTTTTCAAGTCTTATCTTTGCTTCTTCGTAAAGGCTTTCAATTTCGTCAAGTTTTGCATAGTTTTCTGCCTGTACTAAAAGTTTTTTTGCCTTAATAACAGGGCGGGCTGCACGGTTATAAATTGAATTCTGAGTAGTTGCATCCCTGATTGCTTTTTCAACAGTTCTCCGCTCTGCTTTAAGAGCCTTGATTTCAGACTTAAACTGAGCAATAGCCTCTTTATCTTTTTTGTCGTTAGCTTTGTAAAGATTATTATATGCAACGTTAATTTTTGCCGATATTTCATCCTCACGTTTAAAAAGATTATCAAAAATGCCTGAATCAAACACTATAATATTGTTGTTGAATTTTTTCTTCGCAACCTTCTGCGCATCAACAAAATCCTTGGCGACTGAAACGGCATTTTTTCTGAATTCTTTCTCTTCTGCGGTTTTTTTGGGAAGGGACTTTGCATCAGAAAACTCGCTGAGGTTGTAATTATATATAGCATCGAATCCCAAAGCGGCTGTTTTTCTTGCCTGTTCAAGTTGAATTTTGCCGAAACTTGTGTTGAAACGGTTCATTTCATCAATAACAAACTTTGATATTTCTGCATCGGTGTTGTATTGTATAGCATCCTTGTATGCTTTCTTTGCGTTCTTTTTTGAAACTTTATCACTTGCCCTTTTGATTGCTTGTTTATATTCTGCAAGGCTCTTAGGCTCAGCATTTTCAAACTCTTTTGCTTTTTTTATAATATCGATGGTTTCAACAAGGTCACTATCTTTGAGAATACCGTTGCCATAGTCCTCAAACAATGCACGGATTTTAAGAACTTTAATAATTCCTTGCTGTTTAATCTCTGTGAGATCATAGAAGAAATATGGCACAACATTCATTGCAGCACCGATAACTGATGCAGCAACTAAAACGCCGAATATAGTTATAAATGTTTCTTTGTGATAAAGAACGTTGTAAACATTAGTCGGGTCTTCAAGCGGACCTTCCTGAGCAATAATCAAGGGCAATAATTCCTGAAGTTTAGTTTCATTAAAGCCGACCTTTTCGTAAATTGCAGGAAGAACTGAACTGGTTATCATTGTAACAACACTGCCGATAAGGCCAACAGCCGCAAACATACCGTCAATTCTTTCGCCTGAAACATACTGCTGATAGTCGCGGATATCACCGTTGATGCTTGGAGTAAGTATATGACCGAAAGCACCGACAAGAGCATTCATCCAAAGGCAGATGAGAACAAGCCAGATCATTATACTTATATCTGCATACTTAACAACCGGGTAGACAGCACCGATAAATATGATGTTCAACGAATTGATAAGAACGAGAGTTTTTCCTTTGCCGAGTTTCTTGATTGAAAGCGGAGCCAAAAGCATACCCCAAAGAGATGCGTTGCCGTATACGGTAGTAATAAGAGCGTACTGGCCTGCAGTACAAGCGTGCTGATAGGAATAGAGCCAGTTGAGAATGTTGAAGCAAGCACCCTCAAGGAAGCCTAACCAGCCTGCAAGTGATGTGATCCAGAAATACTTATTCTTTGTAACCTCACGCAGAGCATCCATAAACTTTATCTGAACAACGTGAGTTTTTGCCTGAATGATTCTTTCGTGAGTATTTGCATAAACAATAATACTCATAAAAAGTCCCAAAATAAGGATCGGTACCCAGATGTATCTGTAAATTCTGATATCATTAAGGTTGTTGGTACCAATAAAGTTCTTTGCAAAAAGCGGAATGATAATACCTGTAACTGACGGGCCGAAGGATTCAACAACAGCTTTTACAGACGAAACATTTGCTCTTTCCTGCGTGTTGGGTGAAAGAACAACAACATAGTTGTAGTATGCTTCATAAAGGAAATTATAGAAGAATTGGAAACCAATGTTGAAGAGAAGAACAACAACACATTTTGTAACCTGACTCTCCATTTTTTCATAAGGCATCCAGAAATAACCGATTGATAAAAGCACGGTAGGAATACCCATTGAAATAAGATATGGTCTGTATTTGCCTTTTTTGTTTCTTGTGTTATCAACAATATATGCTCTGAGCATTGTAAAAGGGAAACTGATAACAACAGAAATAAGATATATGTAATACAGGTTCATCGGCTCAATACCGATAGTATTGCCTACGAAAACGTTTGTGGCGGACAAAAGTACAGATGATACACATTGAGTGATAAATCTGATGCCCATACCTCCGCCGGCAAGAGCAACAATCTCTTTAATAGGCATATAATTTCCAAGAGGAGGCGTTTTCCAATAGGTTTTTACATAGGAAAAACCGCCTTTGACCTTATTGACTAAAACCATATTTTCCACTCTCCAAAACTTATAATTAATTTATATTGGCATTTATTTTCAATTGATATTATATGTATTTTGATCTAAATCAATAACAACTGTTGTACCGTCGGAATAAGTAGTTTTTTGTTTACGGTAGTTGCCGAGGAATTCGTGCTTTATCATCTCTTTGTTGTAAAGTTTTGCCTGTAGTTCGCAAAGAGGCTTAACGCGTTCAAGTTCTTTTTTCAGATCTTCGTCACTCATCATTTGTACATCTGCAGTACGCTTATCTGTTCCGATTTTACAAAGTGAATTTCCGTAGGGGTGAATATACGGCATACCGGCATTTAAAACTCCGTATAAATCTCCGTCTTCACCCTTGGGAATACCCCAGTTGTTAAACCAATTCCACGGAACCATGATACAGTCATGATACACAAGATTTCCGAGAGGAATAGGAATACCCACAGCCTTGCCGTTTTCCTGAGGCTTTAATGCGTGAGGTCCGTGATGAACAAGGGCAAGATGATTAAGAAGTTGCATACCCGGTTCTTCCGAAGACATTATAAGTCCTTTATCGTTGAGATAGTCAAAGCAAACTCCTCTGTGCTTCATACTTTCTTCTCTTGTGATTCTGTGATCATCGTGGAAGCACTCATCGCCTTGCATAATAGAAAAAACATCAAGATATGCTCCCTGAACATCGATACCGTGTTCTTCCAGTTCCGTATAAGTCTTCTTGACGGCATCTAAAGCAAAAACTGAACAAAGATAACTGTGTTCACCGCCGTCCCATATCGAACAATAGGGATTGGAGCCGTCGATATTGGTTACTGCCTTGTCTTTGTCAAAAACGGGACTGTCATAATAATAATCTCTGTATTGATCATGCAAAGCAAATACATATCCAAGTTCACGGCAAACTTCTGAAAATTTTTTAAAGCCGTCCCATCCGCCTGCTTCCTCACATGGAGGAAGAATATAGGGATGTTTATTGTCATATCCGTCTTTACCCCAACCGTCAGTATGAATATAAAGTTTGTCAAGACCGAGTGCCTTCAGCCTTTTCATTTCCTCTGTACGCTCATAGAATGTGGCGCAAAGAAGTTCATTTGAACCGTTCTTATTATAGAACTGGGATTTTTCATTGATTTTCGAAAAAATCTTATGGTGCAGAACAGGTGCACCGATAATATTTCTGATGTTTGGATTATGCTGAATTTTCTCATCAAGAGTGACTAATTCGTTTCTTTCTAAGAGATAGTTGCGGTAATCCTTAGCAATTGTATTGTAGTCTCCGTTATCGTGGAAAATAAAGAGTATTCTGCGTTCGTAAGAAAGTTTGCCCAAAGAGGACTGCCAATAGGCGGTGTTAAGAAACGCCCCATGCCTTCCGAAGCAAGTACATACGGATGCATCATAGGGTGTTTCAACCACTGCTGAGTATGTATGACCGTCACACACTCTACCCCAAATCGGCAGATAACATTCGCCTGTATTTATGGGTCTTTTGACATTTTTGTAACTATGATTGACAAAATAATTCTTTTTATATCCGTCGGGAAGAATAAAACCCTGACGCATGGAGTCAACATGATAGGAGTTTCTGCCCTTTGTTTCTGCATTAAAGGGAGCAGGGAAACATATACCTTGAATTTCGCAACCTGTTTCGTTTTCCGCCCTGACAGAAAACACGACCTCGTTTTCTGAGGTGACTTCGGCGGTGCAGATCAATGTAAAAGGCAAAGCCTCACCGGCGAGGAAAAAATCAGAATATCTTGTTACAATTCTATTATCTGAATACTCTGTTTTTATGCTTTTGGCAGATTTGAAAGGTATATCTTTATTTTTTTGCTTGCTGTTGATGCTTTTGCAAACGGAAACAAAAGCCTTTTTTCCGTCACTTATCCATGAAAATCCGTTATAACAAACCTTATAAGAATCATTTTTTTCATTATAACTAATTTTTATTTTTTCATTCATCAGAAACTATCCTCCAAAAAAACACCATATCAACTATACTCTTAATATTCTGACAAGGCAATTCTTTATATAACAATCTTAACTGCTCTGCGTTGTAAACAATTGTGTCCCATTCCTCACAATGAAGAGTTCGGATAAGTAAGAATCTCAATGACCCCTGTTTTACCGGAGTTTTGAGATGTGCAAATTACCAAGAACTTACTACTTACTGCAAACATACATCAATTGGTGCAAAAAATGTGCAGAGAATGTTTGTTGCTGTGATAAACTTTTTAAATCTCCTGACCTTCGGTTCTTGCGCGCATTTCAAGAACTTTTTGATGAACTTCTTCTTTCTTTTTGCCGGTGAGTTTGTAGAAGAAGAAGGGAACGCCGGCAAGGAACATCATAATGCCGTGAACGATTGTGTAGAAGAACAGAAGTGTAATTTTTGTTTCAAGGCTCTGTACGGGGGTGGGGTCAAGGTCTGTTGGCTGAATGTAGCCGATGATTGAGCCTTCACCGTAAAGAAGCAAGGGGGCAACTGCACTTGCAATTGTACCGCTTATGAGAGTACCGATGCCGATAACAAAGGGGAAGGAAGCATCGAAACGTTTGCCTGTTTTTCCTTCAATGTCTTCAAGAACATCAGCCTGGAACATTGAGGGCAGAAGGTTTGATGCGCCGAACTGAAGGCCGATAAGGAAAAGGAATATGATGAAAATAACCTGAAGAATGGCAGTGCCTGTTTTGAAGTAAGCATAGCCTACACCGAAAGCAATGCAGTTTGCACAAACGGAGTAAATACCGCTGGCAATGTAGAGCTGTCTTGCGTCAAACTTTTTAAGAAGGAAGTTGATTACAAGCATACCCACTGCAGTGCCGATTCCAACCGGAAGAACGAAAAGAATCTTCTTTGAAATGTCACCGAGAACAGCGGCAGCAATAAAGGCTTCCATATAGGTTGCAATACCTCTGAAACTCTTTAAGAATTCGGAAATGATAATTGTCCATGCATATTTGTTTCTGATAATATCAATAAAGCCGATGAGGGGATTTTTCTTTTCGGTGGTGTAAACAGTTCTTTCGCGTACCATTTTCATACCGAGTAAAACCGTAATAACGCCCACAACGCCGCAAATACCTGCCGAAATTATGTACTGCAGACCTTCAACACTGCGGATGCTTGTACCCGTAACGGCTTCAATAAGAGCAGGGTTATCCTTGTTCCAGATAAGGCCGATAACAAGCACAATAACAACGGGCGCGGAGTTACCCACGGCACTTGAAATTGAACGGAATGAAAGAACATGGTCACGCTCTTTAAGGTTAGGTGTCATAACGTTGGCGACCATATTGATTGAGTTGCCGAAGGTGCAGAACACAGCCCAGAGAACAGCAAGGGTAACAACATAAATCATAAGTACTGTGCCTGAAAGTCCCTTGGGTGCCCAGAATGAAAGCATCATAACAATTGCCATAGGAATTGCAACAAGCATTGCAACGGGTCTGAATTTTCCGCCCTTGCCCATTTTTCTTCCGTCAATATACATAACAATGAAGAAATTAAGCACAAAGGGGATAACTGCGGTGAGAATGTTGAAAAGTGAGGTCTGTGCTTCGGGAAGTCTGAGTACGTTAACAAGGTATGCATTTCTGTTGCCGCCTACCATACCTGTCATTGTGGTGTAAAAGAATACACCCATCAGGTACATTACGAACTCACCTGTTTTCACGTGCTTTTTGTCGGCAGCGTGATTTGTCATGATTTCTTGCATAATAAAACTCCTTTTCAGCCTGAGAAAATACTATAGTTTAATATTCCATTTTAGTATATCATTATTATATCCTGCATTCAATCCGCAATATAAATAAAATAAGAAGGGACATTTTGTTGACTTTTAAAGGCAAGTTTGTTGCAGGAAAAAAGATATTTCAACATTACAGCAAAAACTCCCGAAATACGCGAGTATTACGGGAGTTTTATCATTTCCTTTAAGGTGACAGTAGTCGAACCAAATAAGGTTTAATGGGGCATATTTTCACCCCGACTGCGTTAAAAAGCCTTGAAAGGCGCCAGCCTTTCTGCGTTTTTTGCCTTGTCGGAAT
>JAZOAX010000022.1:0-8554 GCA_045595685.1 Acutalibacteraceae bacterium
TGGTGCCGGTGACCGGACTTGAACCGGTACGGTGTTGCCACCGAGGGATTTTAAGTCCCTTGCGTCTGCCGATTTCGCCACACCGGCGTGCCGTTGCGACTTTTGCTATTATACTATCTTAATGGCACTTTTGTCAAGTGATTTCAGCAAGAAAAAAGCAGCCGCAAGTTGTATTTTGCTTGCGGCTGCTTTTATGTAACTTTTTTATTTGTTATCTGCTTTACCCGTTTCTGCGAGAACGGCTGCTCTCTTATCGGCAAGTTCAACAATCATTCTGTCCTGAAGTTTGCCGTGAATGGGATAGAAAATGAATGAAATACCGTAAAGACCTCTTGCAAGAGCGGGAAGAATACAGAATACTATCCATATACCCTTAAGCACACCGGGATCTTTGTTGGCAATATCGTGACCGAGTTCGTCCTTCAAAGGTACATAGTTAATCCAGTGAAGCACCATACCGGAAAGCCAACCTGTAACAGCTGTTGCAAGTTTGATGAAATAACCCTGAACGGTGGTAACAAGAGCTTCGTTACGAAGTCCGTGCTTCCACTCCATATAGTCGAGGGTATCGGCTGTGAGAATAGGATTACATACATTGATAACCTTGTTGGGAAGACCTGCAATTGTAAGCAGTACAACAACCAGAGCAAAGTTGAGTATGCTCTTATCTTCGAAATTATCGCTTAAAATCGCGCCGTTGGGATAACCGAGAACAAACATAAGCACATATGCACCAAGACCGAAAAGGCCTGCACCGATAGCCGTTGCTCTTGGACCGAAGCGTTTTACGAGTTTAGCCGCAAAGGGCACCATAAAGTAGTTAGGAATACCCGTGAACAAGCCGCAGATACTGCGATATGCATAGTTGCCGGAGTTATTGAGCCAGAAGAAACTTTCTGTTGAACCGCCTACAGCCTTGAAGTTATTGAAGAATTCAGCAAGAATAATAACAAGAAGAGGTCTGTTGGTGAAAATGTTTTTAAGTGAACCCCATACGGATGTTTTGTTCATTTCTTCACGGCTCTGAAGAGGTATTCTCTCACGCATATTGAAAAATCCGTAAACCGCGAAAGATGCGGCAAAAATAAGCATAAATACTGCAAAGGACTTATACACATCTGAGTTGGTAACGGAAGGATTCATCTTCGGAATAAACTTAACCAATACCGGCAAAAGCGACGGAATAAATGTTCCGAAAAGTTCAACGAATTTCGTAGTAGTAATAAGGTTATTTCGCTCATTTATGTTTGGCGTGATGTTATAGGTCATCAGGTTCCATGCACCGAAGTAACTCATACCAAGGCCGTAAATAACTGTTGCAACTGCAACATAAATAGCCTGAGCCACACCTGTAATACCGGGGGTTGAGAAAAGCATCATACCACCGAGAATCCATAACGGAAGCGGAAGAATGAAGAATGGTCTTACTCTGCCCCAACGGGTTCTTGTTCGGTCAATGATAAGGCCTGAAATTGTATCGTCAAGTGCATCGTATATAGTTGCAAAAAGTTCTATGTTTGCATAGTGCTTATCGCTGAGGCCTGCATACTGAATAAGGAAGAACTGCTTTTCACTGCCTATGAACTGAGAAAGGTTCTTCTGGCCGAAGTTAACGAGCACAAAAGCAGCAATTTCCTTGGGTGTAAGATATCTCTTTTTAGTGTACGCTAATTTATCAATCGCCTCTTCTTCGGCGTTTTCTTTTTCCTGAAGAGAGTTTGTGTTTACTGTATCTGACATTTTATCACTCTTTCAAATCTATAATATTTATTATTTGTTTTCGCTTTTTTCAAGAGCTTCTCTTGCTTTTCTGACCTTTTCAGCCTGCTCTTCTTCTGCTCTCTTCTGTGCTTCAAGCCTTGCGGCTTCTTTCTTTCTGCGGTTTTCTTCTTCTTTTTCTTCTTTGAGTCTAACCCTTTCAAGTCTTTCACTTTCAAGTTGTTCGTCAGACTTGATATCTGCACGTGAAACGAGAAGATTACCTGTTAATGCAACAAAAGCGAGTGCAAGGAAAACAAAAATACCCCAACCGACAGATGCCGTTGCATTTTCAAAGGTAAGGTCTGCGACTGTGAAAGCATCAGCACCAATTCTGTCGTTTGCAGATGCGAAAAGACCGATACCCGCACCCATAAGCAAAATGCCGATTGTATCAAAAATCCAGATTACATTTGTTTTGGGTTTTCTGAAGGTTATAAAAATCAGGAAAAATGCAATAACCAGAATTACTATGCTCAGAAGAACACATAAAAGTCCGATTATTGTGAAAGATACAGGACCTGAAAAGCCTTCTGCGCTTATAGTGTCAATTATTCCGCCGATATTTTTAAAAAGAGGACCGAAAAACTTGATTGTATTTGTTCCGTCTGTAAAAAGACCCAGCAAATCGAAATTAAGTTCAGCACCGTCGCCCTTTACTGTTGCCCAGGGTAATATAATACCGATAATGGGAATAAATGACATTATGATTCTTGCAATTCTCAACTTTGTGCCGTATACAGAATAACCTAATTTGTTAAGTGTATTATAGAATTTTGCGAATTTTGCTTCTGCTTTGATGTTATCTTCTTCAAGCCTTGCTTCCCAGTTATAGTTTGGGATACTGATTCCGCAATCAGGACAGTCTGCCTTGATATTGTACCATTTGAGCTGTCTGCCGCAGTTTGGACATTTACTTGCCATTTGAACACCCTTTCCCTTTTTAGTTAACTTATATTTTATCTTTTTTGGAACTGTTTGTCAATAATAACAGCTTTTACCTATGCGTTTTTTGGCCCTTTTTCTTCATTGTTTACAATTAATTTATATTGCCGTATAGGATTTATTCTGTTGCGGTTTATTTTATAATATGTTATACTCATAAAAAGGGGTTGATTATTTGAAAAACAGACTTATTATCTTCGACTGTTTCGGTGTTATTTTCGGTGAGGTTGCTCCCGTATTTCTCAGAAGGCACCTGCCCGCAGAATCCGTTGATGAAATCAAAGATAAACTTTTTATTCCTGCAGACCTGGGTGAAGTTACCTATGATGAACTTCTGAAAAACATATCTGATGAACTCGGAATACCTTTGGAAGATGTTATTCCCGAGTGGGAGTCTCTTTTTGTGCTTGATGAAAAAATGGTATCTGTTATCCGCTGTTTAAAAAAGGAAAATGATATTGCGCTTCTTTCAAACGCTCCTTTGGGACTTGTTGAAAAACTGATTGAAGAATACAGTCTTTCGGACTTGTTTGACAAGGTTTTCATTTCCTGCAATCTTCATCTTGCAAAACCTGATGCAGAGATTTTCCGTCACTGCGTATCTTCTTTCGGAAAAGACTACGATGCAATTTATATGATAGACGACAGCATAAAAAATCTCGAGCATCTCCCCTCTCTCAACATTATTCCGATTCACTATAAGAACATAGAAGGTATGCTCGACGAGTTAAACCGCTGAATACATTAAAAAGCCTGAGAGTTCTGAACTCTCAGGCTTTTATCATTTTAGTTGTCTTATGCTGCTTTACCGAGGGGAAGATCATAGAAGATATATTTAAAGAAATTGAATACTTCCATAATATAGTCAATAAAAATCTGAATCATTGATCTGTGTTCTTCTGTTGCAGAACCGCCTTCTACAGGAACCTCTGTTGTTTCAACCTCTGAAACAGGGATTGAAGGATCGTCTTCTGCTGTTGCTGCGAAAGCAACTGTTGCTGCGGACATAAGCATAATTAAAGTTAAAATGAGAGCCATTGCTTTTTTGATTGTTTTATTCATAATTATAACCTCCTTATAATATTGGTTACATACATTGTAAACCATCGGACAAAATTAGTCAATAAAAATTTTAACAAATTGCGGAAATTTATCTGCTTTTGATGTGTACAACCTTTGTGGGCTGTCCTTTGTGCATTTTTTCTGCAACGGTTTTATATGCAACTGCACGGTAGTAATATGTTCTGAGCCTTTTTTCAACCTTATCATTCAACATGATATCAAGGCCGCTTTCACTTTTTGCAACATCGGCGAAATTACCGTCAGGCGAGTCACTTCGCTGAAGAATATATCCGTCGGCACCGGCAACAATTCTGACTTTAAGACTGATTCTTTTGCCGAAATAAGACTTCACTTCTAAAATTTCACCGCAGTCGAGGCTTACACAGTGGGCTTCCGGGGTAAAGTTACCCTGTCTTTCCGATTCCTCACCCGCAACAAATGCCTGAACGGAATAGTGATATGCCTGACCTGATACAATCTTACTGTCGGTAAAACTGCAGTTTTTTGTTCTTGCAACGGGCAGAATCTGTGAGTAGAAATCATTTCTTCTGCTCACAATGTATCCTTCAGCACCGTCTACCTTATCCCAGGAAAGAATGATTTTTCCCTTTTCTTCCTCAGCCTTAAGATTCTGCGGTGCGGGAATGTCGGAAATCACCGCTGCTTTGACTGCAGAAAGTTTTGTTGAACTCTTTTTTCCTTCAAGGGCTTTGTGTGCCATAATCTTATATCGGCATGTAACATCGACGGGCACATCAGTGTCAATGTATTCGCACTTTTTGGACCACGCCAGATGCTGAAACTCTCCTGTGTCGGAAAGAGCCCTTTTAACAGCGTACTTTTCAGCACCTTCGACTTTTGTCCATTTTATAAGCAGTTGCTTTTCTTCTGTTACTGTTACGGACTTGATTTTCGGGCACTTTTTAAGTTTGGTAACCCCGCTCATTATCTGTCACCAAGAAGAGATGCGCTTTCTTTATCGAGGAATACTGTTACATCTGCGTGAAGTTGAAGAATTGATGCGGGACAAGAGGGTGAAACCGGGCCTTCAACAAGTGCTTTCACTGCTTTTGCCTTGCTTTCGCCTGTTGCAATAAGAATAATCTTTCTTGCTCTCATAATGTCACCGATACCCATTGTAAGAGCGTATTCGGGCATTGTGTCGCCCACTGCTTCAAAGTATTTTCTGTTTGAATCAATGGTGCTCTGAGTAAGTTTTACAACAAAGGGACCGTCTGCAAACTTGTCGCCGGGTTCATTGAATCCGATATGGCCGTTGGTACCGATACCGAGAAGCTGGATATCAATTCCGCCGCTTTCCTTGATTTTGTTCCAGTATCTTTTGCACTCTGCGTCTGTATCCTCTGCTTCACCTGAAAGGAAGTTGACTTTATCAAAATCAACATCTGTTTTTCCGAAAAGATTGTCTTTCATAAAATAGAAATAACTGTTCACATTCTCTCTTGAAAGACCCACATATTCATCAAGGTTAAAAGTTGTGATATGCTTAAGGCTTACTTCACCTGATTCATACTTTTCAATTATTCTTTTATAAGTTTCAACGGGAGATGCACCTGTTGCAAAACCAAGCACACTTCCTTTGTTGTTGTTAACCTGCTTAACGATGATATCAGCAGCCTCTTTTGAAATTTCAACAGCGTCGTTCAATACTATAACTTTCATTTTTTACTCTCCTTTTCCCCTTTTATTCACAGGGATTTTTTACCACTTATCATAATAACACAAGAAATCAAAATTTGCAACAAATAGGAAAGAAAAAACATTTGCCAAGGCGAAATATATGTGTTATTATACTAAGGCGACATCTTAAGTGATAATTCTTTTAAAAGGATTGATATACTATGAAATACAACTACCATACACACACATTCCGCTGTTTTCACGCACAGGGCACCGACGAGGAGTATGTGAAAGCCGCCATAGAAGCAGGTTTTGATGAAATCGGCTTTGCAGACCACTCTCCGTGGCCTTTTGAATCTTATGTGTCGGGTATGAGAATGCACGAAAATGAACTTGAAGGATACTGCGAAAGTCTCAGGGCTCTTAGAGAAAAATACAAAGGTGAAATCAGTGTGAAGATAGGTCTTGAGTGTGAATATTTTCCGAAGTATATGCCCTGGCTGAAAGAACAGATTGAAAAAATGAAACTTGACTATATCATTCTCGGCCACCACTTTTCAAAGGATGAGCCCGGCAGCCTCTATAACGGCAATATGTCAACTCCCGAACATCTTTACAATTTCAGAGATGACATTGTTGAAGGTATGGAAACGGGCTTATTTGCCTATGTTGCCCACCCTGATATTTTTATGAGAGGCTACCCCGTTTTCGATGAACACTGCAGAAAAATTTCAAAGGATATCATAGAAAAAGCCATTGAAACAAACACTCCCCTTGAATATAATCTTCTCGGGCTTTCACATACCCTTGCCACCGGTGAAAAAGACTATCCCTTCCCCGCATTCTGGGATATGGTAGGTGAAATGAAAGCACCCGTCACTGTGGGAATTGACGCCCACACACCTGACGCCTGCCTTGACCACAAACTTTTCAGAATGGGATATGACAAGATGCATGGTCTGGGGCTTGAGGTTGAAGAAAAAATTAAGATGTTAAGGTAATAAAAATGATGTTGCGAAAAATTCGCAACAGCATTTTTTAAACATCATTTCTTATAATATCTTCAAAACTTTCTCTTTTCACTGCAACATAACTCTCGCCGCCTTTGAGCATTACTATGGGAGGACGGGGAATTCTGTTGTAGTTTGAAGCCATTGAATAGTTGTATGCGCCCGTGGTGCACACTGCTATAACATCGTCTCTGTGGGGCTTGGGCATTGAAACCTTCGGCTGAATGATATCTCCGCTTTCACAGCATCTTCCAACAACATCGGTTGTGAAATCTGCCTTTTCATTCATTCTGTTTGCAAGAAGTACGGTATACTTCGAGCCGTACAGAGCATATCGGGGATTATCCGTCATACCGCCGTTAACGGAAACATAGTTTTTATAGCCCGTGATTTCTTTGATTGTGCCGACGGAATAAAGAGTCATACCGGCATCGGCAACAATGCTTCTGCCCGGCTCCATAATAATCTGAGGCATATCAATTTCAAGTTTTTTGCAGTTTTTTTTTATATGCTTTCCGAGTTTTGCAATGTTTGCTTCAATGTCAAGGCAGGGATCCTGCTCTGTATAACGGACACCGAAACCGCCACCGAGATTGAGCACTTTGAACTCAACGCCGTACTCTTTCTGCATTCGGGCACCGAAAGAAAGCATTATTGTCGCTGCGTTGAGATAAACATCTCCCTCACTGTCAAAAACCTGAGAGCCCACATGGCAGTGGTAACCGACAATATCGATATGTTCAAGTTCAAGCGCCTTTTTAACAAGTTCTTCTGCCTGACCCGTTTCAATGGCAGTACCGAATTTGGAGTCAACCTTACCCGTTGCAACAGCATCATAGGTGTGAGGGTCAATACCCGGGCTCAGACGGAGAATAACTTTCTGTTTTGTGCCGCCCTTTTTGCAGTTTTCTTCAATCAGGTCAAGTTCACTTATATTGTCGGCAACAAAATAACCTACACCGCAGCCGATAGCATAACTGACATCACTGTCGGTTTTGTTATTGCCGTGAAAAAATGACTTTTCCATTGTAAAATCTGCCGCTTTTGCAGTATAAATCTCACCGGGAGACACAAGGTCAATACCCATTGATTCTTCTTTCATAATTTCATAAATCCTTTTGAAAGAAGCGGCTTTACTGGCATAGGCAGGAAAACTGTTTTCACCGAAATGCTCTTTCATTGCCTTAAGATACACACGGCAATTATGACGGATTCTGTCTTCGTCCATAAGATAAAGCGGTGTTCCGTATTTTTCAGTAAGAGCAACCGTATCGGCACCTGCAAAAATCAGGTGACCGTCCCTTATTCCTATATTTTCACATATCATAGTTTATTCTCATCTTTCGTGGGTTAATTTAAAAATTCGGGGCAACACTGCGTTACATTGACTTTGCCAGTGCTTACAGCATATGGGAGATTATTTCTTCCCTGCTGCAAGAAGTAAGGTCAGCGGGAGCAATATCAAAAACTGTTTTGCAGCCCTTATCCCCTCTTTTTGCCATTTTTGCAACTGCCCTTGCAAAACAAACAAGAACACTGCCCGTAAATTCGGGATTTGAATCAAGTTTAAGACTGTATTCTATAACCTGACAATGTGAATTTCCGTCACCTGTATATCCCGTTCTTATCACACTGCCGCCGTGGGGAAGTTCTGCGTGGTTTTTCCTCATTTCTTCCATTGAAATGAATGTGACGGTTGTGTCATAAGGCTCAAAATATGCAGGCATATTAACAATTTCACTGCGGATTTTTTCTTTGTCAGCACCGTCTTCAACCACAACAAAGCACTCTCTTTTATGCTTTTGTCTTGCGGTGAATTCAGGTGTTTCACCCTGCCTTACACGGTTCATTGCATCTTCTACGGGAACAGTGTACTGACGGGCATCAACAACGCCCTCAATTCTTCTGATTGCATCGGAGTGTCCCTGAGAAACGCCCTTTCCCCAGAAGGTATAGTCGCTTCCATCGGGAAGAATTGCCGAAGCATAAAGGCGGTTAAGAGAGAACATTCCCGGGTCCCAACCGCAAGAGATGAGAGCCAATTTTCCGCCCTCGTTTGCACATTCATCAACATTTCTGAAATGTGTGGGAATCTGCGAATGGTTATCGTAAGAATCAACAACATTGAAATGCTTTGC
>JAZOAX010000023.1:0-4793 GCA_045595685.1 Acutalibacteraceae bacterium
GGTCTTCCCGATGCTTCTTCGGTCAAGTTCAGTATGAGCGCAGAAGACAGTGAAAAAGTGCTCAGAATGTGCGAAGAAAGAAACCTTTCGGTTTTTGCTCTCATTTCAATGGGCGTCAGAACAGGTCTTTCATGCTTTAACGATAATCAGCAGGATGTTTCCTTCAAAATGATTATTAACCGCCGCGGCACAATTGCGGAAAAGAAATCAGGCGGACTCAGAATCAACTTCCTGCCAATGAGAAGTATTATCGCCCCTGAGGAAACTTTCACGAACGCCGTAAATAAAATTTCCGATGTTCAGAATGAAATGTATCTTCATTCAAGCCTTTCTTTCCTTGAAACCTTGCACGAAAGGCACAAATCAATGCCCGAAGATGCAAAATTTGACTCAACTTATGACAGCTTCGGTCTTTCTTATCAGCCTATGCTGAAACTTGCAAGTATTGATGAAGAAATGGCAAAAACCGCAAGAAGTATCTGGTACAATAACGGAGCCACAATGATTCCTCTTTATGTAACGGTGCTTCACAGAACAAGTGATAACGGTCTTGATTTTATTTTTGAATACAGGAAAGAGCCTGAAGCGGATTATGACCTCAGTATTCTTTATTCAAAAATTGCAAAAACACTTGTTATCGGCGCAGAAAATCCGGATATAACCGTAGGAGAAATCCTCGAAACAATTAAATTGACAGATGCAGAAAGGAATGGAAAACCGCAATGTGCACAATCGAACAGTTTATTGAAATCCTTGAAAACTACGTGGAAGTTGACGAAATCAAGAGTGAAGACAATTTTAAGTCTGATCTCGGCTTAAGTTCATTTGACACAATGTGTCTTATCAATGATATCAGTTCAGAACTCGGTGTAACTCTCACTGCAAAAGATTTTGTTGAGCATAAGACTGTTGGCAAAATGGCTGAATACATCAGTACTTTACAGTAATTTGAATATAATAAATGAACCCCACCCGATTATTATCAGGTGGGGTTTTATCTATACGATTGCGCCTGGGCTTCCCCGCATCAATCGTCACGGAGAAGCCGCAAACGCCTTGGACTCATCCGCTGATTATAGTATGGCAGGGAATGACAGGTTAATACAAAAAAATCAATTTCCAAGTTATTTCAATTTTTCAACCATCATTTTTGCGGCTTTATAAATATCTCCGCAACCAAGGGTAATCACAATGTCGCCTTTTTTTGCATTTTTGATTATGTGGTCAACAACTCCGTCAAAACCTTCATACCAGACACTGCCGGGAATCTTTTCAGCAAGGTCTTTTGTGTAGATGTTATAGGTGTTGACTTCTCTTGAACCCATAATTTCTGTCATAACGCATTTGTCGGGAATCTGAAGTACACGTACAAACTCATCAAAAAGAATTGATGTTCTGGAATAGGTGAAGGGTTGAAAAACTGCCCACACAGTATTATATCCCATTTTCATAACTGCATTAAGAGTAACTTCAAGTTCACCGGGATGATGTGCATAATCGTCTGCAATTGTAATTCCCTGATATTCACCAAGAACTTCAAATCTGCGGCCTGCACCCGAAAAAGATTCGATTCCGTTTTTGCATTCATCGGCAGTGCACCCTGCATTCATTGCAGCGGCAAAAGCACCAAGGGCATTTGTAACATTGTGTTCACCGGGAATGCTCAGGGCAATGTGAGTAAGTTTTTCACCTTTATGCATAACATCAAATTCTGCAAAAGCCCCTCTGTTATATGTAATATTCTCTGCATAATAGTCATTTTTACTGCTTACACCGAAGGTGATTTTTTTTCTTTCAACGCCTTCAACGGATTTCACTGTGTTTTCATCGTCACCGTTATAAATAATTGTGTCAGTAGTAAGAAGTGAAAAATCATTGAAGCATTTAATAATATTATCAATGTTTTTGAAGAATTCAAGATGGTCTTCATCAACATTAAGAATCAGAGCAACGTCGGGGGAGAGTTCAAGAAAATGTGCCTGATATTCACATGCTTCACAAACCATAATGTCACTTTTACCTGCTCTTGCGTGGCTTTCAATAAGAGGAAGTCTGCCGCCGATAACTGCAGTTGGGTCTTTTTCGGCCATAATAAGAATCTGTGAAAGCATTGATGTTACGGTAGTTTTGCCGTGAGTTCCGCAAACACCGATACAGTTGTTATATTTACGGGTTATGGCACCAAAAAGTTTGTTTCTCTCAAAGCAGGGAGTGCCACTGTTTTTTGCAGCAATAAGCTCTTCGTTTGTTTCCAGAATGGCGGAGGTATAGATGATTATTTCGGCACCTTCAATGTTTTCAGGTTTCTGACCGAGAATAACCTTAACTCCCATACTTCTGAGTTTGTCTATGTTGTCACCGGTGTTGTTGTCGGAGCCGGTAATTTCGTATCCCCAGGCGTGAAGAATTTCAGCAAGGGGGCACATACCACTGCCGCCTATACCGATGAAATGAACCTTCTTTTTTTCACTGAGTAATTTATCTATTTCATGCATAGCAATAGCACCTCGCATATTTATTACTCTATATTATATTGTATTTTTCAGAATTAGTAAACACCTATTTAAAAATTAACAAGAAAAATTTTGTCTCATATAATAAAAACTGACAGAATGTTTTAAGGGGTGACCGAATGAAAAACAGAATACTCATAATCGGCGGAGATAAAAGACAGTATTATCTTAAAAGAATTCTCAGCAACAAAGGCTTTGAATGTGCGATAGAAAATGCAGATGCTGAAAATCTGCACCGAAACATAAAATCGGCAACTGTAATTATTCTGCCCGTTCCCGTATCAACTGACGGAAAGTACCTTTACAGTGATAATCCTCTTTTTAAAATCAAACTTTGCGATGTGGTATATTTGCTTTCGAAGGGTCAGATTGTTATCGGAGGCGTAATGCAAAAGGAATACAGAAATACCTTCAAAGAAAAAGGTGTCAGATATTACGATATTACAAAAAACGGATTTTTCATGGAGTGTAATGCACTTCTGACCGCTCAGGGAGCACTCAGAATGCTTCTTAATACCGCTGAATCGTCTCTTACGGGTAAAAAAATACTTGTTACAGGCTTTGGTAAAGTAAGTGATGCACTCTCAGTTATGCTAAGTAATCTTAACTGTGATGTTTTCATTGTTGCACGGAATAAAGAGCAACTGATAAAAGCACAACTAAAGGGCTTTAAAGCTATGGGATTATCTGAACTCGGCAGTGTGATTGAATCGTCAAATTATATTTTTAACACGGTTCCTGCCGTTATTTTCAGCGAAAAGGACATCGGAAATATTAAGCCGGATGCAGTATATTTTGAACTTGCATCAAAACCTTACGGTGCCGATAAAACACACTTTGAAAAATTGAATAAAAATTATCTGCTTGCTTCGGGACTTCCGGGTAAATGTGTTCCGGAGTCAGCAGCAGAATTAATAGCACATACGGTTGAATCCATTATTCAGGGAGATGATTTATTTGAGAGAGAAACTTAATTTCGGATATGCACTTACAGGGTCATTCTGTACCTTTGAACGCTCTGTTCAGCAGATTGAAGAACTGGTTAAAAGAGGAATAAATGTAATTCCCATTATGTCATATAACGCCTATAATACGGACACCCGCTTCGGCAAAGCAAAGTATTTTATTGAAAAAATCGAAAAAATAACGGGCAACAGAATAATAAGCACAATTGCCGATGCAGAGCCAATTGGCCCCCAAAACCTGACGGATATTATGATTGTGCTTCCCTGCACGGGAAACACCCTTTCAAAACTCCGTAACGGTATATATGACACACCCGTAACTCTTGCGGTGAAGTCACACCTCAGAAATCAGAAACCCGTTCTTATTGGTGTTTCCACTAATGATTCCCTCAGTTGTTCCGGCAAGAATATAGGTGAACTTATGAATTACAAACACTATTATTTTATACCGATGAAGCAGGATAACCCCGAAAAAAAGCCCTTTTCCGTTGTGTGTGATTTTGAAAGGACATACGATGCCGCAATGATGGCACTTGACGGAAAACAGATTCAGCCAATGATACATTGACAAACAATATAAAAAAATGATAAAATCAGTTGAAAACACCGAAAGGGGAATGAATATGAAACTTTACATCAAACAGAAGATTTTTTCCTGGAAAGACAGATTCACTGTTTATGACGAAGCAGGTAATGATAAGTATTATGTTGAGGGTGAGTTCTTCACTCTGGGCAAAAAACTCCATGTCTACAATCTGCAAGGAACAGAAGTAGCCTTTATTGAACAGAAGGTGTTCAGTTTTCTTCCCAGGTATTTTGTATATACAAAGGGAACACAGGTTGCCGAAATTGTTAAGCAGTTCTCTTTCTTCAGACCCAGATACACAATTGAAGGTCTCGGCTGGGAAATTGACGGCAACTTCTGGCAGCACGATTATGTTATAACCCAAAACGGCACTCCCATTGTTTCCATTATGAAAGAGTGGATGACATGGGGGGACTGCTACGAACTCAACATTGCAGATGCAAAAGATGAGATAGTATCACTGGCAGTTGTTCTTGCAATTGACTGTGTACTTGCAGCACAGCAGGCTGCCGCTTCCAACTGATAAAAAAGAACTGTAAAAGGGCGGCACTCCGTAAGGAATTTAAGCCTTAAAATTCGCTGTTTTGTAGCATAACAGCGTTAAAAATGCTCGAAATCCGCAAGGATTTCTGTGCTTTTTGCCTTGTTCTGCAAACAAACTATCTGAATTTTAAGGTGCAAAGCAGTTTTTATCGAGAAATTTTTCGATTAAAGGAAATGACAAAACTC
>JAZOAX010000024.1:0-14884 GCA_045595685.1 Acutalibacteraceae bacterium
CCGATAAAGAACACTGCAACGGTAACATTTACCCACACAAGTTCTTTAAGTGCAAAAAAGTTTTTAAAATTGAATACCGAAAGGAACTGCTTCACGAAACTGCCCTTGACGCCGGGAGCAACGTCGTCTGCTTTGCCGAGGAACAGAAGTGATATTATACCGAAGACGATAACAAATACACCCATCACAACAAAAAGACGCATATAGTTGTTGTCACTGCCAACAAGAATTCCGCCCACGACAGTACCTACAATAGTGCCGATAACGGGCTGGGTTGCAAGAGCGGCACCTATCTGACCGCGGTTTTTGTCTGTCATAATGTCCGTTGTCCAGGTGTTGTAACCTGCATCGTTACCCATTGAGCCGAAGAAACTCATAATTGTATCCGCAAGAACAACGGCAATACCTGCAAGAAGATACATATCCTTGCTTATAAACTCCGTAAGCCCGAAAGCAATGGTAAATATACCCCAGAGGATATATCCCACGGAAATGAAAACTCGTCTTTTACCTGTTCTGTCTGCCCATGTGCCGAAGAAGAATGTGGCAAATGTTGTTGCAAGGGCAGAACAGATAAGCATACCCGTAATAATTGACGGGTCTTTGCCAATTTTGGTGTAAACAAAGGTGTTAAACCACTGATTTTCCATATTCCAGCAAATCTGACCTGCAAGACCGAGGCCCCATACAAGAGTCCACATCTTAAAGCCCGATGCTTTTTTCTTTTCTTTTAAACTCATAATTTCCTCCTTGATTTAATTTACTTTTTCCATAAATTTATCATAGCACAGAAAAAATAGATTTTCAAGAAAAATTAATAATCTGTACCTGACACCGGACTATTGACTTCCGGTCCCTAAAACAAGAAAAGGGTGGCACTCCATAAGGCTGTTAAACCTTATGAAGTGCCACCCGAACCGGATTATTTTATTTTGTTTTTTTCTTATCTGCTGCTCTCTGAATAACCTTAATAATTTCAACAACGGGAATAACAAGGAATGCAAGTCCAAGAGAAATAAGGTATGCTGTGAGGTCAAGGTGTGCAAAACCGAAGAGATTTGAAAGGAAGTCAATTTCAACAACGGCTGTTGTGAGAAGGAATGAGCCAATCATAGCACCGTAAAGAGCAACGTTGTGGTGACCCTTGAAGACCATAGCAACTGCCGAACCTCTCTGTGAGCGCATATTGAAGGAGTGGAAAATTTCACACATAGCCATTGTGAAGAATGCCATTGTCATACCTTCTGAACTGTCGTGAATATTTGTCCATGCAAAAGCTGCACCTGTTTCAAGGCATTCGAGCCATTCACCGATATAGAACGCTGCAACTGTAAGAATACTTACGAGAATTCCCTGATAAGCGCAGTCAAAACCAAGACCGCCTGCAAAAATACCGTCATTCTTACTACGGGGCTTTCTTCTCATTATGTTTGCTTCAGGCTTTTCCAGACCAAGTGCAAGAGCAGGAATACTGTCTGTTACAAGGTTTATGAAAAGAAGGTGAGGCGCTTCAAGAATGGTGAATCCCATAATTGTTGCAAAGAAGATTGAAACAACTTCTGAAAGGTTGGAGCCGAGAAGGAACTGAATAGCCTTTCGGATATTATCGTAAATTCTTCTGCCTTCACCAACAGCGGAAACGATTGTTGCAAAGTTATCGTCTGTGAGAACCATATCGGCAACATTCTTTGTAACGTCGGTACCGGTGATACCCATACCGACACCGATATCTGCATTCTTGATTGAGGGGGCATCGTTAAGCCCGTCGCCTGTCATGGCGGTAACATAACCCTTGCTCTTCCATGCGTTAACTATTCTAGTTTTGTGTTCAGGCTGAACACGAGCATAAACGAAGATATTTTCAACAACCTTTTCAAATTCTTCGTCTGTATACTTGTCAATATCTGCACCCATCATAGCCTGTGAGTCATCGGTGAGAATACCGAGTTCTCTTGCAATAGCCTTGGCGGTATTGATGTGGTCACCTGTAATCATAATAGGTGTGATACCTGCACTGCGGCATTCGATAATGGCATTCTTAACTTCAGGGCGTACCGGGTCAATCATACCGGTAAGACCGATGAAAGTCATATCGTATTCGAGTGATTCTGAATCAAATACAGTGGGGGCTGCATCATATTTCTTATATGCAACTGCAAACACACGAAGAGCCTTGTTACCCATTCTTGTGTTTTCAGCAGAAATCTTTTCACGGTACTCGTCATTCATTTCAAAGACTTCGCCGTTGATATCAATGTGTGAGCACTTCTTGAGAATTTCGTCGGGAGCGCCCTTAGTGAACTGTACAACACCGTCAGCAGAACTGTGAACGGTGGACATCATCTTTCTGCCTGAATCGAAGGGTACTTCACCGATTCTGGGATATTTTTCCATAAGGTCTGCCTTGGGGAGACTGAGAGTCTTTGCATAGTTGATAAGTGCAACCTCATCAGGTTCACCTGTGCCCTTACCGTCTTCTGAAACCTCTGCATTTGTGCAAAGAGCCATAGCTGTTGCAAGTTGATTTTCATCGGGAGCATAATGGTCAACAACAGTCATTACATTCTGTGTAAGAGTACCTGTCTTGTCCGAACAGATTATCTGTGTGCAGCCGAGGGTTTCAACGGCATTCATCTTACGGATAATTGCATTCTTTTTGGACATATTGGTAACACCGATTGACAGAACGATTGTCATAACGGCAACAAGACCTTCGGGAATAGCCGCAACTGCAAGGGCAATAGCAGTGATGAAGGAGTCAAGTGCTACTTCATAGAACTGACCCTCTGCACCGTTAACAAAGTGCATAACAATGTTATAGCCGAAGATAACAACACAAACACCGAGAACAAGTTTTGTGAGAATTTTTGAAAGCTGTTCGAGTTTGATTTCAAGAGGAGTCTTGCCTTCTTCTGCAAGTGAGATAGCGTTGGCAATTTTACCCATTTCCGTATCCATACCTGTTGCAACAACAACAGCCTTACCGCGTCCGTAAACAAGAGTTGAGCCCATATATGCCATATTTTTACGGTCACCGAGAGCAACTTCATCGTTTTCCTTTTTGCCCATAAGTGCATTCACAAGTTTTGTAACGGGAACAGATTCACCTGTGAGTGCTGCTTCCTCAATTTTCATACTTGCACATTCAAAAATACGGCAGTCAGCAGGAATTGCGTCACCTGCATCAAGAAGAATAACGTCACCTACAACAAGGTCTTCACTCTTGACCGTTACAATCTTTCCGTCACGGAGGGTCTTTGTGGTTGCTGCAGACATTTTCTGAAGTGCTTCAACAGCCTTTTCAGCCTTGCTTTCCTGCATAACACCGAGAACGGCATTGATGATCACAACAGCAAGAATGATAAATGTGTCTGTAGGGAAAAAACTGTGTCCTGCGGAAGATGCTTCAATGTACTCTGTTACGGCAGAAATTGCAGCAGCAATAATAAGAATGATAATCATCGGGTCTTTCATCTGATCAAAAAACTTTTTGAAAATTGAATCTTTTTTTGCTTCTGCCAGTTTGTTTTTGCCGTTTGCTTCAAGTCGTTTCTCTGCTTCGGCACTTGTAAGGCCATCAACAGAAGACTTGACCTCAGCAAAAACTTCATCGGCACTGTGGAGATAATGTTTCATAGTCGGTTCCTTTCTGTTTTATAAATATTTTTTCCTTTTTTGTGCGGTTTATTAAAAAAGACCTTTAACAGAAGAATTATCTGTTAAAGGTCTTGCTACCTTGAATAAGGCTTGCAAACCAGCCTTTGAAGGCGGATGTTGATTTGCAACTTTGAGCTACTCCCCTTGGGGTGCTATTCACTGTAGAATATTTTATCACCGTTTCCGTTTTTTGTCAACTGTGAAGAAGAATTTTCTCTTCTTTGCCATTTTCACACTTTTCTTCTTTTGTCTTTTTGGCTTTAACAAGAAGAATTATATAAAGCAAAGTGAAAGTTGCAACCGTTGTCACAAGGGCAAGGAGCATATCATAGAAGGTATCGAAAAGATAGTAAAGTTTTGTGTTCCCGAAGCCTGTGCCGAAAACTTTAAAGAAGAAACTTTCGGCAGTAGGTCCCCAGTAAAAGCCCTGATTGCTTGTGCCCCATATAAAGTCCCCGATAAATTCCGAAACTTCCCAGAAAGGCATAATAAAAAATGAAAAGAACAGTGAAAACAGAGATATGAGAAGCACTTTCTTTTTGCTGTCGGGCTTCATCAGTGTAAGTGCAATGTAGTAGCCGCCCATAACACAGAGATATCCTGAAACAAAGTGCAGGAACAAATCAAATCTCGGGGTGATGAAATAAACACCAGCAAAGTTTCCGCACCAGGAGCCGAGAAAAACAATAATTGTGATAAGGCTCTGAGCCTTGTAACTCACATTTGTGAGAACGGAATTTTTCGGCAGAATAAAATGTACAAGAGTTATTGCAAAAGTACCCACAAGGTTTGCAAGAAGAAGCGTCGCTTCAGCACGGTTTTCCATAGTGATGAAAGCGTAAACCATAACCGCCCTTGTGCACCACCACAAAAGAAAATCCCATATACTGCAGTCCCGTTTCATCTTTTGTATTTCGAGACTGACTCTTTCTTTCACTCTCAAAGGAATACTTTTTACAGTGAACTTTTCTCTTTTTTCATTGCGGATATAAAGTGCCTTGTTTCTGATTCTGTTATAAAGATAAAGCACACCCGTTGAAATAAGTGAAAACAGAATTGAAATTGTGAAATCTTCATCGGTATCAAGAAGCGGCCTCTGAGCCTCGGGACTCATACCGAAGCCGAAAAGTTGATAAAGCCAGTGACTGTCTTCAACCATTTCACAGTGAAGCAGGTTTGAGCCGGTGTAAAAATCAATAAAGAACTGCACAAACTTTCTCACTGCCGTTATTGTTCCCGAAATACAAAGGGCACAAAAAGCAGAAAAAGTGTATTCGTTTTTTGTTACGGGTTTCTGCAAAGAGACAGATATACAGTAACCGAGGGCAACGCCAAGCACACCTGAAAGTGCCTGCAGAAAGATATCGTATTCGGGATATTTATCCATTATATCAAACCCGAAGCCGATAACTCCGCCGAAAATTGCGGCTATACCGAAAATCACCGCAACCTTATATACATTTTTCATTATGTATTACCTTCTTTTATATAAATAATACCTTCCACACTAAACTATGTTATTGCAGAAGGTATTATATCACTTTAAAATAAAAAGTAAAGGATTATATATATTTTGTCATTATTTTGTAAGAAGTTTTAAATTTGTTGTGACAAGTCTGCAACAGTTTAATTCTTAAACTCAAAGAGTTTTGTACCGTCAACATAAAAAGCCTCACGGGTCATAATCCCGCCGTAAACCTTAACGGTTATATAAGCCTCAACACCGTAACTGTCAAGAAATTCATAATGGTGATACTCATCCCAATCCGCCTGTCCCGTTTTTTCGTTCAGATATTCGGCTATGCTTACGAATGAAACACCCTGAGATAATATTAGGTCATCTTCATAATAGCCTCTGCCGTATAAAAACTGTTTTTTAACGGAATCAACGTGTTTATCTTTGTTATTGCCGTAAAAGTCATAAACGCAGAAGCCTTTATCGTTGAGCATAAATCCGATTTTATCACCGGCTACAGAAAGATCGTCGTAGTGATTTCTTATGTTGATATACAAGTAACTATCACGGTAATCAGTCGGGAATACATCAATCTGAAGAGAGGAAATCTGAATCTTGTATTCCTTGCCGTATTTTTCGCAGCGTGAAAAAACAATGCTTTCATAAACGGGAGGGCTGATTATAAGCACAATCTGAAAAACTATTACAAGAGCGAGTATAATTCTAAGTTTTTTATTTTTCATCTGTTTCAGCCTCCTTTCCCGCCTTTACGGAAAGTGTTTGTGTTTGCTGATTCTTACTTTTTGCAATTTTGAGATTCACAAACAGCAGTACGCCGCCGCAGACAAGAAGCACGATACCGTTAGTCAACATACCGAGTCCCGAACCTGATATCCACAGAATTATCTGATGAGCGAATCCTACAAAACCTATGTTTATAACGGTGAGTTTTTTGTCTATGGCACCCTGTGCCATCAGAAGGCTGAAGAAGGTAATTGCAAAAATCTGCATTACCACAAAGGCTATATCTCCCCACTGAGAGCATTTGTCATATAATGCTGATATTGCTTCGGGAGTTTCTGCACGATGGGGAAGATCATCAAGAATCATAACAACAAGGAAGAGAAAATGTATGATAAGATAGTTAACCGACATCAGTATTTGCAGTTTTGATGTGAATTTACACCTGATAATAATCAGTGATGCACAAACCATTATGAGTTGAACGGTGACCAATGCAACCTGACCTGTGCCACCTTTGTACCCGATACCCAGAAAGTCCACATAAGACGAAAGGCATATACAAGCCGTTGTTCCGAAAAGTCCAAGAAATTTCAAAGGTGAAGTTATGGATTTTTCCCCTTGTCCGAGTATGAAATAAGAAAGCAGAATTGCGGAAACAAAAAGCAGCGCGTTGCCGAAATCAAAATTGCCCACCAACACATAAAATGCAGCAAATAGCGGAAATGCAATTGCTGTTATCCACTGAATTATGCTTGTTCTGTGACTTTCTTTGTCCGTTTTTTCAATAATGCGGGACAAGGCAATACCGACGGCAAAAATTACAAATGAACAAATTCCGAAAAATATGTATTTCACTGCTCCGAAGGGATAAAACACAACACCCTCTGCAAAACAGTAAATCTGAAAAAGCCCCGTTACATAAAACGCCGTCAAAGCACAAACGGATTTCATCAGAAAAACAACAGGCAGTAACGCAAGTGCCATTATAAGATAATAATTCTGATCGTAGACATAAACATCAAAAACACTTTGCACCATAATACAACTTGCAATAATGCCTATACCCCAGAACACTGCACCACCCTCGCACCAGGCTTTCTTATCTTTCTTTTTCATCAGTACGAAGATACCAGCCGCCTGACCGATAATCAGAGGAAGAAAAGCGAGAACCTTTTTGAAAACATCAGGCATTTTTTCCCAGCCGGTAACAAAAATCAGAATAAGTCCTGCAGTAATAAGAATACTGCCGAGAACAGAAAACACCGTTATAAGAGTACCCGTATACGACGGCTTTTCAAGTTCGAGGGCCGTGTTTCGTTTTTTGCCGTAAAGAAGTTCTTCAATGGAAACACCGAAAACTTCGCGGAGTTTTCCGAGCATATGCACATCGGGCTGAGTTCTGTCGTTTTCCCAGGAGGAAATTGCCTGCCTTGTAACAAAGAGCTTCTGAGCAAGGTCATCCTGGGTCATACCCCGTTCCTGACGGAGCCTTCTTATATTCTTCGATATTTTTGACATTTCTGTCGCCTCCTTTCACAAGGGAGATAACATCCTTGTGCCTTAATTTTATATTCTTTTATATAAAAAGTCACGCAACAATGTGTTGCAAGAGGCATTTTCAACCCATAATATCAAGAATTGAGTCAATTTCACGGCTTGTTTCATACAAAAACTCTCTGCACTCTTCATCTGCGATAAGAAGTCTGCCCACTTCTTTCACCCGTCTGAGAAAGGCTCTGTCAAAGCGGACAGAAGAAAATTCACGCACCAGAGGGCAGATGTTATACCCTCTTATATCGGGCACGACCTTTACTCTGCCGCCCTGAGTGAGATAAGGGAAGAAAGGAAAAATCATACAGGAGAGAGGTCTTTCACATCTGTTGCAGGTACCTTCGCACACTGCAAGACGGATGCCGTCTTTTTCCGTTACGGTAAGGTTTGATTTTTCAAAAGGAAAAAGTATCATTCCTGTATTTTCGTCGCCTTTACAGCAGGCACCACCGCAAATCTCACCGCAATCATTTTTCAGCGGTGTTTTGTCTCCGATTATCTTTTTTGCTCTTTTATAAAGTCTGTCATATTTTTGCTCTGTCATATTTCTGCTCCTTTTTTCGATTAACAGTTTTGCTGATAGGTATATTTTAACCTCGTTTTTATGAACACGGTATTTTTAACTTCAGGTTTAATGTCTTCCGTTAACTTCGTACGCTCGAGCCCACGAGTTCGAGCGGGAGAAAGGCAGATAAACAGATTAAAGTATGAGATAAAATACCGAGTTATTAAAAGTGAGATTAAAACGCACCCATCAGTAAATTCAAATATCAAAGCATTCACTTCAGGCATTTGTAAACCCTTCCCATATATTGCAATTTTATTTTATCATAAAAAATCACTTAATCATAGTTTTATTATTGAAAATATTTTCACTTTGTGGTATATTAATCTTTGTAGTTTTTATGGGAGGTTTTTATTTATGAAAATAGGTTTCGATAATGATAAATATCTTCAGACCCAATCAGAACACATCAGAAAAAGGCTTTCTCAGTTTGGCGGCAAACTCTACCTTGAATTCGGCGGAAAACTTTTTGATGACCACCACGCCGCAAGAGTTCTGCCCGGTTTTGAACCCGACAGCAAACTGCGTATGTTGCTTCGTCTTAAAGATGAGGCTGAAATTGTTATCGCCGTTTCTGCAAAAGCAATTGAAGAAAAGAAACTCCGCCGTGACCTTAACATTTCCTACGACAAAGAAGTTCTTCGCCTTATGGACCTTTTCAGAAGTGTGGGACTTTTTGTTGGCAGTGTTGTTGTTACACAGTATGACGGCCAGGCATCTGCCGATGCATTCAGAGTGAAACTTCAGGACCTCGGCATAAAAGTTTTCACCCACTATAAAATCCCCGGTTATCCTGCAAACATCCCTCTCATCGTTTCCGAAGACGGCTACGGCAAGAACGATTATATCGAAACCGAAAGAAACATTGTTGTTGTAACTGCTCCCGGCCCCGGCAGCGGAAAAATGGCCACATGCCTTTCTCAGCTTTACCACGAAAATATCCGCGGCATAAAGTCAGGATACGCAAAATTCGAAACCTTCCCCATCTGGAACCTTCCGCTGAATCATCCCGTTAACCTTGCTTATGAAGCGGCAACGGCTGATCTTAACGATATGAATATGATTGACCCAAACCACCTTGAAGCCTACGGAGTTCCCACTGTCAACTATAACAGAGATGTTGAAATTTTCCCCGTACTTCAGGCCATCTTCACAAAAATCTACGGCTCATCACCTTATAAATCCCCCACTGATATGGGTGTTAACATGGTTGGTAACTGCATTGTTGACGATAAGATTGTTCGCGAAGCCGCACACCAGGAGATTATAAGAAGATATTACAGTTGCCTTTGCGATGCACGAAACGGTGCAGACACTTCAAAGGAAACAGAAAAAATCTCCCTTCTTATGAATAAGTGCTCCATAACGATAAAAGACAGAAAAGTTGCTCTTGAAGCAAACAAAACAGCCAAGCAGACAGATGCTCCCGCCGCAACAATTGAACTTCACGATGGAACTCTTGTTACCGGCAAAACCAAAGACCTTCTCGGTGCGGCTTCTGCAGCAATACTCAACGCCCTCAAAGCCCTTGCAGGACTTGATGACGAACTTCTGCTTCTCCCCGCTTCACTGATTGAACCCGTTCAGAGCCTTAAGGTTAACTACCTCGGTTCAAAGAATCCCAGACTTCACGTTGACGAGGTGCTCGTTGCACTTTCCGTTTCTGCCGCAACAGACGAAAATGCCGCAAAGGCCCTGTCGCAACTTTCAGCCCTTAAAGGCTGTGAAGCACACATTTCAGTTATCCCCTCAAGTGTTGATGCGGTATTTTTCAGAAAACTCGGACTTCATCTCACTTATGAGCCGGAATACGAAAACGACAACCTGTTCCATTTGGGACACTGAATTAATTAAATAACGGCAAATGCTGTCAAAAAAATAATTTTATAATGTCAGGAGAATTACAATGAGAGACTGGTCAAGATTATTACATTCGATAGCAAAACTCAACTACGAACAGATGGTTGCCGAAGGAAAAGAAAAGGTTTCCCGTGTTCTGAGCATTATTGAAAAATACTCAGACAGTGACTCTGCTCCCATCACCCTTGTTGGTCTTGCTGCTTACACTGCAACCGTTGACGATGAATTATCCCCTGTGGAACTTCAGTTTGTAAACGACACAATCGGTATCAACGAAAAAGATTTCAAAGGTTTCATAAACCAGGTCAGAAAAGACGAAAAAATCGTTGCCGACCTTATTGAAATTGCCAACTGTATGACAATGGAAGAAATGAATGATTTCAGCCATCTGCTGAGCCTGATTTTCGCCGTTGACGGAAAGATTACAGACGAAGAATTAGCATTCATAAAAAAACTCTGCGATTAACAACAATAATAAAAATTTTAAGGACCTCAGACATTGTCTGAGGTCCTGTGTTTTTTTACATCATAGCACCGAGCCAACTGAGGTTGAGGTAACCGTATCCGTCAGGAATTTCAAAGGTTGAATCGGGAACATCCGTTGTGAATCTTGAAATAAACATTGAATCCGTTGTGCCGTCTTCATAAACAGTGTCACGTCTTACCATATCTTCACCGTTGAAATAGTAATTGTAAGTTGTGCCGTCGGAGTCTGTGTAGGTTTCAAGAATAAGTTTCTGGCCGTTGATTTCAACTTCGCTTACAGAAACATTGCCGACTTCATTCACACCGAAATCTGAAAGCATTGCACCGATATCCATATCTTCGCCAAGCATATCTTCGGGAAGTTTGCAGTATTTTTTGAATTCGTCAATAATCAGGTACATAGTCTTTACATCATTTTTGTAAAGCATTTTCATATTCATACCTTCCATATTGACATCAATGAACATATTTCCGTTTTTGATTGCCATTGTAACGGGGTCTTCACTGAGGCTTTTGTCTGTGAATTCCATAATATATGTTCCGCCTGCAAGAAGTCTCTGATACTTGTTGATTCTGTATGCAGTAAGTCCGCCGGGATTGGTCGCGGGAGCTGTTGTTGAAGGCACATCACTGCCCCCCTGAGGATTGGAGGGTGCAGTTGTTGAAGGCACCTGTGACTGTGTTGTAGGCGCAGTTGTAACAGGTGCGCCTGTGTAAGCATCAACATCCACAGTAATTTCTGTGTGCTGACCCGTATAGTTTGTGGGTACTTCTTCCAGAGGCACTTTATCGTTGATGTTCTCAACAGTGTTGCCAACTGTGTTGCCGTCAAACTCTGCGGCATATCTGTTGCCGTCAGCATCTGTTACAACGGCGAATGTTGTGTCCTTTTCCTTGTCTTCATAAACATAATATGTATTGCCGGCAGCATCTGTTGCAATAACACTGCCCGGGGTATTGCCCTCATGGGTAAGTGACACAACCGCTGCAACAATAACAACGGTAAGAACACCGAGAACAATAAAGGTTCTTTGAAGAATCTTTTTCATTTTGTCATTTCTCCTTGAAATGTAGTTGTGTTTAATTTAATGTTATAACAAATAGCCTTTCAAAGTCAACATACGCAGTGTAAAACTTGTATGAATGGAACTGTGAAGACATTTTACCTTTTCGTGAATAATTCTTTAATATCAGAGTTTTTCCACAACAGGCATAAATGCATCGGTATCTGCAAGTTCAATTGCGCCCTTATCTGCAAGGTTAGGTGTTCTTGAGTCAATGGGAAGTTTGCAAAGAACGGGTATACCGAACTTGCGGGCAACTTCGTCAGTTTTGCTCTTGCCGAAAATTTCGTGTTTTTCGTTGCAGTTTGGGCACATAAAGTAACTCATATTTTCCACAAGTCCCACAACGGGAACATTCATCATTTCGGCCATATTGATTGCTTTTGAAACAATAAGTCCCACAAGGTCCTGTGGAGTTGTTACAACGATAATACCGTCAACTTTAAGGCTCTGAAAAACCGTGAGAGGTACATCGCCTGTTCCCGGAGGCATATCAACAAACATATAGTCAACATCGCCCCAGGCAACATCTGTGAAGAACTGCTGAATAACACCGCTTATAACGGGGCCTCTCCATACAACCGGCTGTTCCGGCTGTTCAAGAAGAAGGTTGATGCTCATCACTCTGATGCCTGTTTTGCTTTCTTTAGGGATAATTCCTGAAGCATCTGCTTCTGCTCGGCCGTCAATGCCGAACATTTTGGGAATTGAGGGACCTGTTATATCAGCATCGAGAATTGCAACCTGATTTCCCATTTTCTGCACTGCTGAAGCAAGAAGTGAAGTGACGGAGGATTTACCTACGCCGCCCTTACCGCTGACAACGGCATAAATCTTTTTTATATTGCTGTATTCATTCTGCTTAAGGTGAGGATCTCTGTCTTTGCAGTCACTTGAAGAGCAGGATGAACAGTTACCTGAACATGAACTCATTTTAATACACGCCTTTCTGAGTAATATATTATTATCCGTTTCATTATATAATAATACAAATTTCGCAATATGTCAAATATAAAACTTATCTTACTGTTATATTTAAGTCTTATCTTAATATTATTCACAGGAGATTAAATATAGTTTAAAATAAAGATAAAAACGCCGCAAAAAAACCACCGCGGAAGAACAGTTACTTCCCCAGTGGTTTTTACCGTTTAAATCAATATCTTATCTGAGAATGTCAGAGAAACCTTTTCCTCCGAAGAGTTTAAGCATAAGTTCACTCAGGAATCTGAGAATCTTTGAAAGAATTGAAAGGAAGACTCCCGTGACATCTGTTGTGTTTTCGTCGGCTGAGGTGCCGTTTACGATTTTATCAATTATCTTGTCAAATCTTTCTGCTGCGGCATCAAAATCTTCTGTGGGCATATATGTGCTTTCGATTGCTGTACCGAGTTCGGTTTTTGCTTCTTCAAATTCAGCGGCATCTTCTGCACTGAGATTTGATGTATCATAGTCTTTCCAAAGGTTGTATTTGCTTATTGCAAGGCGTGAATCACGGGCAAAGTTGAACTGCGGGAATGCGGGATCGGAATACACATTTTCGAAAGATTCGTCTGTGAGAATTCTGATTGCAAGACGCATAATAACATCATTGCTTGCAGTGGCTTCGTGGCTCTGATCCTTGAAATAGAATGTGGTTTCACAAAGAATACCTGTTGAAGCGTCAATAAGTCTTCCTTCGTCAATGTGGTTGTGCGACGGATCTGTGCAATACGTGTTTGCCTGAACATAATCTTCGGGAAGTGCTACATCCACTGCTACACCCGTTGCACCGAAAGATTCGGAATCAAGGTGAATAACACCGTCACCGTTTTCATTATCCCAGGAATCAAAGATTTTGTAGTTTGCACAGTTATAGTCAACGATATCGAAGAACTCAACGCCCTTTTCCTTGAGTTCAAGGATATGCTTTCTTGCGTTCACCTGAGCGTTATAGTACCAGTCTGTCTGCTGTCTGATATATTCATCTTCAGGGTCTGAAAGGAATCTGTCTCTGCAATCAGGATAATCCCTTGACGGAATAAGACCCCAGATGCAAGTGGAATATTCAAGATAGTCCTCAACAAGAGTTTCAACAGCCATATCGAGAATGTTATTGAGGTCTGCGTTGGGCAATATTCTGAGAATAAGATTAATAAGATATGCAAGGTATTCCTGTTCTTCGCCGAGAAGTGCAGGAAGCATATAACCGTAAAGTGCTTCCGGGTCATCGATAAAACCGTAATGATAAACATCACCTATGGTGTAAGCACCGTCTGCTGCGGGAACTACATAACAGACTCTGTTTACATCGTCGGCAAATTCAAGACCCTTATCAATATAAAGCTGCATAAGTGCGTTTTCAACAGAGCCGCCCTGACTTATGGGTACAAGGTTGACTTTATCGTGACCTGTTTCTTCTTTTGCAATCTGAATGAGTTCATAAAGGTCGTTCGCAACATCCATAATGTTTCCTGTGTGAAGATAAGACAGGAAATAAAGGTGGTCAAGACCTGCAATGTCAACATAATTATCAAGAGGTACCACGCCAAGAGCATATTGTCTCTGTTCGGGAGTGAGACCTGCAAAACTTGTTTCGTATTTGTCTGCCTGAATGTTTTTAATTACGTGACCTGTGTTGTCAAGTTCAAGGTTTGAAAGAAGTGCTTTGCCCAGAACATCGGAAATTGCTTCGGCAGCACGGTTTTCAAGGTCTTTTTGAGTAATAAGCAGTGAAGCAAGAGGTAAGAGTGCCTCTTCAAGTGCCATTTTCACAATTTCGTCTGTTGATTCCATAAAAAACGGTGCAGAATAGGGTTCACCTTCTGCATTGAGCATCTCGTTGCCGTTTTCATCAAGATATCTTACCTTTGACTGAAAAAGGCCGGGGATTACAATAGACGGACAGTGTTCACAGTTGCATTTACCGTCTGCAGTACCGAGAGAATCCGCGGCAGAAGCCCACACAAATGCGGCGGTACTAAAAAGCATGGTAAGAGTAAGAACAACTGAGAGTGATTTTTTAAAGAATTTTTTCATATTATCTCCTCCTGACTTTTACTATTGTAGCACTAAAGGAAAAATTTTACAATCGGATTGTTAAAAATAAATAGTTGAAGATATAGTTTTTTGTTCGGTTTTTCCTTCTTGACCGTTAAACTTATTCGCTATTTTCTGCGTTTAAAGAATAAAAAAAATAATAAAGAATAAAGAATAATACAGAAGCGGCACCGAAAACGGAAACATTTTTGTTTCTTATTTATTCTTTATTCTTTCTTCTTTTAGGCGAGCTTGTCTCGCCGCTTCTGGCACCCCCTGCGGGAATCGAACCCACATCTAATCCTTAGGAGTTTGGGAGGTGTGTAGTGTTTTAATCGCATAAAATCCCTGCAACGTCCACTGTTTCTTGCTTCGTCATTTGTTACTCTGTTATTCTTTTCTCAATAAAAATCCTAGAAAACCATTTGATTTTAACCATTCACTTTAGCAAGCAATAAGCAAAGGCTCGAAAAAAGGAAAACG
>JAZOAX010000025.1:0-13634 GCA_045595685.1 Acutalibacteraceae bacterium
TCTTATCGGTCACCTTCAGACGAACAAAGTAAGACAGATTGTGTCTGAGGTATCAATGATACAGTCTGTTGACAGTGTTAAACTTGCAAAAGAAATTTCCAAAAGAAGTGAGAATGCAGGTGTAATTACAGACTGCCTTATTGAAGTTAATATCGGCGGTGAAGAAAGCAAGACCGGTATTGATGAATCGTACCTTCAGGAACTTATTGCAGAAATCGGAGAAATGAAATCAATAAGAGTCAAAGGTCTTATGACAATCCCACCCATTTGTGAAGATACCGTGCTTCTGAATAAATATTTTTCAAAAATGCACAGAATATTTATTGACATAAGGGACAAAAAGTTAGATAATGTAGATATGAAAATATTATCTATGGGTATGTCTTCGGATTTTGAGGCTGCAGTTCAGAACGGATCTACACTTGTGAGAGTCGGAACTGCACTTTTCGGACACAGAATATATTAATTAAAAGGAGTTATTAAAATGGGCTTTGTAAAAAATATCAAGGATAAAATCAACGAACACTTTGTTATGACAGATTTTGACGAAGATGAAGTATCAATGGATACTGACGATTATGAATATGAAGACGAGGGAAATGAGCCCTCTTCAAGCATTTATGATACTGACACAGAAGATACTGCACCCGCATCATACAGTTACTCACCTCAGAGCGCAATGAACGCACCCGAATATAATTTCGGAGGTGCGCCGAAACAGGAAAGAAAGGCTTCAGTCAAAGAGGCTCCCAGAACTCAGGGCGCAAACATTTATGAAATGAACCCTGTTCGTCCTGCAAAAAAATTCAAACTCAATTCAATTATGCTTCGTGATATTTACGATGCAAAGAATGTTGCCGCACTTATGATGGAAAAGGATACAATTGTTGTTGTTAACCTTTCACTTCTCACGGAAGAACAGAAAGTAAGAGCAATGGACTTCCTTGACGGTGCAAAGTTTGTTACCAAGTCTGTTTTTGCAAGATTTGCAGAAAATATCTGTGCTTTTGTGCCTGAAACTGTTGAACTCTTCGGTGACTTCTTCAGCCAGATTGATATGGATTCATTCAAATAATTTTATAAAGTAAGGGGAGAACAAAAAAATGTTAACACCAATGCAGATTAACTCACAGCGTTTTACCCAGGCAGGTAAGGGCGGATATAAGGCATCTGAAGTTGATGCTTTTCTTCAGAAAGTATATAAGTATTACAGCAAACTTTACAGTGATAACAACACACTGAATGAGCGCCTTTCTGCAATTTCACCTGTTATTGACGAATATAACAGAAATAAAACTGCAATTGCCAATGCTTTGCTTTCAGCACAGACTGCAGCAGATTCCAAAATTGAAGCCGCAAATACAGCTGCTGAATCCGCAATCAAGGAAGCTGAAGAAAAAGCAGAAGCAATTATGAAAGAAAAAGCAGCAGAAGCAGACGCTTATTATATTGACAAAACCCACGAAGCAGATGAAAAACTTGCTTCACTTCAAAGAGAGTATTCAAAACTCAAAACCGAGTCTGATGCTTATAAAGAAAAGTATCTTACAGAAATCCGCGGTAAAGTGGATGTTATCATCTCAGGTGCGAATGAAAAGGCTGCAGTTATTGTTGCCAAGGCTTATGAAGATGCAAGAGTTGCAAGAGAAAGAGCAGACAAGATTATTGATGAAGCAAACGAAGAACTCAGAAAAATTCAGGAAGAAACTGATAAAATCAAAAAGGAACTTTCTGAAATTATCAGTCTTGCAAAAGTAGTTGCAGACAGTGCTGTAGAAATCCAGCCTCTTGAAAACACACCTGCTGAAAATGTTGACGTAGCAGAAGAATCAGTAATTCCCGTAGAAATTCCCGAATTTGATTTCGGTACAGCTCTTCAGGATGAAGAAGAACCCGTTGTGGCAGAAATTGAAGAAAAAGAAGACGTTATTATCTATGACGGTCCTTCAGACAAATCAGAACCTCAGGAAACTGCCGCAGACGACGGCTTGGATCTGTTCTCACATTCAACCGACACAAAAAATCAGCAGGCAGATATTCCTGATGCAAGTTTGTATATTTCAAAGATTTTTGACAGTGACTCCGACGATGATTTCGGCTTCGGCGACCTGATTTCAGAGTCATAATTCAGTATTTGCGAGGATAAATTGGATAAAAAGTTATTTAGCAGAACGAAACAGAATATTATTGTGCTGATTGTTATTTCAGCCTTGGTTTTAATTGACCAGATTATTAAATATTTTGTTGATTTATATTTGAAGCCAATCGGTGAATTCACCGTGATTCAAAAAATTCTCAGATTCCGTTATCTTGAAAATGACGGCGCAATGATGGGCTTTATGAACGGAAAAACTGAAATTATGACGGTTCTTTCTGTGTTATGCTTTATTGTTGTTGCAGTGGTAATCTTCTCGGGAAAAGTCAGTAACAAAATTGATTACTGCAGTCTGGTTATGATATGCGCCGGCGGTATCGGCAATATTATTGACAGAATTTTCAGGGGTTTTGTAATTGATTATATAGAAGTACTGTTTGTGGATTTCTATGTTTTCAATTTTGCTGATTGTCTTGTTACTGTTTCTGCCTTTCTCTTGTTCTTTAATCAGTTATATCTGATTTATAAAGAGAAGAAAGTGAAGGTGCAGAATGGTTGATGCGCACATTTTCTCGGTCAGTGCTGAAATTTCGGGAGAAAGAATTGATAAGGTAATCTTTCAGGAGTGCGATCTCACATCCCGTTCTTCTGCACAGAAGATTGTTGATGAAGGTAATGTATCGGTAAACGGTATTGTTATTACTAAAAATTACAAAGTAAAATCGGGGGACAGAATAGCGGTTATTATTCCGAAACCCAAAGTTCTTGAAGTCAAGGCAGAAAATATTCCCCTTGACATAAGATATGAAGACAGCGACCTTCTTGTTGTGAATAAACCCAAAGGTATGGTTGTTCATCCTGCAGCAGGTAATTACGACGGTACTCTTGTAAATGCCTTGCTTTATCACTGTAAAGACAGCCTCTCAGGTATAAACGGAGTTATCCGCCCGGGAATTGTGCACAGAATTGACAAAGATACCAGTGGACTTCTTATTGTTGCCAAAAACGATTTCGCACACATTTCTCTTGCAGATCAGATAAAAGTACATTCTTTCACAAGAGAGTATCAGAGTGTGGTTTACGGCAAATTCAAAAACAGCGAAGGCACTGTAGATGCACCAATCGGCAGACATTCTGTTGACAGGAAAAAAATGGCAGTTACAGCCAAAAATTCAAAAAACGCAGTAACTCACTATAAAGTTATAGATGAGTATGAAGGCTACACGCATCTGAGACTTCGCCTTGAAACCGGCAGAACGCATCAGATAAGAGTACATATGTCATATATAGGTCATCCCGTTGCGGGGGATCCGGTATACGGTCCGAAGAAGGTTATTGAATATCTCAACGGACAGTGCCTTCATGCAGGTCTTATAGGATTCAAACACCCGCGCTCAGGAAAGTATTTTGAAATTGAAAGTGAATTACCTGAATATTTCACAGACTTTCTCAGGAGGATTAAAAAATAATGGTAAAAAAAGAAAAAACGCTTTCACACTGGTTGATAGCATCGGATATTGACGGCACAATAAATGACAAGGGCAGAAGACTTGTTATGAGAAATTATGATGCCATTCATAAATATATTAATGAATACGGGGGAAACTTTACTTTAGCATCAGGCAGAGCGCCTGAGTCGATGCGAAAACATTTCAAAAGACTTGATATTCCCGACGGAAAGGCTATTGTAATAAACGGTGCAGGTATTTATGACTATGCACAAGAAAAAATGATCTGGTCAAGTCCTCTGAACGATCACTGCATTGATATGATAAGAAAAACAGCAAAGAAATTCTCGACTATTTCTTTTCAGGTTATCTCTGATAAATATGTTTATATTTTCAGACCCACTCCTTCCTCAAGAATTCTTGCAATAAATGCAAAACTTCCCATAAAGTATTTTTATTCATTTGAGGCAATACCGAAGGATAACTGGTTTAAAGTTATATATACCGGCATACCGCCTGCACTTAAAGCGGTAAGCAAATATATTGAATCAATGTCCAACACAACGGAAAACCTTATGTTTTCATCGCAGTGGAGTTTTGAGATGGTAAATGAAGATACCAACAAAGGTAAGGCTGTGCTGAAACTTGCTGAAATTCTCGGTGTTGAAAAGGAACACACCGCTGCAATCGGTGACTATTTCAATGATTATGAAATGCTGAAACAGGTTGCACTTCCTGCTTGTTGCGGTCAGGCACCTGCAGGTATGAAAAAAATTGCAAAACTGGTAACCTGTCACTGTAACAAAGGTGCGGTTGCCGAACTTATAGAGTATATTATTAACAACTATTCAAAATAAACAGGAGGATTACAATGGAAGAAAACAGAAAAAAAGAACTGAAAAAAATTGCTTTGAATGTGCGCAAGGGAGTAATTGAAGGCACATTTAATGCAAAGTCAGGACATCCCGGCGGCTCACTTTCAATTGCAGACATCGTAACATATCTGTATTTTGAAAAGATGAATGTGGATCCGAATAATCCTGACGACGAGAACAGAGACAGATTTGTTCTTTCAAAGGGACACACTGCACCTGCTCTTTATGCCGCACTTGCTCACAGAGGATTTTTCCCTGTTGAACTTCTCAAAACACTCAGAAAGCCCGACTCTATCCTTCAGGGACATCCCAGTATGAGATATACTCCCGGTGTTGATATGAGCACAGGTTCACTCGGTCAGGGCATTTCTGCCGCTTGCGGTATGGCTCTCGGTGCAAAACTCAAAGGTAAAGATTTCAAAGTTTATGTTCCTCTCGGTGACGGTGAAATTGAAGAAGGTCAGGTATGGGAAGCAGCAATGTTTGCAGGCAACCGTAAACTTGACAATCTTGTAGCCATTGTTGACTATAACAATCTTCAGATTGACGGCTCACTTGACGAAGTTAACTCTCCTTATCCAATTAAGGAAAAATTTGAAGCGTTCAACTGGAATGTTGTTGAAATCAACGGTCACTGCTTCAGAGAAATTGAAGAAGCATTCAAAAATGCAGACGAATGTAAAGATAAGCCCACTTGCATAGTTGCACACACCGTTAAAGGTAAGGGTGTATCATTTATGGAAGATAAATGCGACTGGCACGGTTCAGCCCCCAATGCTGAACAGTATGCACAGGCAATGGCTGAACTTGATGCTGCTCTTGCAGAATTGGAGGTGTAATTATGGCTGATGTAATTAAATGCGCAACAAGAGATGCTTATGGCGCTGCTTTAAAAGAACTCGGCAGCAGAGACGATATCCTCGTTCTTGATGCTGACCTTGCAAAAGCAACCAAAACCATCACTTTTAAGAAAGAATTTCCCGAAAAATTTATTGATTGCGGTATTGCAGAAGGCAATATGATGGGTGTTGCTGCAGGTCTTGCAACAACAGGATACACAGTTTTTGCTTCATCTTTTGCAATGTTTGCAGCAGGCAGAGCATTTGAACAGGTAAGAAACTCAATTGCTTATCCTAATCTTAATGTAAAAATCGGTGCAACTCACGCCGGTATTTCCGTTGGTGAAGACGGCGCAAGCCATCAGTGCTGTGAAGATATTGCTCTTATGCGCTCAATTCCCAATATGGTTATTATCAACCCCGCTGATGATGTTGAAGCAAAGCAGGCAGTTATTGCTGCAGCAGCACACGAAGGCCCCGTTTATATGAGATTCGGCAGACTTGCAGTTCCCCGTATCAATGCTGAAGATTACAAATTTGAACTTGGCAAAGGTGTTGAACTCAAAGACGGTAAAGATGTTACAATCGTTGCTTCAGGTCTTATGGTTAATGAGGCTCTTATTGCTGCTGAAACACTTAAAGCAGACGGCATTGATGCAAGAGTTATAAACATTCACACAATTAAGCCTATTGACAGAGATATTCTCGTTAAGGCAGCAAAAGAAACAGGTGCAATCGTAACTGCTGAAGAACACAGCGTTATCGGCGGTCTCGGCGGTGCAGTTTCAGAAGTTCTCAGTGAAGAATATCCTGTTCCTGTTGTGCGTCTCGGTGTCAACGATACATTCGGTAAATCAGGTCCTGCTCTTGAACTTCTCAAGATTTACGGCCTTGATGCTGAAAACATTGTTAAAAAGGCTAAAGAGGCTGTTGAGTTGAAGAAGAAACTCGGCAAATAATTTTAAGGTGGTTTTTAGGATGAAAGAAATTAATAAAGATATGCTTATCGGTGATATTCTTGATAAGGAGCCCGGAACTGCAATGTTCTTTTTTGAAATGGGTATGCACTGTCTCGGTTGCCCCGCATCAAGAGGCGAAAGTGTTGAAGAAGCATGTGCTGTTCACGGTGTAAGTGTAGATGCTCTCGTTGCAAGAATCAACGAATATCTTGCTTCAAAATAAGGTTATTCAACATCGAGCCACCTGAATTTTCGGGTGGCTCTGTTTGTTAAGTACTGTTTCTGTGTGGAGGTAAAAATGAACAGAATTAAACTTGATGCAAGGCTTTCGGTGGTTGCATCATTAGTAAGACAGGGCAGTGTTGTTGCCGATATAGGCACAGACCACGCATACCTTCTTTGTTACCTTATTGAAAACGGACTTTGCCCCAAAGGAATAGCCGCCGATATTAATAAAGGCCCCCTTGAAAATGCACGGCAGACAGTTATTGAATGTGGCATTAAGGATAAAGTTGAACTTATTCTTTCCGACGGATTGGAAAAAGTTCCTGATAACTGTGCAGACGATATCGTAATTGCAGGTATGGGCGGTATACTTATATCTGAAATAATTGAAAAAGCAAAATGGCTTTATAATGAACAAATCAATATTGTTGCTCAGCCAATGACACATGCAGAAGTGTTAAGAAAGTTCTTCTGTGAAAACGGATTCAGAATCAACGAAGAAAAAACTGCCACAGACGGAAAGCACTGTTATGTTGTGATTTCTGCCACTTTTACAGGTGAAATACAAGAGTTTTCTGAATCTTATTATTATCTTGGCGAACTTCTAAAAAATAATGATACAGTTACGCAAAAGTATGCCAACAGAATGATTTCTTCTTTAGAGAAGAAGTTTTGTGCTTTGAAAAAAGCAGGAATTACTCAGGAAAGCGAAAGACTCGAAAAACTTCTGAATGAAATAAAGCGGAAGACGGCGGAGGTATTTTAATGATTACTGTTAAAAATATATCTGAATACATAAACAAAATCGCACCTTATAACACAAAATGTGAGTGGGATAATTGCGGTATGCTTGTCGGAGACGAAGAAAAAAATGTAAAAAAGGTTGCATTTTGTCTTGATCTTACAAGTGAAACTTTTGAACTCGCTAAGGATTTTGGCGCAGATCTTTTAGTCACTCACCATCCTGTTATTTTTAAAGCACAGAAAAACTTTTTAAAAGGTAACCTTGTTTTTGATCTTGCTCAGGCGGGAGTCAGTGCAGTTTCGGCACACACTTGTTTTGACTGTGCTGAAAACGGAGTTAATGATGTCCTTTGCGAGGTTCTCGGTATTAAAAATCCGATCGGTGTCAAATCAGATGAATGTATCTGTCCTATGGCACGAATCGGCAGCGTTGAGCCTTGTTCTTCTATTGCTTTTGCTGAAACGGTGAGCAGGAAACTCAGAACTGTGTGCAGAGTTGTTGACTGTGAAAACACCGTAACAAAAGTTGCCGTATGCGGAGGTGCAGGTATGGATTTTCTTGACGATGCAATTCAGATGGGCGCAGATGCTTATGTAACAGGTGATATCAGTCATCATCAGATGCTTGAAGCGAAAGAAAAAGGTATTACTGTTGTTGCGGCGGGACATTTTGAAACGGAAGTTATTGCAATGGGCAGACTTATGGGAATGATTAAAAAAGAATATCCCGAACTTGAATGTATGGTTCTCAGACAGTCAAATCCCGTTAAATTTATCGGATAAAAGGTGTTTTATTAAATTATGGCGTTAGACGGAATTTTTTTAAGGAAAGTCAGAAATGAACTTATAAACGAAACAGTCGGATTGAGAGTTGACAGGGTAAATCAGCCCACAAAAGACGAAATCGTGCTGAATCTCAGGGGGAGAAGTATAAATAAAAAACTTCTGCTTTGTGTCCGTGCGGACAGCCCCAGAGTACATCTGACAACTCATTCAATAGATAATCCTCCCGTGCCGCCTATGTTTTGTATGCTTCTGAGAAAATACCTTCAGGGTGCACTCATAAAAGACATAAGGCAGCAGGAAACAGACAGAATAATTTTCATTGACTTTGATGCAACCAACGAAATAGGTGACAAAACCGAACTTACCGTATGTGTTGAAATTATGGGTAAGTATTCCAATCTGATCCTTATTCAAGGCGGCAAAATCATCGATTCAATTAAAAGAGTAGACTATACAACATCATCTGTAAGGCAGATTCTACCGGGGCTTGAATACCGTTTGCCTCCCGAGCAGGATAAAATGTCTCTTGAAAATACGGAAGTAGATATAATATGCGAAAGAATATTGTCGCAAAAGGATAAATATCTTTCCGCTGCGGTTATCGGTACAGTTCAGGGTGTATCACCCGTTATAAGCCGTGAAATTGCTTACAGAATCGCCTTTGAGGATGTTTTTGTCAGTTCATTGAGTGATTTGCAGAAAGATATGCTCAGAAGCGAATTGGGGGCAATACAGCAAAATCTCAACACTGTTTCGAAAGTCTATATTGTATCCGAGCTTACAGGCAAACCGAAGGATTTATCTCATTTGGAAATAAAACAATACGGTGACAAGCTTAATGTAACAAAGTATGACAGCTGTTCTGCACTTCTGGATGATTTTTATCTTGAAAGAGACAGAATCAACCGCATAAATCACAGAGGTCACGAACTTATAAAACTGCTAAATAATCTTATCGAAAGAACAGCAAGAAAAATTGTGCTTCAGAAAGAAGAACTCAAAAGATGTGAAGATAAAGATCAGTTACGACTTTACGGTGAACTTATTGTTGCAAATCTTCACCGTCTTCAGAAAGGTGTTCCTTTTTATGAGGTTGAAAACTATTATGACTACTGTAAGATTATAAAAATTCCTTGCAACCCTGCATTGTCTCCTCAGGAAAATCAGAAGAAGTATTATAAAGAATACCGCAAGGCACAAACTGCAGAGAAAATGCTTGTTGACCTTATAAAAGACGGCGAAGATGAGCTTGTGTACCTTGAATCTGTTCTTGATGAACTTTCCAGAGCTGATACAGACAGTGAAATTTCTGCCATCAGGCTGGAACTTTCAAATGGCGGCTATATAAAGAATACAAAGGGTAAAAAACAGAAACCGCCCAAGGAGTTACCGCCAATCGAATTTAAAAGTGATGACGGATTCAGAATTCTTGTGGGCAGAAACAATATACAGAACGACAGACTTTCATTAAAAACTGCAAGTAAAAACGATATGTGGCTCCACGCACAGAAAATACCGGGGTCACACGTTATCATTGTTTCAGACGGCAACGAGATTTCCGACCTTTCCATTGAGCAGGCCGCAGTTATTGCCGCTTATCACAGCAAGGCAAAAGATTCATCTTTGGTGCCTGTTGATTACACAAGGGTGAAGCAACTTAAAAAGCCTAACGGTGCCAAGGCAGGTATGGTAATTTATCACGAATACTGGTCAATTATCACTAAACCTGATAAGGAACTTGTCGAAAGACTCAGAGTTAAATAATATAAGAAAAAAGGAGGATGAGTATGTCTTTTGTTAACTTGCATCTTCATACGGAATACAGTTTGCTTGACGGCGCCTGCCGTATCAGCGGACTTATGGACAGAGTTCTTGAACTCGGACAGAATTCAGTTGCAATAACCGACCACGGTGTTATGTACGGTGCGGTTGATTTTTATAAAGCCGCAAAAGATAAAGGTGTAAAGCCGATTATCGGTTGCGAGTGTTATGTTGCGCCCAGAAGCCGTCATGATAAGGTTCACGGTCTTGACAATGAAAGATATCATCTCGTTCTTCTTTGCGAAAACAACAAAGGGTATGAAAACCTAATTGCTATGGTCAGCAAAGCCTGGACGGAAGGCTTTTATACAAAACCGAGAATAGACCGTGAACTTCTCGAAAAACACAGTGAAGGTTTAATTGCTCTTTCCGGCTGTCTTGCCGGTGAAATTCCGCAGGCTCTTTTAAGAGGTGACTATGAAGGTGCCAGGAAAACTGCACTGTGGTATAAAGAACTGTTTGGCGAAGACAGATACTACATTGAAATTCAGAATCACGGTATCAGAGAACAACTTGAAATTATTCCCGATCTTGTTCGTCTTTCAAGAGAAACGGGTATAGGCCTTGTTGCAACCAATGACGCACATTATCTCAGAAAAGAAGATTCGTCTGTTCAGCAGGTGCTTGTCTGTATCCAGACAAACCACGTTCTCGGTGAAAGCACCGGACTTGAGTTCAGCACAGATGAGTTTTATGTTAAAAGTGAAGAGGAAATGCTCGGTTTGTTTTCCGACATTCCCGAGGCTGTATATAATACTCAGAAAATTGCTGATATGTGTGAAGTTGAGTTTGAATTCGGAAACACAAAACTTCCTCATTTTGAAGTTCCTAACAATATGGACCATTTTGAGTATTTTAAGAATCAGTGTTTCTATGGTCTGTCACTTCACAAAGGTGAGAATCCACCCGAAGAATATGTTAACAGACTCAATTACGAACTTGATGTTATAAATAAAATGGGATATGTGGACTACTTCCTGATTGTTCACGATTTCATCAGATACGCAAAAAGCAGAAACATTCCCGTAGGACCCGGCAGAGGCTCGGGGGCAGGTTCTCTTGCTGCTTACTGTATCGGAATTACAGGTATTGATCCCATTGAGTATAATCTGCTTTTTGAAAGGTTTCTCAATCCTGAAAGAGTAAGTATGCCTGACTTTGATATTGACTTTTGTTATGTTCGCCGTCAGGAAGTTATTGATTATGTTATTTCGAAATACGGGGCCGACCACGTGGCTCAGATTGTAACTTTCGGAACAATGGCTGCAAGAGGAGCAATTCGCGATGTAGGCAGAGTTCTCGGTATGCCTTATGCGACAGTAGATGAAGTTGCAAAACTTATTCCTAACGAATTGAAGATAACAATTGATAAAGCATTAAAGTCGCAGGAACTTAAAAACCTTTATAATTCAAATTCCGATGTAAAAAAACTCATTGACATTGCAAAGCAGGTTGAGGGGATGCCAAGACACGCCTCTACCCACGCAGCAGGTGTTGTTATAACAAGAGATCCTGTGTCTTCATATGTACCTCTTGCCGTTAATGACGAAAGTGTTGTCACGCAGTACACAATGGTTACGCTTGAGCAACTCGGGCTTCTTAAAATGGACGTGCGACTTGTTCGCTAACGAAACACTTCTGAAAAGAAAACAAGTTAGCGGAACAAATCGATAAGATTTGTTTAACTGTTAAATTGATTAGAGTGGTGCAAATCCACTTGTTAGGTAAATGTCGATACCTAATCCCCTGATACTCCGTTATGCGGTAACATCTCAAAATGTTACGGTGTAAAGCACGGTAAAGTCGGCTGAAAAGCGACCTAAATAGAAGAAATATATTAGTAAAAGTTGGTACAAAAGTGGTTAGAACCCGCCTGCTAAGAAAATATAAAGTAAGCTACATGGTTGTGAAGTAAGTCGGGGGTCCTGTTAAAAGTAATATGTCTACTCACCAGGAACTGTCGTTTGAAAGGCTCGTGATTTAGACCCCGACGAAAGTTGGAGTGCTCCCAGTGGAGCTTAAGTCGCAGTAACCGCATTGTCCATTACGGTTACTGCTCCTTTCCCGCAGAGGATAGGAGTTCTGATTCCTTCGGCAATGGAAAAAAGAATGGCTTACGGGTTAAAGACAGAGGCTAAGTTACTATAATTAAAGGATAAATTTAACGGAACAAGTGAACCTCAGAAGGGAATGTTAAGGTTTTTGAGAACCAATGTCTCTAACAGATAGGAAATGACCTGTGAATCTGAGGGGCAGCTGCCCGTAGTAGTCTGAGGTAGGGAAAGCCTACCACATGGCGAAGGGGCATAGTCGTAAATAGAATAACGTAAATAGTTCAATTGTTAAGGTAGCCGATGAGCGAGACGAACTAACCGTAGGAGGTGAATGCCTATGGGGACAAAACTTAACAAGGTTCCTACAAATGAAAAGGAACTCAATGAACTTTTACAAGATTTATTTCTAACGGCAAAACAAAATTATGACAATAGACAGAAAAGTAATTTTATGGGAATCCTTGAAGTTATTGCATCAGAACCTAACATATTGTCAGCTATTCATAAAATCAAAAGTAATAAGGGAAGTCAAACCTCTGGTATTGACGGAAAGATTATAGACGATTGCTTGGATATGCCCTATGATGATGTTATTATGATGATCAGAAAGAAATTATACGATTATCATCCTGATGCAGTTAAAAGAGTATATATTCCTAAACCGGGTAAAACCGAGAATAGGCCTCTCGGAATCCCAACTATATCAGACCGTATTATTCAACAATGTGTCAAAAACATAATTGAACCAATCGCAGAAGGACAATTTTTTGAACACTCATATGGTTTTCGACCAATGAGATCTGCAGATATGGTTATAGATAGAATAAAAAGATTATGTCACATTGCTAAATGTCACTGGGTTGTTGAGGGTGATATCAAAGGTTTCTTTGATAACATAGACCATAATGTTATGATTAAAAGCTTATGGGAAATCGGCATCAGAGACAAACGAGTGTTAGCAATTATTAAGCAAATGCTAAAGGCAGGAGTTATGAACGAATGTCACGTTAGTGATATGGGAACACCGCAAGGTGGAGTCATATCCCCGCTACTTGCTAACATATATCTAAATCGGTTTGACCACTTTATTGCTAAAGACTTTGAAAGAAAGAAACTTAAAAGACCCCATTCCAGAAGAGATGGCGAATTAACTGCTATGAGAAATCACAGCAATCTCAAAACCGCCTATTTTATTAGATATGCAGATGACTGGCTTATCCTAACGGATTGCAAGGAAGATGCTCTAAAACTAAAGTATAAAGCTAAGAGATACCTTCAGGACACTCTTAAGCTCGAACTTTCAGAAGAAAAAACTCTTATAACAAATGTTAAAAGTAAGCCCGTCAAGTTTTTAGGGGCTGAAATTAAACTAGTTAAAAAGAATGGAAAATGGGTGTCAAAAGTCTTTCCAGAAAAGCAAAGATTCGACTTGAAAATGAAGAACTTAAGCCAAGAACTGTTTATGCTTAGAAAAACATCTACATTAGACAAAGGTTCCGCAGCGGCAATATCTTTATAGGCTTTTTTTAGTTCTTTTTCCGAACCTGCAAAAAAATAAGCCCCACCCGTTGAATACGCTATTTTTTTAAGCAAGCGTTCATCTAATCCATCCCGTGCATCTTCAGGATTTCCAACACCGATAACATAAATGGTTACTTTCTCGTTAATGGCGCTTTTTAAAGCGTCTAGCGGCATAATATTGCCGGCATTATTCAAGCCGTCTGTCAATAAAACAACAACCTTATGCTTTGCCTCACTTTCCCGTAAATAACGCACGGAAAGGCCTAT
>JAZOAX010000026.1:0-7518 GCA_045595685.1 Acutalibacteraceae bacterium
TAAAACTCTTTATTTTTAAGTGGTTTTGTATTATTATATTATAATGTATAGGTGTAGATATATCTATGTTTACAAAAGAAAGGTGAAGAAAAATGAGCAGAATACTTATTGTTGACGACGATTTTTCTATAGCACAACTTATTTCGGACGCTCTTGAAGATGAAGGATACGAAACGGTTATCAGAACAGACGGAAAAAGTGCATACGAATACATACTTGATAACGCTTCCGATATCTCTCTTATCACCCTTGACATAATGATGCCCGAACTTTCAGGTATGGACCTTTGCAGATTTGTCAGAAGCAGAGTAGCGTGCCCGATTATCTTTGTTTCTGCAAAAGGCAAGTCCGGCGATGCCGTTGAAGGCCTTGAAACCGGTGCTGACGACTATATTTCAAAACCTTTTATAGTGGAAGAATTTGTTGCAAGAGTCAAAGCGCATCTCAGGCGTGAGCAAAGAAACCGCGCAGATGAGGAAGATGGCAGAATCAAAGTGGGTAACATTGAAATCTGCACAGGTTCCTATGAAGTTTTCAAAAAAGGTGAACCTGTTTCCTTTTCAACAAGAGAGTTTCAGCTTCTTCAGTATCTTATGGAAAATGCCGGAAAGGTACTCACAAGAGAGCAGATTTTCAGTCACGTGTGGGATACTGAGTTCGGTGATATCGGCACCGTTGCCGTTAATATCAAGAGTATCCGTGACAAAATTGACCCGGACAATGAGTACATAAAAACCGTATGGGGTGTAGGATACAAGTTTGTTAAAGTAACGAAATAATTTTTAAGGGGAGGAAAAGCAGATGTTCAAAAGCAAAAAGACCAACTTTCTGGTTATTATTATTTTGCTTGGTGTTATTGTCGCATTTGCTTTTTCCTATAATGCATCTGTAACAAGAGCGGTTGCCGATGTAGCATATAATGACAGAACAATTCTTCAGAGTTATAACACCGAAATTATAGGAAAACTCATAGAGGAAGACAGCGTTGCTGCGTGGAGTGAAATTGTTGAACAGTATGTCGATATTGTTATTGTTATTGAAAACAGTGACAATAAGGTGGTAACACGGTCTCTCGGCAGAACCTGGTCGGCACTTGATGTTAAGGTGCAGACACCTTTTGAATATAAAGGCGATGCTTATCTCATCAAGTCTTCTGTGTATCTTCTTCGTGACTATGTTGCCGATGTTAGAAGCCTTGTAGAGTTTATCTTTATTGAGTTTTTAATCGGACTTTCTGCCTTGTCACTGCTTATTTTCACAATTTATACAATTCTCATAAGACCTTTCAAAGGTCTTTATAAGGCAATTGAAGAATATGATAAAACAGGAAAACTTAAGGACGCAAAAATCAAAGGCTATGCAGGTGAGGTTTACAGACGCTTCGTTTCAATGACCAAAAACCTTGAAAGTCAGCAATCCAATCAGAAAAGGATTATCGCATCCATTTCTCACGATATAAAAACACCTCTTACCTCTATTATGGGGTATACGGAACGGTTGCAAAAAGACAGTATCAGTGAAGAAAGAAGAAAAAGATATCTCAACACCGTTTATGAAAAAAGCGGTGAGATAAGAGGGCTTATTGATGAGTTTGACGATTATCTCAGCCTCAATATGCCCGGTGACCTTAAAAAAGAAAAAATCACTGTAAGGCAGATGCTTGAACATATCATCTCAGATTACGGTGACGAAATAGAAAATGCACAATCAGAGTTTATTACAGAACTCAGCGGTGACGAAAACGCCTGTGTAATGCTTGATATGACAAAATTCAGGCGCGTATTTGTTAATATATTCTCAAATTCACTCAAGCATTTTGCCGATAAACAAAGGCTGATAAAACTTGAAGTGGATTCAGACAAAGAAAAAGTTTATCTTTATATTGATGACTCGGGCGAAGGCGTGGAAGAAGATAAACTGGACATTATATTTGAGCCTTTTTACACTTCAGACGAAGGCAGAAAAGTGGCAGGTCTCGGACTTGCAATATGCCGTGAAGTTGTTGACAGCCACGGCGGCAGAATCTATGCCCAGAAAAGTGACCTCGGCGGTCTTAGAATATGCATAGAAATTGACAGAGTAAAAGCATAAAACACAATGTATTCAGACGGGAGAATTTCAATGGACGAATTCAAACAGAAAATGTCGGAACTTTATAAAAAGATGAAACCCTTTCTCAATAAGGCTTTGCAGAATTTCGGCATTTTTACAGAGTTTATATATAAGCACAAAATAGTTACAATCTGTATTACTGTAACAATTTTTCTTGTTTGCACGGTAATTGCAGTGGGCAACCATTATCTTGATAAAATCAATTACGATGACGGCTCCGCTCCGCCGTCTGTTGTATACACAACCGAAGCACAGACAACGCAGGTGCAACTGGGCACAGGTGAATTTATAACCATAAATATTTCACAGATGAATCCCGACGGCTCATTCACTCTTGCCGACGGCAGAATATACTATACTGACGGCTCCGTTAAAAATCCCGACGGCAGTATAATTTTCAAAGATGGCTCTTACCTTACAGCCGACGGACTTGCTGTTTTGTCTGACGGAACGACTATTTACAAAGACGGCAATATTGTTTTTCAGGATGGCAGTTTCCTTTCAGCAACGGGAATTGTTGTTGATGCAGGGGGCAATGCAATTTTTAAAGACGGCAGCAGACGCCACATCTCAGAATTTCTCATTGAAAAATCAGGCAGAGTTGTAATCAAAAGCGGCGGAGACAACATTTTCCAGATCAGCAATAACGAAATGACAACACAGCCCCAGCCTGTTACTGACAACGAGGATGACGATGCTCTGCTTGAAGAAGCAAAAAAAGATGAAAATATCAAAGCAGAACTCGAACAGAACGATAAACTTATTGAGGAAAATGCCCATAATAATGAAGTGTGGTACAGTGATGATGTTCTGAACATTCTTCTTATGGGTATAGACTATGGCGGAAAGAATTATCCTTACGGCAGATCTGACGCAATGATTCTTGTAAGCATCAATAAACTCACAAAAAAAATTAAACTTATATCCTTGTCAAGAACTGCTTATGTTGCAATTCCCGGTTATCAGAACACAAGACTCAACCACGCACACGGATACGGCGGACCGCAACTTGCCATGGATACCATAGAAGCCAACTATAAAATCCGCATTGACAACTATGTCAGCACCACTTTCAGTGCATTCCAGGAAATTATTGATGTTCTCGGCGGCGTACCGATTACTCTTACGGCAAAAGAGGCAAAAGCCCTTAAGAGTAAACTCAAGAGTAACGGCTATGAATATGCAGGTGCAGGAACCTATGTTCTTAACGGTCCCATGACACTTGAATATGTAAGACTTCGTAAAATTGACACAGACAGAGAAAGAACACAAAGACAGCGTACGGTTCTCACCGTAATTGCTTCAAAAATCAAAGATATGAATATCTTCCAGATGAATGTTCTTCTCAACAAAGTTCTTCCTCTTATCACAACAGACCTTTCAAAAAGCGATATAGTATCTCAGATGGTCAATGTACCCACGTATCTTTCTTCGGATTTTGAGCAGCACGTTCTGCCTCACAAGTCATCAAAACTCACTCTTATTGACAATTTTGAAGTAGTTCTTGTTGACTGGAAAGATGAGGTTAACTATACCCACAAACTTATTTATAAAGGTGTAACCCCAAGTTATTACACACGGTGATAAAATATGAAAAAATCGGCTGTTCTTAAAAAGAATGATGAAATAACACTTGCCATAACCACTCTCACTTCACAGGGGAGTGGTTTAGGTCGTTTTGAAGATATGGCTGTATTTGTTGAGGGCGCTGCGCCGGGTGATGAACTGCTTGTGCATATAATCAAGGTGAAAAAGAATTATGCAGTTGGAAAAATTAAAAAGATAATCAAAAAAGCCAAGTGCAGAATAGTATCGGACTGCGACTTCGACAGCCGTTGCGGTGGCTGTGCTTACAGACATATCAATTATAAAAAAGAACTCGAAATCAAAAAGCAGACCGTGACTGATGCTCTGCAAAGAATCGGCGGTCTTGATATTGAGGCAAAAGAAATTCTCAGCATAAAAAATCCCGACCATTACAGAAACAAGGCACAGATTCCCGTCGGCCTCAGTGAGCAGGGGGATATACAGATAGGCTTCTATTCAAAGCATTCTCACAGAATTATTGACAGTGACAACTGTCTTCTTCAGCGTGAGGATTTTCACGGAATAATCCCTCTTATAAGACGGTACATTGCAGAAAATCCCGTTACAATATACAGTGAAGAAACGGGAAAAGGTCTTCTCAGGCACATATATCTGCGCCAGGCATGGAAAACGGGTGAGATAATGGTATGCCTTGTAATTAACGGCGACAGCATACCAAGGCAGGAAAGACTTATTGAACTGCTCTTGTCTTCCGGGAAGAATATCAGGTCTGTAGTGCTTAATAAAAATACGGACAAAACCAATGTTATTCTCGGCGACGAATGCAGAACTATATGGGGTGAAGATTTTATTGAAGATGAACTGTGCGGACTCAGGTTCCGTATTTCTCCTCTTTCTTTTTATCAGGTAAACCCCGAAGGAACGGAACTTTTATACGGCAAGGCAAAACAGTATGCTGCCCTTACGGGTGAAGAAGTTCTGCTTGACCTTTACTGCGGTGCAGGTACCATCGGGCTTACTATGGCAGACAGTGCAAAGACTCTTATCGGTGTTGAGATTATTCCTCAGGCAATTGAAAATGCAAAAGAGAATGTAAAACTCAACAACATCGAAAACGCAAGATTTATCTGTGACGATGCAAAGGGTGCCGCAAAAACACTGTTTGATGAGGGAATAAGACCTGATGTGGTTATACTTGACCCACCGAGAAAGGGCTGTTCCGAAGAAGTGCTCAGAACTGTTGCCGATATGGCTCCTGACAGAGTTGTTTATGTTTCCTGCGACCCGGCAACCCTTGCAAGAGACCTGAAAGTCTTCTCGGAACTGGGCTACGAAACAAAAGAGGCAACTGCCGTTGATATGTTTCCGCGCACCACCCATGTGGAGACGGTGGTTCTGCTGTCAAGAAAATAAAAGGAAGGGGTATTCATGTTAGAACTTGATTTTTATAAAGAGTTGCTCCAGATGCGAGAAAACTATAAAAGCAATCCATTAGATGATATAAAGCTAAGCCGTCCAGCGTGGCTTGACTCAGAAGATCCAATGTCTGAAATATATGAAAACAAATCGCTACTTTTGCAGAAAGGTGAAGTGATATATGCACATATTGTCCAAGCAAATACGATTTTATTTAAAAGATTTCCTTCATTTGATTGTCCTGCACAAATAGTGTATTCATTAGATCCATACTTTATGGAGCAACCGGATGTTCTTCAAGATATTGCGTGGGGGATTTATAGTTATAAAGGACAAGACCTGAATTCAGTTCCAGACGAATGGAAAGAAGTGGCGCGAGTGATAACAGACGAGTACGATAGGACTGATTTTACATTTACATTAAGTTCGAATGGAAGGTCAGTTGAATATCATATGATTCCCACAATGATTTATAGAAAATTATTACCAAAAAGAAAATTGTGCGGAAATTTATTGCCGATTTTAGCGATACCGGAGAGTAAACAAGTTCTTCTTTTACCTAAAGAGTATTGGACGAAAAATTTTACAGAAATGTGGGTAGAGGGAATTGTATAACATATAGATCTGTTCCCTACAACAGTAGGAGTGGATATGTTTCCGACAACGTGTGGTAGCAATTTCATTACTACCACCCATGTCGAGACAGTCTGTCTTCTGTCAAAAATAATCTGAAAACTATAAAAATCTCAGGAGAGGCGTTATGAAAGTAAAATCTGAATTAAAAGAACGTGGTATGTTTGTGTTAGGTGTAGCAATATGCTTTGCGGTGGCAGGTTTGTCTGTTTTTATAGAAAAACTTATTCCGGGTGAGTTGTTGGGTGCATCTATCATTGCCTTGTTTATGGGTACAATCATCAACAGTTTTTTCCATCCGGTATGGATTAAGCCTGCACTCAAATTCACATCAAAAAGAATTCTTAAAGCGGCAATTATCCTTTTAGGTGCATCTTTGTCTGTCAATACAATTATGTCTGTTGGTAAAAAGACCTTTTTTGTAATGATATTTACATTTGCTATGTGCTTTGGCGGCGGTTATTTTGTACGCAAACTTTTCGGTTTGAACTGGAAACTCGGCAACCTTATCTCCGCAGGTACCGGAATCTGCGGCGGCTCAGCCATAGCGGCAATTGCCCCCGTAATTGATGCAGAGGATCAGGATATAGCATTTGCTATGTCTTCAACATTCCTTTTTGATATGGTTATGATTGCCCTTTATCCTCTTATGGGTAAAGCTTTGGGTATGTCGGATATTGCTTACGGTATATGGGCGGGAACATCGGTTAATGACACTGCAAGTGTTGTGGCTTCAGGATATGCTTTTTCTGAAATAGCAGGTGATTTTGCCACAATGGTTAAACTTACCCGAACCATTGCAATCATTCCTACTGTTCTGGTTTTTGCCTATATCGGCACCCGCATAAAGAAAAAAGAGATGAAGGCGGCAAATAACGGACAGAAAGTGAATATGGTGAAAATCATTCCCTGGTTTATCGGTGGATTTCTTCTGTTGGCTGTTCTGAACAGTGTGGGCTGGATTCCTGCGGCTGCATCAGGCGTTATAAAAGGTACCAGCAAATTTCTGATGGTAACTGCTTTGGCTGCCATCGGTCTTAGTACGAGTATTACTGACTTCAGAAAAGCCGGACTCAAACCGATGTTCTACGGAATTACAATTGATACACTGGTAACATTAACTGCACTGGTTGTTATCTGGTGTATGGGTCTTATGTAATATTATGTTGTTTATCTGAGACGGAGAAAATTTTCTTTGTCGGTACGGTAAAAATTAAACGGGACTTACATCTGTAAGTCCCGTTTTTGTTTTGAGATGAATTAATCATTCGCCTTTCATTTCAAGAAGTTTTGCTGTGCCGTCAAAAACAGCCTGGCTTACTTTAATTGAATCGGTAATAGCAGCAACAATGTCATCCTCTGTTGCGCCGAGTTCAACACTGTACTTCTTGTCAATAAAGAGGTTGATGTCCATAATATCTGCAAGGCCGTCAACATCGATACCGCTTTCAATACCCTTTGCGGCATATTCCTTTTTAACACCGCCAAGTCCCATACGCATCATCCAGGGGGGGATGCTGATGATTTTACGGTTGTTTCCCATACCTCTTGCGGCATAAACAATTTTAAGGAATTCTTTCCAAGTCTGGTTATACATACTGATGGGCCATGCTTTTGCGCCCTTTGACTTTTCAGCAGCACCAACAATAACTTCACCAACCTGACGAACGGTGAGCATTGCTGTACCTCCTCCGGGATACATTGTGCAGGGCAGTTTATCCATCATCTTGATTTGCTCAATAAGGATAACCCAAACAGGCTTTCTGCCGGGCTGTGTGCCGAAGATGTAGGGAAGTTCAAGAACTGCCA
>JAZOAX010000027.1:0-4107 GCA_045595685.1 Acutalibacteraceae bacterium
TCACAGAACGACATGGCTACGATCCGACTTCGATAAAAACCTTAACTTCCTTGCGGAGTGCCGCCCAACTCGGGCATTTAAACTTTGTTGGGTTAGTCTGCTGTTTTGGCTTTTTCAAATTCATCCTCAATTTCCTTTGAGGGTTTCTTTGTGAGAAGTGAAATAACAACAATGAAAATGCAGGAAACAAGGAATGCAGGCATAAGTTCATATATTGCAAAAATACCGCCGAGAGGCTTGAGGGCAAGTTTCCATATAAACACCATTGCTGCACCTGAAACCATACCTGCAATAGCGCCGGGGTAGGTTGTTCTCTTCCAGAAAAGTGAGAAGAGCATAATGGGTCCGAAGGTTGCACCGAAACCTGACCATGCAAAAGAAACGATATCGAAAATAACACTGTCTTCGTCCCATGCAATTGCAATACCGATTGCAGAGATAATCACAAGTGCAACTCTTGAAATCCACATAACAGATTTGTCGTCAGCGTCTTTCTTTGTGATTTTTTTGAAAAGACCCGTTGCCTTGGGTGACTTTTCATAAATGTTCTTTGCAAAAGCGGAAGAAGCAATAAGAAGATATGAGTCAGAGGAACTGATTGTTGCAGCAAGAATGCCTGCCATAACAACACCTGCAAGAAGGGCGGGAAGAAGATACTGTGAAAGGTGAATGAAAACGCTTTCGGCACCGCCGCTTGTGAGAAGAGCTTCTTCTGTGGGGAAAATGGATCTTCCTATAACACCGATGCATACTGCGGCAAACAGAGAAATAACAACCCATACTGTTGCAATTCTGCGTGACTTTTTAAGTTCACTTGTTTTTCTGATAGCCATAAATCTCAGAAGCACCTGAGGAATACCGAAGTAACCAAGACCCCATGAAGCCGTTGAAAGAATGGTAAGAAGACCGTATTTTGAACTTTCACCGAACTGAGCAACACCGTCAACAACCTGCTGAACACCGTTTGCATCTGTTACGGGGGAAGCAAGACTTGTGAGTGAAAGGTAGCCGGGGATAGCCTGAGCATTTGCAATAACGGCATCAATACCGCCTGCATTCATTGTGCCTGTTACAAGAACTGTCACAAGGGCAATAACCATAACAACAGCCTGCATAAAGTCAGAAACACTTTCTGCAAGGAAGCCGCCGAGGAAGGTGTAGAACACAACGAAAATTGCACCTACAATAAGCATTGAATGGTAACTGTAACCGAAAAGGGTGCTGAAAAGTTTGCCGCAGGTAACAAAGCAGCTTGAAGCGTAAACCGTGAAGAAAATAAGAATGAACACTGCGGAAAGTGTCATAATAATGTTTTTCTTTTCGTGGTATCTGTTTGAGAAAAATTCGGGAATGGTAATTGCGTTACCTGCAACGGAAGAATACTTTCTCAGTCTTTTGGCAACAACAAGCCAGTTGATGTATGTACCTATGGCAAGACCGATAGCAGTCCAGGCTGCGTCGGCAATACCGCACCAGTAAGCAACACCGGGAAGTCCCATCAGAAGCCATCCGCTCATATCGGAAGCCTCTGCGCTCATTGCTGCAACCCAGGGACCGAGTGTTCTGCCGCCGATGAAATAATCTTCGGAACTTTTGTTTGAACGCTTGGCATAGAAAAGGCCGATTGCCACAACTATAAGCATATAGCCTGCCATAGCAAGAAAAATCTGTAAGGTTGATGAATTCATTGGTTTTCCTCCATTCTGAACGATAGGAGAACAGTATATCACAATTGTTTATCTTTGTAAAGTGGTAAATCGCTAAAATGTGAAAAAGAGAGTTCACAACTTGTTTCAACAGTTTTAAAGAGCAGTTAAAGTCCCTTCGTTATAATGTTTTTGTTGGTTAAAGTGCACACCTGTTTGTGAAAAAAACGTCTGGTGTATATCTTTGATGGGTCAGACCGATTTTTTATGGTAAAAATCAACAATGTCTAAATTGACGAAAAAAACCTCAAAAAACAAGGCTTTAGTGCCGTAAATGTCAAATTTTTTCTCATAATTTTTAAAAAAATAAAAAATTATATAAAAAAATTACTCATTTATATTGCAAAATGCCGATAAATTCTGTATAATGGTGAAAGTGACAATAGTCAAAATATCCAATTAGTGCAAAATTTAAAGTTGGGGGACACTTAATATGTCTAACAGATTATTCCAGGGAATCATCCATCAGATGAAAGATGCAATCGACCGTACAATCGGCGTTGTTGATTCAACAGGCACAATAGTTTGCTGCAGTGACCTTGTACGCATCGGCGAAACAGGCTTTGCCGATATGAAAGAGATTCTTACTTCAGCCGAAGTAAAGGTTATGGGCGGCAGAACTTTTCTTGCAATAGGCGGTCAGAATCATCCTGACAGTGCAATTTTTGTTGACGGTAACGATGAAAGTGCCGCAAATTATGCAAAACTCATTTCAATTTCACTTGGCGGAATCAAGCAGTATTATGATGTTAAGTTTGACAGAAGCAACTTTATCAAAAATGTTATTCTCGATAACATCCTTCAGGGTGACATCTATCTTAAAACAAGAGAACTCGGCTTCAACAATGAAGTTTCCCGCTGCGTTCTTCTTATAAGAACTGCAGAAAGATCGGAAGTATCCGTAAGCGAAACAATCCAGGGCCTGTTCCCCGATAAGAACAAGGATTTCGTTATCAACATCAACGAAACAGACATTGCTCTTGTTAAGGAAGTGCGTCAGGGCAACGAAATCAAAGACCTTGAAAAACTTGCAAGAAGCATTGTTGATTCACTCCACACCGAATTCTATATCAATGCAATCATCGGTATCGGTACAATCGTAACAGGTATCAAAGAACTTCCCCGTTCATTCAAGGAATCACAGATTGCTCTTGAAGTAGGCAAGGTATTTGACACCGAAAAAACAATTGTTACCTATGAAAACCTCGGTATCGCAAGACTTATTTATCAGCTTCCCACAACCCTTTGTGAAATGTTCCTCAAGGAAATTTTCAAAAAAGGCTCAATTTCAGGTCTCGACCACGAAACACTTTTCACAATTCAGAAGTTCTTCGAAAACAACCTCAATGTTTCCGAAACCTCAAGAAAACTTTTCGTGCACAGAAACACCCTTGTTTACAGACTTGAAAAAATCAAGAAACTCACAGGTCTTGACCTGAGAGAATTCGACGATGCCATTGTGTTCAAAGTAGCACTTATGGTTAAGAAATATCTCGACGCAAAGCCCATTAAATATTAATTTTTGATTATGCCGGCATTATTGTCGGCTAATCGGATTTTACAAGGATTATTTAACGAGATAAACAGTTAAAGCAAAGCAGCAAAAACAGACTTTCGGCACAGCCGGAGAAAGAGAAGTAATTTATGATTGAATTCAGAAACGTATCAATGAAGTATAAAACCAACGGCGCCGTTGCTCTTGATAAAGTCAATGTTAAAATTGACGACGGTGAATTCGTTTTCATCGTTGGTGCATCAGGTGCAGGTAAAAGTTCATTCCTCAACGTTATAATGGGGCAGGAAAAGGTTGACACGGGCGAAGTTATTGTGGGACCTTATAACCTTAAAAGAATTAAAAGAAGAGAACTTCCGTATCTTCGCCGTATGCTCGGTATAGTTTTTCAGGATTTCAGACTTATCCCGAAAATGACCGTATACGATAACATTGCCTTTGCCCTCCGAGTTATCGGTATGGGTGAAAGGAAAATCACAAAAAGAGTGCGTTATGTTCTTAAACTTGTTGACCTTTCTTCCAAAGCAAAGAATTTCCCCAACCAGCTTTCACAGGGTGAAAGACAGAGAGTTGCAATTGCAAGAGCACTTGTAAACAACCCCGAAGTAATTATTGCCGACGAGCCTACAGGTAACCTTGACCCTGTGCTTTCAGGTGAAATTATGAGTCTTTTTGACAAAATCAATGCCCTTGGTGCAACCGTTGTTGTTGTAACCCATGACCTTGAACTTGTTCATCAGTTCGACCACAGAATCGTAACCATAGAAAACGGCAGAATTGTTTCCGATATTCCCGCAAGAGTGCGTGAAGAGGGTGAATATGCCGAAGAAGAAACTCAGGAAGAAAGCGAAACGGAAGTTCAAGTCGGATCGTAGCCATGTCGTTCTG
>JAZOAX010000028.1:0-1637 GCA_045595685.1 Acutalibacteraceae bacterium
ACCCACACGCCGACAATTGCCGAACGCAGTCCGGGGCAGGGATTAAGAAATATTCTCAGACCGTTTTTAAGAGTGATAAGTTTCATCTTTCCTCCTGTGAATAAGGTGACAGCAATCGAACCCAATAAGTCTTAAATGCCCGATTTACAGCACCTTTGAAGATTTTTCTCCTCGTAATACGCAAGTATTACTTCGTCGAAGAAATCACCAAATACACTATAACTCGGGCATTTAGGATTCTCCGAAGTTTAATGGGAGAAGATTTTTATTCTGACAAGGCGAAAAACGCAGAAAGGCTGGCGCCTTTCGAGGCTTTTGAACGCAGTCGGGGTGAAAATATGCCCCATTAAACCTTATTTGGTTCAACTGCTGTCACCTTAACCTTTAAACACAAAACCATTGTATCGGCCTGAGGCTTTTACAATGGTTTTTTCATTATTCGGTTTTGTCTTCGTTTTTGTCACCGCTGCCTATAACAAAATCAACTGCAGTTTTAAATCCGTGCTTTATAAGGTAACTTATAAGGCCTGCAATCTGTTCGGGAGGGCGTCTGTCTTCTTTGTTAAGCCAGGTCCACAGAATGCTTGTCATACCCGTTGCAATAAACTGTGCAACATAAGCACCGAGTTCACCCACATCATCTCTGCTGATAAATCTTGATGTGATTCTGTTGTATGTTTCGCCAAGGCTTATGTTGCCGTTGTCGCTGAGAATAACAAGGAACATTTCTCGGTTTTCTTCGATGTAGCAAAGTATTTTTGTTAAAAGGAGAGTAACGGTGAGACCTTCTTCGGTGCAGGCGAGATATATTTTGTAAATATCTTCCGAAATATCGTCAATGATATCATCATAAAGGTCATACTGTGTGTCATAATGGCGGTAAAAAGTACTGCGGTTGACATCGGCACCTTCACAGATTTCTTTTATGCTGATAACGTGAATCGACTTGATTTTCATAAGTTCAACAAGGCTTTCTTTAAGAAGCAGTTTAGTCATTCTGACTCTGCGGCCGTCAGGCTTTTTTACTTCCTTTTCCATAATTTTTCCTCCTTAGGTTGGCGAGTTCGGATTATGCCTTCAACCTATGTTTTCATACATTATACACTAAAAAAACTTAAAATGCAACAAGGTGACGGAAAAATATCATAATGACCGATATAAAAAAGATGTTGCGTTTAAATCATATTTCTTAATAAAATGGCAGAGATAATTTTTTATCTTTTGTCTGTTCAAAGTGAGAATAATGTGCTAAAATAAAGAAAAGACGGATTAAAATTTATGTTTCGGAGAAAAATATATGCTGACGGTAAACAATGTTACAAAAAAATATGATAAACTCATTGCAAACAACAATGTCAGTCTCACAATTGAGGACGGGCAGATTGCAGTGCTGCTTGGTCCCAACGGTGCAGGCAAATCAACATTAATCAAGTGCATTTGTTCCTTGTTGCGTTTCAGCGGAGAAATCACTCTTAACGGCAAAGAGAGTAAAACTGCTGAAGCCAAAAGAATGTTGGGCTACATTCCCGAAATGCCCGCAGTGTACGATTTGCTCACAGTTGAAGAGCACCTTGAATTTATCCGTCGCAGTTATAAAACAGAGGATGACGGAACGGGAGAAAAACTTCTCAGGCGTT
>JAZOAX010000029.1:0-2973 GCA_045595685.1 Acutalibacteraceae bacterium
ATGCAGTCACCTGCAGTAACAACGCCCTGTTCGGGAAGCAGTGCGTGTTCGATACCCATTTTGCCGACATCGTAAAAATGACTTACACAATGGGAACAAGCAAATTCACGGCAGGTCTTACTTTGTTCGGCAGCCTTAATATCTTTATTGGGAACGAAGTGGTCAAGAACGATAGCCACTCTGTCTTTATCAAATACTTTGTTAAATCCTGCTTTTTTAAACTCATTAACAGCAACGGGAGTTGTAATATCGTTACCGAGAACAATATCAAGCCTTGCATTTATAAGCTGACCTACAACTACGCTTTCGAGTCCTGCGTGAGAAGCAAGAATTTTCTGTGTCATTGTCATACCCATTATCAGTCATCTCCTTTTGTCATATTGTGGAAAGCACTGAGAAGTGCATTTGTACTTGCTTTAATAACGTCAGTATCTGTACCTGCACCCCAGAACATATCACCGTTTTCTTTTTCAAGACCGATATAAGAAGCGGCAACGCTCTGTGAGCCCTGACCCTGCATACTGTGTTGAGTGAACACCTGCAAGGTATATTCTTCGCCCGTATAGGCTTTGAGTGCATTGTTTATTGCATTGAGAGAGCCGTTGCCCTCTGCTTCCATTTCGGTTTCTTCTTCGCCTTTCATAAATGTGATGATAATTTTCACCACGTCATTTTCACGGGAGAACTCAAAGTCTGTAACACTAATAGCAGATGGTGTGTTGAGATAATTCTCTGTGAAAATTCGGAGCACTTCGTCGGCTTTGAGTTCCTTGTGCTCGTGGTCTGAAATATCCTTGCAAAGGTAACTGAAATGCTCACGCATTTTCGGTGGTAAGTTATAACCGAAGGTCTGTTCGAGAAGATAACCGATACCGCCCTTGCCTGATTGAGAGTTAACTCTGATAACATCAGCGTCGTATGTACGTCCGATATCCTTCGGGTCAATGGGAATATACGGTACATTCCATTGATGAAGCTTATTTTTATTTCTGTATTTCATACCCTTTGCAATAGCATCCTGGTGAGAGCCTGAAAATGCGGCAAACACAAGTGCACCTGCATATGGAGCTCTATCATACACATGCATTCTTGTGCAACGCTCATACACCTCAACAAGCTCTGTTATATTTGATAAATCAAGCTTCGGGTCAACACCGTGGGAATACATATTCATTGCAAGAGTGATAATATCTACATTACCTGTTCTTTCGCCGTTGCCGAAAAGTGTACCTTCAACACGGTCTGCACCTGCAAGGAGTGCAAGCTCCGTATCTGCAACACCTGTTCCTCTGTCATTGTGAGGGTGAAGGGAAAGAGTTACATATTCACGGTATTTAAGGTTTTCGCTCATATATTCAACCTGCGAAGCGTAAACGTGGGGAAGGCTCATTTCAACCGTTACAGGAAGATTGATAATTACATTGTTTGTTTCACTTGGTTCTAAAACATCAAGAACGGCATTGCAAACCTCCAAAGCATATTCAGTCTCTGTTCCAGTAAAGGATTCGGGTGAATATTCAAATCGGAAATTACCGTCATATTCACTTGCTAACTTTTTTACAAGCTTTGCACCGTCAACTGCAATTTGCTTGATTTCCTCTTTTGATTTTTTAAAAACCTGCTCACGCTGTGCAACACTTACGGAATTATAAAAATGAATAATGGCACTTGGTGCACCCTTGCAGGCATCAAATGTTTTTCTGATAATGTGCTCACGGCATTGAGTAAGCACCTGAACAGTAACATCATCGGGAATCATATTATTGTCAATAAGAATTCTCAAAAACTCATATTCTGTTTCACTTGCGGCAGGAAAGCCTACTTCAATCTCCTTAAAGCCCACATCAAGAAGAACCTTATAATATTCAAGCTTTTCTTCACGGCTCATTGGAATAACAAGGCTTTGGTTACCGTCACGCATATCAACACTGCACCATACGGGAGGGTTTTCAATATGGTCTTTCTCTACCCATTTGTTATATTTTTTATCTACAGGGAAATATCCCACTCGGTATTTATTTGAATCCATCATAGCTCTTCACTCCTTTTCAGCAATTACTTCCACTTCAACTAAAGCACCTTTAGGAAGCTCTTTAACTGCCACACAAGAACGTGCTGGCTTTTCGGTGAAATATTCGGCATAAACCTCGTTGAACTTTGCGAAATCATCCATATTACTTAAAAAGCAAGTGGTTTTAACTGCCTTTTCGAGAGATGCTCCCGAGGCTTCAAGTACCGCTTTAAGATTTTTGCAAACTCTGTGGGTTTGTTCTTTAATATCTGTACCCTCCAAAACGCCGGTTTCGGGGTTTAGCGGAATTTGTCCGGAGGTAAAAATGAGGTTACCCACTTCTGTTGCTTGTGAGTAAGGTCCGATTGCCGCCGGAGCCATTTTTGTTTCAACTTTTTTCATGGTATTTTTACTCCTTTCAAATCACATTAAATCCTTCATTTCGAAGAGATTGAGTTATTAAATTAACGTGTTCATAATCTCTTGTTTCCATTTCGATTCTGAGAAAACAACCGTTAACACTTTCGGTGTTGCCTTTTTCGTAGTGAACCCCTGTAACGTTACCACCGCAATCGGCAATAATCCGTGAAATTTCCTTGAGCTGACCGGGTTTATCAATAAGCTCAATTAAAAGACTTGATGACCTGCCGGAATTGAGAAGACCTCTGTCTATAACTCTTGAAAGACTTGTAACATCAATATTACCGCCTGATACAACTGCAACAACTCGTTTACCTTTGAGTCCCAATTTATCAAACATTACCGCAGCAACTGCCGTTGCACCTGCACCTTCAGCAATCATTTTCTGCTTTTCTATAAGGGCAAGTATTGCAGAAGCCACTTCGTCATCTGTTACAAGAGCGATATCATCAACATATTTTTTTACAAGCTCAAAGGTGTTTTCACCCGGTTGCTTAACTGCAATGCCGTCTGCAATGGTCTGCACACCTGAAAGACATTCA
>JAZOAX010000030.1:0-6036 GCA_045595685.1 Acutalibacteraceae bacterium
CACTTAAACTCAAGTACACAGGCACACAGGTGCCCGATGCTTTTGTTGTAGGCTACGGCCTTGATTATGATGAGTATTACCGTAATCTTCCTTTTATCGGTATTCTTAAGCCGGAAGTTTACAGTGAAATAAAGGAGTGAACATTTATTGAACAATAACAGCAATACCCCAAACAAAGCAGCGCCCAAATGGGGAAATTATCTTTACCTTATAGTTCCTGTTCTTCTTATACTTACAATGGCATATTCAATCGGCGGTAAAACCAGACAGGATAAGCCTCAGTATTATGAAATTATCAACAGTTTCAGAACAGGTCAGGTAACTGAGTATTCTCTCAACCTCGGAAGCGGTGCACTTGAGTATAAACTCGAGGGTAACGACACAAAAAACAAGTACACAGTGCCTAACGTAGAAATCTTCATTAACGATGTGCACTATTATGTAACTGAGTATAACCTTGAAAACCCTGAAACACCAATTAAATATGACTATATCAGAGGTTCTTCTAACGCATTGTGGGCAAGTATACTTCCCACACTGCTTCTCACTGTTCTTATGGTAGCAGGTGCGTTCTTTATGTATCGTAAAATGGGTCAGAGTATCCAGAATGAAACTAACAGAACCATTGCTTTCGGTAAAGCAAGAATTAAACTAGGTAAGGATCAGAAAACAAAAATCACCTTCAAAGATGTTGCAGGCGCAGATGAAGAAAAGGCAGAACTTGAAGAAATTGTTGAATTCCTCAAATCTCCCGAAGAATTTAGTGCTCTTGGTGCAAGAATTCCTAAGGGTGTCCTTCTTGTCGGCCCTCCGGGTACAGGTAAAACACTTCTTGCTAAAGCCGTTGCGGGCGAAGCGGGGGTTCCCTTCTTCTCAATTTCAGGTTCTGATTTTGTTGAAATGTATGTAGGTGTCGGTGCTTCAAGAGTTCGAGATCTTTTTGAACAGGCCAAGAAAAACTCGCCGTCAATTCTTTTTATTGATGAAATTGATGCAGTTGGACGTCACCGTGGTGCCGGTATGGGCGGCGGACACGACGAAAGAGAACAGACTCTTAATCAGCTTCTTATTGAAATGGATGGGTTTGGCGCTAACGAAGGTGTAATTATCATTGCAGCCACCAACAGACCTGACATTCTTGACCCTGCACTTCTCAGACCGGGAAGATTTGACCGTCAGTTAACAGTAGGTTATCCTGATGTAAAGGGCAGAGAAGAAATTCTCAAAGTTCATGCAAGAAACAAACCTTTTGCTCCCGATGTCAATCTTTCCGTAATTGCACGTTCAACTGCAGGTTTTACAGGTGCTGACCTTGAAAATCTTCTTAACGAAGCAGCACTTCTTGCAGCAAGAAGAAAGAAAAAAGCAATTACAATGCTTGAAATTGAAGAAGCAACAATCAAATGCGTTGTAGGTACCGAAAAGAAATCAAAGAAAATCAGTGATAAGGAAAAGAAACTCACCGCTTATCATGAAGCGGGACACGCTCTTGCAACTTATTTCACTCCCGATCAGGATCCCGTTCATCAGATTTCGATTATTCCCAGAGGCAGAGCAGGCGGTTACACAATGTCTCTTCCTTCTGAAGACAGAAGTTACCGTTCAAAGCAGGATATGCTTGATGATATCGTAGTACTTCTCGGCGGTCGTGTTGCTGAAGCAGTTGTGCTCGGAGATATTTCAACCGGTGCTTCAAATGACATTGAACGTGCAACTGAAATTGCAAGAAATATGGTAACGAAATACGGTATGAGTGACACACTCGGACCTATTATGTTCGGTTCATCCGACCGTGAAGTTTTCCTTGGCAGAGATTACAGCAGTATGAGAAACTATTCTGAGGCTGTTGCATCTGATATTGATGCCGAAATCAAGAAAATTATCACTTACTGTTATGATAAATGTCAGGAAATCATTGAATCAAACAGAGAAAAACTCAATGTTGTTGCTGAATATCTCATTGTTCATGAAAAAATTGACGGTGTTGATTTTGAAAAACTTATGAAGGGTGAAGATATTTCTGCCGATGAAGAATCAGTTGAAGTTGTAACTGAAACAGAAACCGTTTCGCAGGAAGCAGAAACAGAACAGACAGAAGAATAATTTTTACTGCCGTACTTAATTAAGTGCGGCAGTCCTTTTTTATGTACGTCACATTATGATAAAACACTTGCCCAATTCAAAAAAATATGCTATAATCTAAGAATGAATAAATTGACTTGCTTATTATGGAGGAAGTATAATGATAGAGTATCTTAAAATTCTGATTCTGGCAATTTTTACAGGCCTCACTGCACCGTTGCCCACATCGTCTGCGGCACATTATTCATTTATGAATTGTGTTCTTAACGGCTCGGCAGACGAAAAAATACTTGGTTTTTATTATTCACTTTTTATGTTGGCATTTTCATTTACGGTTTTTGTGGCTTTAAGAAAAATTTACATAAAGTCTTTTAAATCTCTTTTCTCAAAATCTAAAGATAAAACAACCCTTGCATACAGAGAAAGACAAAAAGGTATTTTCTTTTCAATGATACCTTCATTAATTCTGTTTATACCTGTTTCGTCAGATACGCTTCTGTGTGATTATTTCGATAAGTTTCTCACACCGGGCAGTCTGCTTATCGTGTGTATAGCAAGTATAATCTGCGGGTTGTTTCTTGTTATATCAATCTGGTATACTAAGCAAGAGGTAAAGCGTAAAAAACGCGGTGCAAAATCCGAAGATGTTATAAGAATGACTCTTTACAACCTCGTTTCTCAGATGATACCGGGCGTGTCAAAAGTGTCAGTGTCAGCAACAAATCTTATAATATGCGATGTTGAACCTACAGTAATAACACGTGAAATTTTTTTGTATCTTGCTCCTCAGGTGTTCTCATTCAATCTTATTAAGGTTATAAGATTTCTCGTGAGTGATATCGTTGTAGACCCAATTTCAGTGATTATAGGTCTTGTCGCTGTTATTCTCACTGCGGCGCTTATGGTTTCTCTTTCAGGCAAGGTCAATATGAAAAAGTTATATCTGTTTTTCAGCATCTATTCTGTTGTGCTCGGTGTGTTCATAGGAACAATTTCTTTTATTATATAATTCCGGAGATATAAAAATGGCTAATACTAAGAAAAAGAGCGGTACCAAAAAGAAAACCGCTGCAAAAAAATCAAATACTAAAAAGAAGACAACTAAAAGCAAGACAAAGGTTGTCGGTAAGAATTCAGGGGAAAGACTCAGTGTTCTTGAAACTCACAGAAATGCAGTTATGCTCGTTTATCTCATTTCGGGCATAATTCTCGGATGTTTTGCAGTTATTCACGGCTCAAACATCTGGGAGACCGTAAGAGCGGCACTGTTTTCATTTTTTGGAATCGGTCTGTTTATTGTGGTCGGATTCCTTATTGTTGTCGGAATCAGAATATCTCTTAATAATCTCAAAAAGAGTCTTCTTAAAACAAACCTGTCCTTTGTGTTTTTCCTTATAATGCTTCTTTCCTTGGTGCATCTTTTTAACTACAGTGTCAATCAGGGTAATATGGCTGAATGGAGCGAACACCTTTCTCACGCCGCTGAAACGGGCTGGGATATGGGCGTTACTTCGCTTCACTGGTGCGGAGGCATTGTAGGCGCTCTTGTTGGCGGACTGTTCCTTGTAGGTTGCGGAAAAGCAGGTGCCTTTGTTGTTGTTTTAACACTTCTTTTCATCAGCGTTCTGGTCGTGTTCGGAATCAGCCTTAACTCAATCGGTAATCTTGTTTCCGGTCTAATAAACGGTGGTAAAGAAAAGATTGATGAAACAGGTGAGCAGGCAAGAGTCCGTATGGAAGAAAAGCGCCGTATCCGTGAAGAAAGAAGACAGCAGGAACTTGAAGAAGCTGAATCACAGAACGATGTAGTTCATGAAGAAAGTGAAGAAGTTGCCGATAGTGAAACTGACAGTGCAGATATCGGCGCAAGTTTCTTTGATTTCAACGAAACAGAAATTGAAAACGATCCTCTGAAAGATACAGAAGAACCTGAAAAGCCAAAAACTGCTGCTAAACCGGTTAAAACCGAAGTCAGAAGTACTCCCATTTCACATAAACCTTATCAGAGGACACTTAAGCCTTACCGTCCTGATGAGCAGGTGTTTACTTACCCGGATAAAGCCGCTTCAAGCGGCAGTGCTCCTGCTGGCAGTTGTGCAAGATTTGCAGGGGATGACCTTATTTCTACAGGCTCAGGCAGAAAAACAGATGCTTTCGGCACTCCTTACAAACCCGAAGTAAAAGAAACTTCACTTCCTGAAGATTATGAGGAAATTGTTGATGATGTTTCTGATGAAGTTTACAGTGATGTTGACGACGAATATGCAGACAGAAGACAAGAATTTTCTTCAAAAGCAAAGAAGATAGTTAAAGATGCCGCTGATTCTGCTGCTGCAGCAAGAAAGAAGAATATTGATGAAGTAAATAACTTTGTTGAAGATGTTAAACCCAAGAAAGAATATATGCTTCCGTCAATAGATTGCCTTAATGAACCCGAATTCGGTAAGGACGAAAACTTTGCTGAAGAAATGAAAATCACTGCAAGAAAACTTGTTGATGTTCTTAAGAGTTTCGGTGTAGAAACAAAACTTATCGGTGTTTCACGAGGTCCGTCAGTAACCCGTTATGAACTTTCACCGGCTCCCGGTGTTAAAATCAGCAAAATTACAAATCTTTCTGACGATATCGCACTTGGACTTGCTTCATCGGGTGTGCGTATTGAAGCACCCATTCCGAATAAATCTGCAGTCGGAATTGAAGTTCCAAACAAAACACGCTCAACAGTAACAATGCGTGAAATGATTTCATCGGAAGAATACAATAAAGGCAAAAACAGCGGAAAACTTCTCAATGTTGCTCTCGGCAAAGATATCACGGGTAACATCACCTGTGCGGATCTTTCTAAGATGCCTCACCTTCTCATAGCAGGTACAACAGGTTCAGGTAAATCCGTTTGCCTTAATGTTATGATTGCAAGTATCCTCTATAACGCAACACCGTCACAGGTTAAACTTCTTATGATTGACCCGAAGCAGGTTGAATTTACTGTTTATAACGGAATTCCTCATCTTCTTGTCCCTGTAATTTCCGATGCAAGAAAAGCTGCAGGCTCACTTGCCTGGGCTGTTGGTGAAATGGACAGCAGATATAAAACATTCTCAAACTGTGCAGTGCGTGACATCGCATCATACAACAAGTATGCTGAAGAACATCCTGAACTCAATCTTCAGTTTATGCCGCAGATTGTTATCTTTATTGATGAACTTAACGATTTGATGATGGTATCACCGAAGGAAGTTGAGGATTCTATCTGCCGACTTGCACAGAAAGCAAGAGCTGCAGGTATGCACCTTGTTGTTGCTACTCAGAGACCGTCTGTTGATGTTATTACCGGTATTATCAAAGCAAATATTCCGTCGAGAATTTCACTTTCAGTTTCCTCTCAGGTGGACTCAAGAACTATCCTTGATGCAATCGGTGCTGAAAAACTTCTCGGTAACGGCGATATGCTCTTCAATCCCGTAGGTATGTCAAAACCCGTCAGAATTCAGGGTGCATACCTTTCCGATGCTGAAATTGAAAAGATTGTAACCTTTATAAAAGAGCAGGAAAATGCCGAATACGATAACGGAATCATGGAAGAGATTGAAAAGAATGCAGTTGTTGATACTAAGAAGAAATCATCTGCTTCTTCATCTGACGATGACGATAATCAGTATGATGTTCTTATTGACGATGCAATGGATATTGTAACTGAACTCAATTCTGCATCAACTACCGTAATTCAAAGAAAACTTTCTGTCGGATATGCGAGAGCTGCCAGAATTATGGACCAACTTGAGCAACTCGGATATATTTCAGCTGCTGAAGGCAATAAACCCAGAAGAGTGCTTGTATCAAGAGCTCAGTATCTAGAAATGAAAGCAGGCTCTGAAACAATAAGCAGCGATGATTTTGATGTTTTATCAGATTAATACAGGTGATTTATGAAAGAATTTTTACCCCTTTCAAAAA
>JAZOAX010000031.1:0-1555 GCA_045595685.1 Acutalibacteraceae bacterium
TAACTTTTACCTGACTCATTTATATTTCCCTCCCTTACCTGTTAGCAGGGGTATATTTCCATTCAAGGATACGCAAAGTATTATACATTAATGTTTTTCTGTTGTCAAGAGAAAAAATGCAATAATATGTCTGATTTTTAAGTTTTTTGCTTATCTTACAACAATATTTACGAGTCTTCCCTTAACATAAAGTTCTTTTACAACTGTTTTGCCTGCAATTTCGGCAGCAATTTTTTCATCTGCTTTTGCCATAGCAATTGCATCAGCGGATTCAATTTCAGCAGGAATGTTGAGTTTTGCTCTCACTTTGCCGTTAACCTGAACAACAATTTCAATTGTTTCGTCAACGCATTTTGCTTCATCGAAAGTGGGCCACTGAGTTACTGCAAGCATACCGTCGCCAAACACTGCTTCGTTGATTTCTTCTGTTACGTGAGGAGCAAAGGGATTCACAAGAAGAAGAAGTGTTTTGAGTTCTGCTTTATTTATTGAACCCTTTGCATAAATTGCGTTAAGAAGTGTCATAAGTGCTGCAATTGCAGTGTTATATTTAAGAGTTTCGATATCTTCTGTTACCTTTTTGATGGTCTTGTGGAAAGAAGATGAAAGTTCAGATGTATATTCGTTACCGTCGGTGAGAATTTCCTGAAGGTTCCAGATTCTGTCTACGAATCTCTTACAGCCCTTAACTGAGTTTTCAGACCACGGAGCAGCCTGTTCATAGTCACCCATAAACAGAACATAAGTACGAAGAACATCGGCACCGAAAACATCAACGACTTCGTTGGGGTCAATAACATTGCCTCTTGATTTACTCATCTTTACACCGTCGGGGCCAAGGATAAGCCCCTGAGCAGTTCTTTTGGCATAAGGTTCTTCGCAGGGAACTGCACCGATATCATAAAGGAACTTGTGCCAGAAACGTGAATAGATAAGGTGACGTGTTACGTGTTCCATACCGCCATTGTACCAGTCAACAGGCATCCAGTATCTGAGTTTTTCCATATTTGCAAGTTCGTTATCGTTGTGAGGATCAATATAACGAAGGAAATACCAGGAAGAACCTGCCCACTGAGGCATTGTATCCGTTTCTCTTTTTGCTTTGCCGCCGCACTTGGGGCAAGTGCAGTTTACGAAGTCTTCAATTTTTGCAAGGGGGCTTTCGCCGTCTTGGCCGGGCTCAAAGTTTTCAACCTCAGGAAGTCTGAGAGGAAGTTCTGAGTAAGGCACCGCTACCATACCGCACTTATCGCAGTGTACGATGGGAATGGGTTCACCCCAATAACGCTGACGGTTGAATGCCCAGTCTTTCATCTTGTACTGAACACCCTTTTCACCGATACCCTGTTTTTCCAGTTCTTCAAGAATTCTTGCAATTGAACTCTTCTTATCTTTATAGCCGTTGAGATAATCTGAGTTAACCATTTCACCGTCACCGGTATATGCTTCAACAGACATATCTCCGCCTTTGATAACTTCAATAATATCTACGCCGAACTTCTTTGCGAAGTCATAGTCTCTCTGGTCATGTGCAGGCACAGCCATAATTGCACCG
>JAZOAX010000032.1:0-2807 GCA_045595685.1 Acutalibacteraceae bacterium
TTGCTCTTTACGGTATTGACAGACTTATCAAAGAAAAGAAGGCCGATAAGGCAGCACTTTCCGAGAAACCCTTTAATACAGAAAACATCCGTCAGGATGAAGAACTCTATCAACAGATTGCTTTCCTCGGCTATATGAAAGAAATGGCCGCTATGTATGGCTTTGATATAAGCGGGCCTGCAGCAGATGCACGTGAAGCAATCCAGTGGACATATTTTGCTTATCTCGGCGCAATTAAGGAACAGAATGGCGCCGCAATGTCGCTTGGCAGAGTAAGCACATTTTTTGATATATACATTGAAAGAGATATCGCAAACGGAAAACTTACCGAGAAAGGTGCTCAGGAACTGATTGACGATTTTGTAATGAAGTTAAGAATCGCTCGTCATCTTCGTACTCCTGAGTACAATGAACTTTTCGGCGGAGATCCTATGTGGATTACTGAGGCTGTCGGAGGAATGGGTGAGGACGGAAGAACTCTTGTTACAAAGAGCAGTTACCGTATACTCAATACTCTTTATACCCTTGGTTCTTCTCCTGAACCTAATCTTACAGTCCTCTGGTCAACATCACTTCCCGAAAACTTTAAAAAGTTCTGCGCTAAAGTTTCTGCTGATACTGATTCTATTCAATATGAGAATGACGATGTTATGAGACCGATTTACGGTGATGATTATGCTATCGCTTGCTGTGTTTCTGCAATGAAAATCGGTAAGCAGATGCAGTTCTTCGGTGCACGTTGCAACCTTGCAAAACTTCTTCTTATTGCAATCAACGGCGGATACGATACAACAAGCGGTATGCACATCGGACCTCAGATGCCTGTGATGGATGTTGAAAAACTCGATTACGATGAGGTTATGTCTCGTTTTGACACATATATTGCCTGGCTCAGCAGACTTTATGTTAACACAATGAATATTATCCACTATATGCATGACAAATATGCATACGAAAAAACACAGATGGCACTTCACGATACTGATGTTGAGCGTTTTATGGCTTTCGGTATTGCAGGCCTTTCTGTTGTTGCAGATTCACTCAGTGCTATTAAATTTGCAAATGTGCACCCTATAAAAAACAGAGAGGGATTCATTACTGAATTTGAAACAATGGGTGATTTTCCGAAATTCGGTAATGATGATGACAGAGTTGACCTTATTGCCAAGGATATGACTCACAAGGTTATTACCGAATTGAGAAAGACCTCAACATACAGACACGCAATTCATACTTTGTCAGTTCTTACTATTACTTCTAATGTTATGTACGGCAAAAATACCGGTGCTACACCTGACGGCAGAAAGGCAACTGCTCCTTTTGCACCCGGTGCAAATCCTATGCATAACCGAGAAGAGAACGGTGCACTTGCATCTCTTAATTCAGTTGCAAAAATCAGTTACGATGATTGCAGAGACGGAATCTCAAACACGTTTTCGATTACTCCCGAAGCACTCGGAAGAACTGAAGAAGAGAGAGTCAATAATCTTGTAACTATTCTTGACGGCTATTTTGCAAAAAAGGCACACCACATCAATATTAATGTGCTGAACCGTGAAACACTTAAGAAAGCTTATGAAGACCCCGAAGCATATCCTAATCTTACCATCAGAGTTTCGGGTTATGCTGTTAACTTCAATAAACTGTCAAGAGAACAGCAAAGAGAAGTAATAAGCCGTACATTCCACGAAAGTATGTGAGTGTTATGAAAAAAGGTTTGATACATTCCTTTCAGAGTATGGGTACTCTTGACGGACCGGGCGTCAGATTTGTGGTTTTTGTTCAAGGTTGTAACCGTAGGTGTGCCTGCTGTCACAACCCTGATACCTGGAGTTTTACAGAAGGCAAGGAGTATACTGCAAAGGAAATTGTTGACCGTGTTGTTCGTTATAAGGAGTATTTCAAAGACGAAGGAGGTATAACTGTTTCAGGCGGTGAACCTCTTTTGCAGGCAGATTTTGTGTATGATGTGTTCAGACTCTGTCATGAGAAGGGGATTAACACCTGTCTTGATACCTCCGGAGGTATTGTTGATGAAGGTGTAAAAAAACTCCTGACCGTCACGGATAGAATTTTACTCGACATAAAGTACACATCTGAAGATATGTATAATAAGTATGTAGGATGCAGAATGTCTGACGCGGTTGACTTTCTTTGTTATGCGAATGTAATGAATATACCCGTAACTTTAAGACAGGTTATCATACCTTCTTTGAATGATACGGAAGATAATATTGTAAAACTCAAGCAAATAAAAGACGGATACACTTGTGTCGATAAAGTTGAACTTTTACCCTTCAGAAAAATTTGTCAGGTCAAATATGACAAAATGGGAATTAAATTCCCTTTAAGTGATACTCCCGAGCCTGATAAAGAAAAAATGAGTCAACTTGAAAGTTTGCTTTTAAATTAAAAAAGGCATCGATTTTTTCGATGCCTTTTTTATTGGGATTCGCTATAGTATGAAAGAGTTTTATTGCAAAGCAACTCCAGAACAATTGGCTTAATTTCCTCAGGTAAGTTTCTGTATGTGTTTATAAACTCAAGTTCATCTTCTTTTAAGTGACTGCAATTATCAATCGATTTTTCCATTTTTAATACCACCTTTTCAATTATCAATTATATATTATCAACAAAAAACCACGAAACGCGTTATAATTTGTCGAAAAAATTTTTTTAGTTTTGTTTTAAAGAAAATGCCTTGACTTTTTTATATATAAACAATATAATTGTATGGCTGACAGGGGAGTGTTAATTTAAAAATTTTCCTGTACTCAGTCAATAATTAATTTTGGGCACCGCAAGAG
>JAZOAX010000033.1:0-6494 GCA_045595685.1 Acutalibacteraceae bacterium
GTGTCAATCATATTATATCCCGTTGCAAGAGTGGATATATATTTTAACTTCGGCAGTTGTGACAGCACATCTTTTGTAAGAAGTTTTTTGTTTGTCACAAGTATATCGGCATCTTTTGCTCTTTCAACAACTTCTTCCTGCTCACTTGCATCATAAATCACAACTTCATCAACAAGTTCGTGCATCCAGTCCCATGAAAGATCACCGGGATTGGCTTCATAACCGTCAAGAACAACAAGTTTCATAATAAATCTTCCTTTACTTATAATTTTAATATTTAATGTATTCTATCACAAAATATCATTTTTGTCACCTTAAAATTCATATATAATAAAAATATACTTGACGGTTGAGTTCAAATAATGTTAGAATAAACTTGATATATTATGTCAAGGGACAAAAGAAGGGGGAGAGGATTTGAAAAACAAAAAAGCCATATCATACAGTTTTTCGTCGGCAGCGTTTTTCTGTTTTCTTCTTGCTCTTGTGCTTATGATTCTTTTAAGGCTTTTCAACACTCAGGAGTTTCTTCGTTGGTATGCCCGATATACCGACACCCTGAATAACTTTGAACTGTGGATTCAGACCTACGGTGCAACCTGGATTACCGTCGTGGTAATTCTTATCAACTACACCATCAAGTCATTCATACCATGGTTTCCTCTTTCCTGCATCTGCGTTGCAAGTGCTGTTATTTTCAAGTGGTATATTGCGGCGGCAATCAACATTGTGGGAATGGGAATATTCTTTGTTGCAAAGTTCCTCTGGGGCAGAAAACACGGCGGCGGTAATGCTGAAAAAATACTCGCCAAATACGATAAAGCACACAATTTTATCGACAGCAGTAAGGCAGGCTCAAAGGCGGTACTGTTTTTCAGCCGTCTTATACCGGGAATTCCTCTCGGCTCTGTCAGCACCCTTTACGGAAGCACAGACATAAAACTCTGGGAATATGTAATAATATCCCTTCTCGGATTTTCATACAAGATTTTTACTTATGTCACAATCGGCAGAAACGTTTTTGACCCTGCATCTTTCGGATTTATAGTACCTTTTATTCCGCTGCTCATCTTTTCGGGTCTGGTACTTCTGTCCGTCAGCGGAGTATCATTTATAAAAAATAATCTGTTGTTTAAAACGAGTGATAATTAATATGTAATTTTTGATACACCTTGTATCTTAACAATAAAACAGAGAAAATCCTGTGGGTTTTCTCATCTAAAACAAAGAAAGGCAGATAAATATGATGAAATTTTGCGAAATGAAGGAAAAACTTGAAAAAGGACTTCTTGATGAAGAGTTTGCAGTGGTATACAAAAAGGATGCAATTTCTGCACAGTATAAAAGGTATCTTGAAGTTATGGCTGCATTCACAGAACTCTTCGGAGAAAACTCAGAAAGAGAAGTTGCACTTTTCTCTGCTCCCGGCAGAAGTGAAATCGGCGGTAACCACACAGACCATAACCACGGACTTGTTCTTGCGGCAGGTATAAGCCTTGATGCAATTGCAGTGGCTTCAAAAAATGACGAAGGCATAATCAGAATCAAATCTGCCGGCTATCCTATGGATACCGTTGAATGTTGCGACCTTTCTGTTAAAGAAAATGAAAAGGGCAGAAGCCAGTCAATCATCAGAGGTATTGCAGCACGCTTCAAGGAACTCGGATACAATGTGGGCGGTTTTGATGCAACAACTGCTTCACAGGTGCTTTCAGGCTCAGGTCTTTCAAGTTCCGCTGCTTTTGAAGTGCTTGTTTGCACAATGCTCAGCCATCTTTACAATGACGGCAAGGTTGATCCCATTGAAATTGCAAAAGTTTCACAGTACAGTGAAAATGTTTATTTCGGCAAGCCTTGCGGACTTCTTGATCAGATGGCTTGTTCAGTAGGCTCCTTCGTTACTATCGATTTTGAAGATACATCAAAGCCTGTTGTAAAGAAGATTGATTTCGATTTTGAAAAATCAGGTCACAGCCTTGTTATCGTTGACACAAAGGGCAGCCACTCAGACCTTACAGACGATTACGCTGCAGTCCGTCGCGAAATGGAAATGGTTGCTGAATATTTCGGCAAAAAAGTTCTTCGTGAAGTTGACAAAAAAGATGTAATTATTAACGCCGGGGATATTGCAAAAAAAGTCAGCCCCAGAGCAGTTATCAGAGCACTTCACTATTACGGCGAAAACGAAAAAGTTGTTATGCAGACCAAGGCTCTTTCAGAAAACGATTTCGAAACATTCAAATCACTTATAATTAAAAGCGGTTTCTCATCATATATGTATAATCAGAATGTTTATACACAGAAAGCAGGCGCAGACCAGCCCTTGTCACTTGCACTTTGCCTCAGTGAACAACTTCTTTCGGGTAAAGGCGCATGGAGAGTTCACGGCGGCGGTTTTGCAGGTACCATTCAGGCTTTTGTACCCGATGCAATGGTTGAAGAATATACCGGTGCAATGAAGGCTCTTTTCGGTGACGATGCAGCCTATGTGCTTTCCGTAAGACCTTTCGGAGGTGTTCAGATAGCATAACCTTTTATTTTGCCTTATGGAAAAAGGAGTAAAACTATGAAAAAAATTATAAGATCAGCATTTGTAGTTTTTATGTGTATGCTTATGGTTTTTTCAACCGTAAGTATGGCTTTTGCCGTAAGCGGTGTTAAAACCCTTACACTCAAATCTTCAGGCATAAACGGAGTCAGCCTTTCCTGGTCAGCTGTTTCAGATGCTGACGGATACTGCCTTTACAGATATTCGTCAGGTGAAAAAAAGTGGAAAGCAATCAAATACACTTCTTCCCGTACATATAAAGATACTACGGTTACACAGGGTGAAACTTATCAGTACCGTGTTAAAGCCTATGAAGAATCTGACGGCAAAAAGGTGTATTCCGACTCTTTTTCAAACACCGTCAAAACTGTCATCCCTCCCAAAAAAGTAACGGGTCTCAGAACTTCCGGTGTCAAAGGCTCAAGCATCACTCTCAAGTGGGATAAAAATGCAAAAGCCACAGGTTACACGGTTTATCAGTATAACAGCAGCAAGAAAAAGTATCAGAAGGTTGCTGACACAACAAAAACAACTTACACAGTTAAAAATCTCAAAAGTACCACCACATATAAGTTTTGTGTCAAGGCTTATGTGAAATCAGGCTCAGTTATATACGGTGCTGCATCTTCTGCGGTTTCAGTTACAACAAAACTTCCCGATGTTGTGGGATTTACCGTTTCAGATGTTACTGACAGCAGTTACACTCTTTCATGGAACAAGGTTTCAGGTGTAACGGGCTATAAAATTGCAAAGTATGACAGCGCAACAGGTAAGTGGAAGGTTATAAAAACAACAAGCAAAACAAGTTATAAAATCAGCGGTGATAATGCAAAAACACCCGGTGAATATAAAATCCGTACCTATCTTAAATCCGACGGAAAAACAACTTACGGAGCCTATTCCGATAAAATTACGGGCACAGTAAGGCCGGCAGCACCAAAAAACCTTAAAGGTGCACTGAATTCCGATAACGGTATTTCACTTTCCTGGTCAAAGGTTGCTTCTGCAAAGGGATACACAGTTTATTCCTACAGTGCACAGAACGGCACATGGAAAACTGTCGGCTCAACAACAAAAACATCTTTTAATGTTAAGAATCTCACCAAAACCGATACTTACAGATATTCTGTAAGCGCCTATGTATATGCAGGCGGCAAAAAGGTTCACTCAGAAAAGTGTGAGTCTGTTTCCGTATTCTTTGAAAGTGAAGGCGATTCCGACAGTATCTATTCCGAAGAAATGGAAAAAAGCGGTATTTTAGGATACCTCTATGATCCAAAGGAAAAATGCTTTTACACTTCGGCAGACCCCTGGCAGAGAGTTGTCGGTTACAACGAAGCCTTTGATGTTATGGGACCTTTCACTCTCATCAGTTTTGATACTATGAGACTTCGCTTTGAATATCAGGACAAAGACTGGATGATTCAGCTTTGGAAAGGTCAGTACGGACTTGTCTTCTACGGTGCTGAAGTAGGTGTTTATACAAAGCCCAAAGACAGAGCTGTCAAGCACTACGATGCAGCTTCTGACAGTGAAATGCTCAAAATGTCAATGACATTTCTGATGAAGAACTCAAAGGGGCAGTGGATAGAAAAATTCTCAAGACCTTACGGCTTCTACTGGTGGTGCACAGGCTTTCTTCCCGGCAACAAATACGGCAAATTTGATACAATGAAACTTGATATGAGAATCACAATGAAAGATTACGAAATGCTTTCAGGTGTTACTGCCGCACTAAAGGAAAACGGAGTTTCATACACCGTTAAGGGACTTGATATTTATTTTATGTATGAATAAAAAAGGCGGTTTTCCGCCTTTTTTTAACATAGAAAGGAAAAATTATGGAAAAACTCACATACGGTTGGTGTATTGACAATAACGGCGCAGAACTCAACACAGAGGAAACAGAAAGAATAACATCTGTTGTGCCTTCAAAACGTCAACTTGATTTTCTTTCAATGGAATATTATAATTTCATTCACTTCGGAATAAACACATTTTATAACAGAGAGTGGGGCAACGGTAACGAAGATATTTCCCGTTTCAATCCAGAAAAACTCGACTGTGATCAGTGGTGCGAGGTGCTTAAAAGCACAGGCAGCAAAGGTATAATTATCACTGCCAAGCACCACGACGGATTCTGCCTTTTCCATACCGAATATACCGACCACTGTGTGCTGAACACGCCGTTTAAAAGAGACATTGTAAAAGAACTTTCCGAAAGTTGCCGCAAATACGGATTGAAACTCGGTGTTTATCTGTCTCCCTGGGACAGACACGAAAAATCCTACGGAACAGATGAGTATAACGATTATTTCGTAAATCAACTGACGGAACTTTGCACAAATTACGGTGAACTTTTCTGTGTGTGGTTTGACGGTGCCTGCGGAGAAGGTCCCAACGGAAAAAAACAGGTTTACGACTGGGAAAGATATTACGCAACCATAAGAAAACATCAGCCAAATGCAGTAATATCCATAAGCGGACCCGATGTCAGATGGATTGGTAACGAAGGCGGCAAAGTGCGTAAAAGTGAATGGTCGGTAATTCCTGACGAAAAAGACAGTGCTCAAGCCGTTGCCGATAATTCACAGCAGGATGCAAGTGAAACAAAGAAAATGGCACAGAAACTCAGTGACCGTGATGAAGACCTCGGTTCAAGAGAACTTCTCAGAAATTATAAAAATCTTGTTTTCAAACCTGCAGAAGCCGATGTTTCAATTAATCTGGGATGGTTTCACACAAGTAATGTTTTTGCTCACGCTCACCGCGGCAGAAGTGCTGAAACATTGGCACAGATATATAAAAATACTGTTGGCGGCAATGCCTCAATGCTTCTTAATATTCCACCGCAGAAGAACGGCCTTATCGGTAAAAGTGAAATAAAAAGGCTCCGTGAATTCACTAAACTGATTGCAGAGCCTTTCAGAAACGAAGTCACTCCGATATCGGTTTCGCTTATCACAAAAGAAGGGGAATATATCCAGGGGGATAACCGTCTTACTGAAAATAAGGAAGGCTATACCTTCGAAGATAACGAACTTGCTGTAAGTGTCAGGTTTAAAAATGTTCATAAGTTCTCACTTGTCAGTATGAGAGAAGACCTTACCAAATCACAACGCATTGAAAAGTTTCAGATACTTATAAAAGATGAATACGGCAGTTTTTGGCCGGTATATGACGGTACGGTTGTCGGTTCGGGAAAGTTTGTAGAATTCGGACACAACTATAATGTTGAAACAGACGAAATAATTATTCTTCCCGTTCAGGTTAGAGGAAATCCCTCGCTCAAAGACTTGCATTTTTATACCCGTTAATTTTAAAATGACAAAAAGCAGATGTTAAACGCGAAAGTTTTATACATCTGCTTTTTTAAAGACCCTTTTTTCCTTGGTTCTATTGATTTTTCTTTTAGTTACTGATATAATATCTAATCAACAATGTCAAAATTCCTTCACAGGAGGTAATATAAATGATACGTACAGAAATTGCAAAACTTTATGAAAACGCAGAACAGTACACAGGCTCTCCCGTTACCGTTGCAGGTTGGATCCGTACAAACAGAGACTCAAAAGTTCTCGGCTTTATGGAACTTAATGACGGCAGTTGCTTCAAGGGTGTTCAGATTGTTTTTGAAAAGGATAAAATTGATAATTTTGCAGAAGTTGCAAAATATAATGTAGGTGCTGCAGTTGTTGTTGAAGGTGACCTCATTCTCACACCTGAAGCAAAACAGCCTTTTGAAATCAATGCAACAAAGGTTATGCTTGAAGGTGCATCTGCACCGGAATATCCCTTGCAGAAAAAGAGACATTCACTCGAATATCTCAGAACAATTGCACATCTTCGCCCAAGAACAAATATCTATTCAGCATCTTTCAGAGTTCGTTCTGTTGCTGCCCAGGCAATTCACCGTTTCTTTGAAAGCCGCGGTTTCATCTATGCA
>JAZOAX010000034.1:0-4946 GCA_045595685.1 Acutalibacteraceae bacterium
CGGATTTTTGGAAAGTAAGATGTAATAGTGAAAAAGTTTTAAAGACGGCAAAGGCGGAATATCGCTTAACAAATCCGTTATTCAGAAAACCCACGTCTTAGGACCGGATTTTTTATATCTGCAGGACATTACTTCCTTGCAAGCAAACAGATTTTAAATTCAACTCCGTTTTTACATTACAAAAATTCCCCCGGCCTTTACATTTCAGCAAAAGTCGGGGTTTTCTTTTTAAAACTTTATGTCACTGAAAAACTCAAGCACTTCTCCGAAGTACCATCTGAGTGTTTCGTCGCCGCTCATAAAAATTTCGTGGCGTGAATTTTTCACTTCTTTTATTTTTACATCTGCAAGGTCTGCAAACTTTTCGGTATATTCACCGAGAAGTTGCTTATCTTCTTCGGGCTTGAAAATGAGAAGTTCAGCCCTCAGCATATCAACAAACTCTTTGTTAAGAAGTTTGTCCCTTGCTTCAAGTGAGGCTTTTACCCAACCGAAAGAAGGTCCGCTTGTCTGATAAAGCGGCTCGTTTATGCGCTTTTTGTGATAATATTCAAACCTTGCCTTGCTCGTGGCGTCACTTTCTTCGGCGGAGAGGTCGCTTCTGAAAACACATCTTCCCGGAGCAGATATTTTTTTGCCGCCAAGAAGACAAAGCAGTTTTGCAACAGTACCTGCAAGGGCTACAGGCATTCCCATATTTCCGCAAATCATCGGTGAAGACAGCACTGCACGTGAAACATCGTAAGGGTATTTCATAAGATATAAAAGTGCAACGGTGCTTCCGAGGGAATGAGAGAAAATATTGATTTTCTTCTCCCCTGTTGTTGCAGGTTTTACTACCTTCTGAATGAACAGGTTAAGGTCTTCGGCATAAATATCAAAACTGTCAATTTCCACTCTTTCGTTTTTTTCGGAATCGCGGTATGACTTTCCGTGTCCTCTTAAATCCAAAGAGAAAACACTGTATCCTGCTTTTCTGAAACAGTATGCTGCTTCACGGAACTTTTCTGCAGATTCCGTAAAACCGTGAAGAATCACTATACTGCCCCTTGAAAGCACTTTTTCATAAGCCTCATAATGAATTTTTCTGTTATCTGATGAAAGGAAAAAGTCATCTCTTCTTTTTTTGGCAAGATAAGGCTCGACCTGCGTTTTCATTATATATTCGTAGTTTCTTTCATCAATTATTTCTGCACTGTTCAAAAAATCAAGCATTGAAAAATACTCCTTTCATATTTTCCCTTTATCTGAATTACTGTTTTTCTATGTATTCTCTCTATACTATTATATAACACTCTTTTTCTTTCTTCAATACTATAATTATATAAAAAATGGCTTTATCTTTATCAGATAAGCCACCTTTAATTTTATTTTGTTTTTTCTGCTCTTTCCAGAGCCTCGTCTATGTGAGCACAGAAGTTATATTCACCAACAGAATCATAAAATCCGGATTTTTTCATTGCCTGCAAGGGCTGTTCGTTAACATGGGAAAGAATAAGGGTTACTTTCTGTTTGTCGCACTTTTTCTTCAGTTCTTCAAGTGCGTTAAGTGCCGTTGCATCAAGGGACGGTACCGCCCTCATTCTGAGAATCAGACAACGGGTATAGTCCTTGAGCATAATTCCGGGAATTTTATCTGCTGCACCGAAGAAAAGAGGACCGCTGATTTCATACACTCTCACATCTTTCGGAACAACTCTCATATCAATGCTTTCACTGTCGGTTTCGGGGTCAATATACTTCCAGCCGTTGACGGTTGTTTCATCACTCATATGTTTCATAAAGAGCATTGCCGCAAGTACCATACCCACTGCAATGGCAACAACAAGGTCAAATACCACTGTGAGAACAAATGTTACAAGAAGAATGAGTATATCACTTTTCGGGGCTTTTTTAACTATACGCACGAACTTTTTCCATTCGCTCATATTATATGCAACCATAAACAGTATTGCTGCAATTGTGGGCATTGGGATAAGACCCGCATAGGGCATAAGGAACAAGAGCACCAGAAGAAGCACAACTGCGTGCACCATACCTGCAACGGGAGTTCTGCCTCCGTTTTTGGCATTTGCCGCCGTTCTTGCAATGGCACCTGTTGCGGGAATACCGCCGAAAAGAACCGAGGCTATGTTACCGATACCCTGACCGACGAGTTCTGCGTTTGAGTTATGGCGTGAGTTCACCATACTGTCTGCAACAACGCAGGAAAGGAGTGACTCAATAGCCGCAAGAATTGCTATTGTGAAAGCGTCGGGTAAAACTGCTGAGATTTTTTCAAAACTGAGATTCATACCGCCGAAATCCACTTTGGGAAGTCCCGACGGAATTGTGTAAAGGTCCTGAATTGTATAAACGCCTTCATCAAATCCCGGGATAAACGCCACCATAAGAGCACCCACAACAACGGCTATGAGTGACGGCGGAATTCTTTTTTCAATTTTCGGATATACAATCAGAATTGCAAGGCATACCGCACCCACAATAAGAGCCTGAGGGCTGAAAGTTGATATCGCCTCAATGTTTGCTTCAATTTTTTCAACGGTTTCAATGGGTTTTACGCCCTCAGCGTATGTAAGGCCGAGAAAATCTTTTATCTGTCCGATGAAAATTGTGAGAGCGATACCTGATGTGAATCCTGTTGTGATTGTGTGGGGAATGAATTTTATAAGTGAACCGAATCTGAACACACCCATCAGAATGAGCATAATACCTGCCATAATTGTTGCAATGAAAAGTCCGTCCATACCCTGAGTGGCTACTATTCCCGCAACAATTGATGCAAAAGCCGCTGTGGGACCTGCAATCTGAATACGGCTGCCGCCGAAAAGTGAAACGGCAAAACCTGCCGCAATGGCAGTATAGATACCGCAGGCAGGTTCAACACCGGATGCCAGAGCCAGTGCAATGGAAAGGGGCAGTGCAATAATCGCAACAATTATACCTGCAACAAGGTCTTTTACAAACTGCTGAGCAGAATATTTTTTCATTACGGAAAAAAGTTTAGGCTTTAAGTAAAAATTTTTCATTTTTCCATCTCCTTCATTTTTGCTTTGGAAAGTATACCCTTTTCACTAAAAAAAGTAAAGAGTAATATTGTATAATATCATCAGAAATTCCGACACAAATGTATGCATAACATCATAAAGCATTACTGCTATGTGCATTGATTTTATGTTTTTTTACAAAATTTGATAAATTTGCAAATTTTGGTTGTAAAACATCTCTGTTTTCTGTTATTATTGAAAGGGTGAAAACCAAAATATAAACAGATTACTATAAAGAGGTTTATTATGACTTTATTTGATGTTTTATCACTTATCGGCGGCCTTGCACTTTTCCTTTTTGGTATGAACCTTATGGGCACTTCTCTTGAAAAAAAGGCAGGCGGACAACTTAAAGCCGTTCTCGGCAAAATGACAGACAATCCCGCAAAAGGCTTTCTTCTCGGACTTATAGTTACATCTATCATTCAGTCTTCATCGGCAACAACGGTTATGGTTGTAGGTTTTGTTAACTCAGGTCTTATGACTCTTCATCAGGCAGTGGGTCCCATTATGGGTGCCAACGTCGGCACAACCATTACAGGCTGGATTCTTTCTCTTACCGCTATCAAGGGCGGCGGAATTATGGATTTATTCAAGCCGGATTCCTTTGTGCCCGTTCTTGCTTTTATCGGTATTTACCTTCTTATGTTTTCCAAAAAGAAGAAGAGCAAGGACACTGCCATGATTCTTTTAGGCTTTGCCACCCTTATGACAGGTATGTCATCTATGTCTGATGCTGTGGCAGGACTCAAGGATGTTCCCGAATTCACAAACATCCTTACCCTTTTCTCAAACCCCGTTCTCGGTGTTCTTGCCGGTGCTGTTCTTACGGCTATTATTCAGTCTTCATCTGCTTCGGTAGGTATTCTGCAGGCAATTTCAACCACAGGAGCAATCACTTTCGGCACTGCTATTCCCGTTATTATGGGTATGGCCATCGGCACATGCATCACCGCAGTGCTTTCATCAATCGGTGCAAACAAAAATGCAAAGCGTGCCACGCTGGTACATCTTTACTTCAACATCTTCGGTACTATTGCCGCCCTTGCTCTTTTCTACGGAGCAAATGCAATTTTCAAATTTGATTTCTTTGACAACACTGCAAATGAAGTTGGCATTGCTGTTGTAAATACCGCCTATAAGGTATTCTGCGTTCTTATGTGGTCACCTATGCTTGGTGTTCTTGAAAAGATGGCAACAAAGAGTATCAGAGACACCGAAGAAAAAGAAAAGTACGAAATGCTTGACGAGCGTCTTCTCGCAACTCCCACTGTGGCTGTTGACCGTTGCAGAACAGTTACCGAAACAATGGCAGAAATTTCAAAAAATGCTATTGACGGCGCCCTTTCACTTCTTAACGGATATGACGAAAAGGTGGCTGAGGCCGTTCTTAAATATGAAAATAAAGCGGATAAATATGAAGATAAACTCGGCAGTTATCTTGTTAAGGTTTCATCCTATGAACTTTCCGATGAAGACAGTGCAGAAACCGCAAAACTTCTTCACATCATCGGCGACCTTGAAAGAATTTCCGACCACGCCGTTAATGTGCTTAAATCAGCGGAGGAAATTGACGAAAAGAAACTCAACTTCTCAGGCGACTGCCAGAAAGAACTTTCTGTTATGGTTGACGCCGTTAAAGAAATTATCGACCTTTCCTATGAAGCATTCCTTAACAATGACCTTGAAAAAGCAGTTCTTGTTGAACCTCTTGAACAGGTTGTTGATGACCTTAAAGATAAACTCAAGGTACGCCACATCAAGCGTCTTCAGAAGGGCGGATGCACAATAGAACTCGGCTTTGTTCTTAACGACCTTCTTACAAACCTTGAAAGAGTTTCTGACCACTGTTCAAATATTGCAGGTCTAAGTCGGAGGCCAAGCGGTCTTAGGAAGACA
>JAZOAX010000035.1:0-3545 GCA_045595685.1 Acutalibacteraceae bacterium
TCTTCCGTTAACTCCTCCCACTCGAGCCGCGGGGGCTCTTACTTTTGACTCTATGTTTCATAAAATAATCAGTCGGTCACGCTGCGCTTGGCCTTACTTTTGCCGATTGTGGCAAAAGTAGGCAAAACCGTTCAGTTCTCGGATGATGCTTGTTTATTCGGTATTCTACCGAATGCCACGAGCATCACCGCAAAAAGAAATATTTTAATCCCCGTTTTCAGTGGGGCTTTCCCGTGCTTTTGATTTATGTCCGCACAACGTCCTCAGGAGTCAGTGGCATCCTTACTGCTGCCGTTACTGTTCAGCAGGGGGAAAGCATTATAAAACAAGAAAGTGTAGTCTTCGGGTATTTGTACAAAGGCTGACGGAAGTCTCTTTCTGAAATATATTTGTAGCGGTCAGCGACTGTCGGAATATACGGTGAATAAAGGAATATCAAGTAAAGCAGACAAGATTAACCTTAGAGAAATGTAAACTCAGCGGATTTATATATTAAACCTGCTATTAAGACACACCGTGAAACTCTTTGACAGAGGTGTGACTGACGGGAGAAATTGCGGTTTTGCCGATGAAATAATTCTGAATAGAGATAAAACATAAGGAAAGGAATATATCTTGAAACATTATAAATCCTTTCTCGGCAAATGAGCCTCTTTCGGAAAGTTTAGTGAAAGCGTGTTTTTGCTTACTTTTGTCACAACCGACAAAAGTAAGGCACAGCGCAGCGTACCTGACTGATTGGTTGATGAAACATAAAGGCAAAAGTAAGAGTCCTGCGGCTCGAGCGGAAGAAAAGTTGATAAAGAAATTAAAGTTAGAGATAAAAATACCGAGTTATAAAAAACGCATAAAGAAAAGAGCCTCCACAGGAGACTCTTTTTCGTTTATGCGTTTTTCTTTTCTTTTTTGTTTTTGATAGCAGTTTCAATTTTGCTGAAAACATACTTTTCAAGAACAGGGAAAAGGAACTTCACAATAAGTACGGCAATAAGAGCATAAATGATACCAACAAGGGCACCTGCAATAACGTCTGTGCAGTAGTGAACTTCAACATAAATTCTTGAGAAGCCCATAAGTGCAGCAAAAATCATTGTGGGAATACCGATTTTTCTGTTGTACCACAGAACACCCATAGCAGCTGCAAATGCTGATGAAGTGTGACCTGAGGGGAATGACCAGCTTGAAGGTGCGTGAACAAGGTTGGGGAAATGATAAGTCTCATTCCATCTTGCAGCAAGTTCGGGAAGTCTTTCAACTGCTGCAGTTGCCTTTTCAAACACTTCGGGATAATACTGGTGATCAAGAGGAATTCCGTCAGGGTTGAACACATAGAAGGGACGGGGTCTTGCAATAAGTTCCTTAAGGATAAGGTTGTTGCCCACTTCCATAACAAGAAGCGCAACAAGCATTGCCACACCTGCCTTGCGGTACTTCTTTGTGAACATAAGAACAAGTCCCATTGTAATAAAGAAAATACCTTCGTCGCCGAGGGTTGTGATTACAACCATAATTGTGTTGAGAATTCCTGACTGAATTGACTGAACCCATTCAAAAACGCTCAAGTCAAAATTCAGGAATACATCAAAAAGTTCTGCCATGTTATTTCCTTCTTTCTTTTGTTTTTTTAATCTTTATTTCAGCCTTGCGGCAAAAATTACTCTTTTCCCCAGATTGATTTGTGGCGTGGAATATAATCTCCCTTTTCCACTTCAATCACACAGTACTCACCTTCGCAAAGAGCACCGGGATTTATGGCGCAGATTCCTGAATAAGAATCCATTCTCACATTAGGCTTATGGGTATGACCGTAAAGAGCAACCTTAGCCATCACAGAATCTGCTTTTTTATAAAGATCCCTGAGGCTTATGTCAACCATAAGAGCATCTCCGTGGCAAGCCATAAAAGTTACGCCTTCAATATGTGCATAGGCAAAATCGTCACCTTCGTCATCATTGTTTCCCTTAACAAGAAAAAACTTTCTGTCGGGATACGACTTAACAGCGTCCTTTGCTTCTTTCATTCCGTCACCAAGGAAAAACACGGTTTTACATTCAGGTTCTTTGTCAAGAATTCTTGAAACATAACCGTGATGTCCGTGTGAATCGGACCACACAAGAATCTTCATTCATAAACCGCCTCTTTTCTTCATAATATTTAATATATATTATCACAAGTCAGGTGGTTTTTCAATGGATAACGAAACAAAACTTTCTTCTCAGCAGATAAATTCTCTTTTAAACGAAGTTAAAGGCAGTTGCGATAAAGGTGCTTCGGCAGATGACCTTATCAAAAAGCATCTGACAAACGAGCAGGCAGAAAATGTAAAAAGCATTCTGCGTGACCCGGAAAAACTACGTCAGTTTCTCGATTCACCTTTTGCACGCAGATTTATTAACTCTGTAAAAGACAAAACCGACGGAAAATAAAATGGATTTTTCTTCTGTAAACCCCGATGCAATAAATGATATCCTGTCTTCACTTTCTGCCGAAGATATGGAAAAACTGTCGGATATGGCATCGCAGATGTTTTCTTTTTCGGAAAACGGCAACAGTGAAAACAAAAGCACCAACACGGGTAATTCTTTTTCACTTGACGGTATTCCTTTTGATACGGAAAGTATGATGAAAATTATGAATCTTATAAACAGACTCAGAAATCAGCCCGACGACAACAGAATTAAATTGCTTTATGCACTTCGGCCAATGCTCACCGAAAAAAGACAGGTTAAAATAGACCATGCAGTACAGATGCTTCGCATAATGGCAATACTTCCCCTGCTGAAAGAGTAATATTTAAAAAAACAGTTTAAAAGAAAGGTGAATGCTATGCACAAAGACTTCTGGAACAGCAAAAAAGAATCTCCGCAGCAAAAATCCTTTCACAATAAAAACAGCGGTTTCACAAAGGATCCCGACGCAGCAGTTATTCTGCCCGTTATTATGCTTCTTCTGAGTGACGGCGGCGACGAAATGCTTATAATGGCACTTTTATATGTTCTCTCTTGACAAAGTGCGTTCCGTGAATTATCATTAGATAAAGATAATCTCAGGAGGTAAACACTATGGAATATAAGTACACACCGCAAGGCGTATGCTCAAGAGGCATAAAATTTGAAATTGAAGACGGCATTGTTAAAAACATCCGTTTTGCAGGCGGCTGCTCAGGCAACACACAAGGTGTGGCTGCTCTGGCAAACGGTATGTCCGCCGAGGAACTTATAGAAAGACTTTCAGGCATCCGTTGCGGCTTCAAAGGCACATCCTGCCCGGACCAGCTTGCAAAAGCCGTTGCAGAAGCAATTAAATAATTCCCTGCCGACACACAAAAAAAAGGCTATCGCATTGGGCGGCACTCCGCAAGGAAGTTAAGGTTTTTATCGGCTCTTTTCCGCCAAAAATTCACGAAAAACTCCCGAAATACGCGAGTATTACGGGAGTTTTGTCATTTCCTTTAATCGAAAAATTTCTCGATAAAAACTGCTTTGCACCTTAAAATTCAGATAGTTTGTTTGCAGAACAAGGCAAAAAGCACAGAAATCCTTGCG
>JAZOAX010000036.1:0-2408 GCA_045595685.1 Acutalibacteraceae bacterium
TTTGACATCATACGGCCTGCCACGCGTACGGTTTTGCCTTCAAGTTCTTCAAAATTTTCTTTGATAACTGCACTGTGGTGAGTCTGGTCGTACTTTGTGATTACAAATGGGTCCTTATCTGCTGCCTGAAGTGCTTCGAGTTTTTCAACTCTTACCTGTCTTAATTCATTAACATCCTGCTGTACCTCCTGCTGAGGTGCATTTGCCTTCTTTTCTTCTGCCATATATTCTTTCGTCCTTTCAGGGAAACTGGTATTACTTATTTTGTGATTTCAATAACCTCATACTTGATTACACCCATAGGTGCTTCAACTTCAACAATATCGCCTGCTTTGTGGCCGATGAGAGCCTGTGCAACGGGTGATTCATCACTTGTGAGATAATCGTCACCTTTGTCTTTTGATGTTGATGTTGAAGAGATAATCTGATATTTATAAATATCACCGTATTCTACATCCCTGATGGTAACTTTTGAGCCCATCTGAATAACATCTGTTGAAAGTGCATCTTCGTCAATAAGTTTTGCTCTTGAAAGAATATCTTCAATTTCAAGGATACGTGCTTCGAGTTTACCCTGGTCGTTTCGTGCTTCGTCGTATTCAGCGTTTTCTGACAAGTCACCGAATGAAAGAGCAACCTGAATCTTTTCTTTAATTTCCTGACGGCCTCTTACTTTAAGGTCTTCAAGTTCTGCCTCCAATTCTTTAAAGCCTTGAGAAGTGAGCAAAATTTCCTGTGCCATTGTATATCATCCTTTCGTGATTGATTATTAGTTTACAGATTTATACATTATGATATTATATAAAATATATTCCAAAGTGTCAAGGGAAAAGTTGCAAATAATAAACACCTTCAGCCCATATTTTCAAAGGCAGGATTTTTCTTGATTTTTACACACATTATTGTTATAATATATTGAATAACTATATGAATCTATACTAAGGAGAAAATTTATGATTAAAATATCACCGTCTATTCTTTCCTGCGACTATTCAAAAATGGGAGAAGAATTTGAAAATATGAAAGTCTGCGGCGCGGACTGGCTTCACATTGATGTTATGGACGGCCATTTTGTGCCCAATATTACTCTTGGTGCTCCCCTTGTGAAGTGCCTGAGAAAATGCTCAGACCTTGTTTTCGACTGCCATCTTATGATAAGCGATCCGAAAAAGTATATTCCCGATTTCATAAAAGCAGGGGCAGATGTTATCTGTTTTCACGTGGAGTCTGATTCTCCTGTTGAAGAAACCATTGACCTTATAAGAGAAAACGGCAAAGTTGCCGCCCTTGCAGTGAAGCCCGGCACCCCCATTGAAACAGTATACCCCTACCTTGACAAACTCGGTATGGTGCTTGTTATGACCGTTGAGCCCGGTTTCGGCGGACAGAGTTTTATGGCTGATATGATGCCGAAAATTGTGGCTCTGAGACAGGAATGTGCAAAACGCGGAATTGAAATTGATATTCAGGTTGACGGCGGTGTTTCACTTTCCACCGTTGAAACCGTTGCAAAAGCGGGTGCAAATGTGCTTGTTGCAGGCTCTGCCATTTTCGGCTCCGAAGACCCGAAAGAAACAATATCACTTCTCAGAAGCAAAGCCGCCAAGTATTTTTAAGGCGTTTGTGTGAATAAGGCAGGCAAAGTTTTCTTCGGTTTCTTTTCTGCCTTTTTCACCCTGTGCACACAAAGTGAGAAATTCTTTACACATAAGATGAATATCTTTCTCACCTGAAATAAGAAGTCTGTATTCTCCGGAGCGTTCAAAAAGACTGCTTTGAGCACTCTGAAAGTTTTTTGTATGCTTTGCAAAATCCATAACGGGATCAAGAGAATCACTTTCGTAAATTCTGAGTTTTTCGTATTCTCCCCCGTTCACTTTATTGTTGATGATAATAAGGCAGCCGCCTTCACCGTCAGGAAGAATGTCCACCTGCGTGCTTTCGGAAACGGGAATGTTTTCTCCCGATATTTTCTGAGTTTCGCTTATTATGGTGCAGATGATGTTCTTGCTTTTGAGAATATCTTCGTTTAACTTATCGTATGTAAGATGACAGGATTCAAGTTCATCTTTTGTAAATTCTATTATCATCACTTCACGGGATGTGCAGGATATTTTCATTTTTTTGCCTTCCTTTCTTTAGGTTGACGAGCATAAATCCGAACTCGCCAAAAAGTGCGAATTTTTGTCAAAACAAGGCACAAAACGCAGCAAATCCTTTCGGATTTGCGAGTATTTTAACAAAGGATTGGCGAAAATCCGCCTGCAAAAAAACGGGTTCGGATTATACTCGTCAACCTAAGGTGACAGTATTCGAACCCAATAAGGTTTAATGGGGCATATTTTCACCCCGACTGCGTTAAAAAGCCTTGAAAGGCGCCAGCCTTTCTTCGTTTTTCGCCTTGTCGG
>JAZOAX010000037.1:0-20160 GCA_045595685.1 Acutalibacteraceae bacterium
GATTTCAAGAAGTCCCTGAGGAAGTGCATCAATTTCTGTACTGCTGCCGTAAAATGCATATTTTCCTATGTACTTAAGATTTTTTGAAAGATTCAACTTATAAAGCCTGTATGCACCCCTGAAAGCATAATCACTGATGATTTCAACACTTGAAGGTACAGTATATTCCTGCAATGAGCTTTTGAACGCAGGGTATTTGACGAGTTCTTTTTTATCTTGTGAGTAAAGAACTCCGTCACTGTCACTGCAGAAATATTTATTGCCGTCAGTAACTTTAAAGCCGAAACTCTCAGTTTTAAGGAAAGCACCCTCCCCTATTTCTTCAACACCGCTGCCGATTGTGATATAGCCGCTTGTAGAGAGATTATAGAATGCTTCTTTACCAATTTTTTTAACAGAATCGGGAATAGTGAGAGAATTAAGGGAACTGATACTGCAGAATCTGTCGCCGAGGGCTACAACGGGATATCCGTCAATCTCCGAGGGAATTTCAAGGTCTGAGCCGTAGCCCTTACTGAGATATGTTATAGTCGCTTTACCGTTTTCAAGGGTGTAGGTGTAGTTACCTGACACATAAGATTCTGCTGCAGCCTCGGCAGATGGAAAAGGCAGTTCAATACCGCCGAAAAGTGCCATCGGAGCACTGCTGAGAAGCATTATTATTACCATAAGAACTGAAACAATTCTTTTTAAAATACTCATTTTTATTCCTCCTTGTTATGAGTCCGTACTTTTATAATTACACCATCTGCATATATTTGTGTCAATTAAGAATATTCTGTATCTTTACAAAAAAGTTCTTTAATGATACAATTAGCAAAGCAAAAACATTACCCCCCCTGATAAAGATTTTTACAGAAAGAGGACAAAAAATGAAGAAAAAGCCGATGACTGATAAAATGCTGAAACACTATGCCCGTATGGCGGCAGAGGCTTATGTTAACGACCCCGTTCATTCCTATGTTACAAAGAATGAGAAACTGAGAAAAAAGTTCGTTTACCATTTTATGATTGAACGACTTGCCACTTCAAACAGAGAAGACATAATTTATTTTGATGAAGAAAACAGAGGCATCTGTGTGTGGCGTGAAGCCCATAACGAATATGATGTTATTGATTTTCTTATGTATCCCAACTGGGTGTTTTTGTGGCTGTACTTTCCGAAAACAATCAAAACCCTTATGGCATACGGACACCTTGATGTTAAAGTTTTCCCCGAAAACACATACATCATCTCCCCCGTTTTTGTTGCCCCCGAGCACCAGGGCAAAGGCATTGCAACAAAACTTATAAAACAGGGCATCAAAGACCTTACGGCAAAGGGATACAAACTCGGTCTTGAGGCACAGAACAAAGATAATGTTGCCTTTTATGAGAAACTCGGTTTCAAGGTTATAAAACACGACCACTGGAAAAGGGAAAACATTGATAATTACTATATGATGTATGACGATGAAACAGAAAGCAATGAATAATTCACTAAAAGCCACTTTATGCGGGCTTTTCGGATACAGCATATTCGGTTTCAGTTTTCTTTTTTCAAAGGTTGCCCTTGAAACTTCATCACCTATGGTGCTTGTTGCCGTACGTTTCCTTGTGGCATTCATTATACTTAACCTGATGATGATTTCAAAAAAGAACAGAATAAGCTTCAAAGGCAAACCGGTTTTCAGACTTCTGCTTATGGGCTTTATACAACCCGTTGTGTATTTCATCTGCGAAACTTACGGAATTAAAATGACTTCTGCCTCTTTTTCGGGAGTTATGATCGGCCTTGTTCCCGTGGCCGGACTCATTCTCGGCGTTATCTTTCTGAAAGAAAAATGCACTGTTTTTCAGATTTTCTGCACTGTTATGTCCGTTATAGGCGTTGTGATGACAACAAACATCGGGCAGGGCGGATTTTCGCTTATGGGATTTTTACTGCTTATCGGCGCAGTGCTTTCCACTTCCACCTTCACTGTTCTCAGCCGCAGCGTTGCAGACGACTTCACACCCTTTGAGCGCACCTATGCTATGACGGGTCTTGGCGGAATATGCTTCACTACACTGGCACTGATTGAAACAAAGGGACAGATTCACAGCCTTTCCGGTCCCCTTTCAAGCGGCAAGTTCTGGTTGGCAGTTCTCTATCTTTCAGTGGTGTCTTCGGTAATCGCCTTTCTTCTTATTAACTATGCACTTAATTATCTGAGCGTGGGTAAAACTCTTATATTCTCAAACTTCACAACAGTTATTTCTGTTTTATCGGGCATTCTTATTCTTGGCGACAGTTTCACAGTGCTGCAGATTGCGGGAATTGTGATTATTATAATAAGTGTGTTCGGGGTATCATACAAAAAAGAAAAAAACGGCAGTCTTTCTGCCGGATGAAAAAACTAAAAAAACCGATATGCACAGAGCATATCGGTTTTTTATTCATCCTCTTTACAAAAATGCCACACCGCATTTACGGTGTGGCTGAATAATTTTATTTGCTGAGTACTTCAAACACTTTGTTTACACATTTGTTTGCAGTTTTTGTTACGGTTGTGAGAGCATTTTCAAAGAATGTGGGGTTGGGATTATCGATAAGACCTGCTTCATAAAGTGCATTTGCAAGGTCTGCTTCTGCTGCTTTCCAAGCGTCGATATCAACAATTGTTTCTTCTTCAAGTGCTCTTATTACAGCAATAGCATCTTCAACGGCTGATGCCTTTTCTTCTGAGATGCCTGACTTGTCTGCTTCTTCCCATGTCTGAATGTAGAGATTAGTGTCACGGTTAATTCTGCCGTTATTGAACTGAGGATATGCAGGGTTTGAATAAACATCTTTGATGTTATCGTCAACCATTGTGCGGATCGCAAGTTCAAGTGCAACATCGTTATTGGGAAGCTGTTCATGAGCCTGACCCTTGAAATACCAGGTTGTGCAAGGAAGAAGACCTGTTGTTGCGTCAACTACGCCGTCGGGTGAAAGGTGGTTGTGGGCAGGATTATCACAGTAAGTGCCTGCTGCTTCATAACCGTCACCGAGAGTTGTGCCGAGGTCTGCAAAAGTTGCACCCATTGAAGGTGATGCAGCGTGGATTACTCTGTCCGCATTGGTTGTTTTATAGTCTTTGCAGAGGGGGAAGAGAGGAACATCATAGCAGGCAACGTCGAAAAGTTCTGCGCCTGATGCTCTGAGTTCAAAGAGGTTATCCTTGAAGTTTGCTCTTGCCTTCATAAAGGAATCAACCTTATTGCGAACAAGTTCGTATTCGTCACCTTCAAGCCAGATTGCTCTTGCTTCTTCATAATATTCAGTGGGACAAAGTGCCCAGAGAATTGTGGAAGTTCTTGCAGTAACATTCACAACACCGTCAACAAGTCCGTTAAGTGCCTTTTTAAGAACATTTGAGGGAAGGATGCGAAGAACGATGTTAAGTAAGTATGCAAGAGGTGTTTCACCTAAAAGTGCGGGAAGAATGTTTGAATAAAGGTCTTCATCTTCATAAACGCTGAGGTTGTTTGTGAGAAGGTCACCGATGATGTTTGAACCGTCAATAGCAGGAACAACGAAAACCACTTTCTTGATAAGATCATAATCTTCGGGATAGTTTTCAAGATAGTTTACTGCAATGGTACCGCCAAGGCTGATGTGGCAGAGTTTAACCTGAGTTGCGCCTGTCTGGGGTAAAACAACATCGTGAATATAGTGGTGAAGTTTTTCTGTTTCACCTATAACATCACCGATTGAGTCATAACCGAAGTAATATACATTATCTTCACCCACAAGTTCACCGAGTTCCTGAATGGGAAGGAATTTGTAGTATTCTTCTTTAACTTCGGGGCTGAGTTCACTCATAGGACATTCATAGCAGGGAACTTCAACATCGTGAACATAGTTACCTTCGTTGTCTTTTTCAACAACATAAAGTGCTTCGTGTGCTGCCTGATAAAGTGCATCGGAAAGACCTGCATCCTGTCTTGTAAGAATAGACTTAAGAAGTGCGGGTACTGCTTTTAAAAGTGCAGAAAGTTCGATGTAGAAAGGCCAGCCTGTAATGTACTTGCCGTCTTCGTCTTTTGCCCATTCGCCGTTATCGTCAAGAAGGTATGTGTTGTTCTGACTCATACCGTGAACGATGATTACGGGAGTTTCGGTATCATAATCCGGAACATAAACTGCTCTTTCACCGGCTGCTGATGAAAAAACAGCGCAGGATGAAAAAATCATTAAAAATGTGAGAACGAGACAAAGAGATTTCTTAATTCTTTTCATATTATTTCTCTCCTTTTAAATTTGTGCTTACATTTTATACCAAACACAAAAAATTATCAATACATATTAATGATTTATTTAAAAAAATATCAAAAATATGGCAGTTTTTTGTCTTTTAAGAAAATAGGTCTTTACAGTTGTCAATTCCTGTGATTTGTGATAAAATAAAAAACAGAAATCCATTGTCAAAAGAGGTGTTCAGATGATAAAACTGCTTGCAGTTGATATGGACGGTACCTGCCTTGATTCAAAAAGTGTAATGTCCGACGATACACTTGCCGCACTGAAAAAGGCAAATGAGAACAATGTAACCGTTGTTCCCACAACGGGCAGAAATGTAACCTGCCTTCCTTCAAAAATAAAAAACGAGGATTTTTACCGTTATATAATATCTTCAAACGGTGCTCTTGTTGTTGACCGGGAAACCGACAGTATAATTTTCAAATCATTCATCAGCACAGATATTGCCTGTGAGATTCTGAAAAAATGCAGAAGACACAATATTCTTGTTGCCGCCCACATTGACCGTGACTATTATGTTCAGGGCGGAATACTTTACCTCGGAGTGAAGCATTTTCTCAAAGACGATGCTCCCACTCTCAGATGTGTGAGAAATCTTGCTTCCTATATCAGAAAAAACAACTGCGAAGTTGAAGAATTTCAGTTTTTCTATTTCGGTGAAAAATACCGTGACATAATAAAAAAAATCATTGAACCCTACCCCGATGTATGCTCGGCACATTCAAAAGGATATGCCGAAATATACAATAAATCAGGTTCAAAAGGCAATGCTTTACTTGCCCTTGCTGAGCACCTCGGAATTCCGGATACCGACACAGCCTGCATCGGCGACGAAGAAAATGACAAGTCAATGTTCGGTGTTGCAGGTACAAAGTTCGCAATGGGCAATGCGATACCGCAAATCAAAGATATGGCAGATGTGATTCTGCCCACAAATGATGAAGACGGTGTTGCTTTTGCAATAAACAACTATGTTCTTCCGGAACAGAAATAACATATATGAAGGTGAATAAAATGATTAATCTTAGTTTTGATGAATTTATGAAAGTTGATTTCAGCCTTTATGAAAACAATCCCGTTATCCGTAATCCTTGGAACAGTTTTGTTGTTGCGGATCCCAGTGTACTGACTCCCGATGTTGCCCACAACGGAAAATGGAATCTGTTCTGTCACACTTTCTTCGGCGTATACAGATATGAAAGTGAAGACGGCATAAACTTTGAAAACAAAGGCCGTATCGTCTCCCGCGCAATGAGACCCGACATCAACTACATTGACGGCAGATATTACCTGTTCTATGAGCGCACAAGACCGGTTATTTTTAATCTTCTCAGCCTTGTGGGTGCAAAATGGAAATCAGAAATATACTGTGTTGAATCCACAGACCTGGAAAACTGGTCAGAACCCTACCCGGTTATCAGAAAAACCCGTGATTATGAAGAATATAAGAATGGGTATGCTGTTTCAAACCCCTTTCTGATTTCCACAGAAAAGGGCTACAGAATGTATTATTCCTGCGGACAGACTTTTATTGAAGACTGCGGTTTCTGTGAGCCCACACACATAAGTTTTGCAGAAAGCAAAAATATCGCCAAGGGATATGTTTCAAGAGAAGTGCCCATAATCAGCCCCGACAAAAACATTGAATATCTCAACCTTTGTTCAGGCTGCCTTAAAGTGTATAAACTCAAAGACTGCTATATAGGCCTTCAAAACGGTTTATTTGAAAAAGACGGCAAAAGCCACTCGGCAATTATGCTTCTTAAATCTGATGACGGAGTGACGTTCGACTTTGTGAAGCCTTTCCTCGTACCTCAGAAAAGTTACGGCAGCAACTGGATGGCGCAGTATGTTTATGCCTGCTGCCTTACATATTATGAAGGACAGCTCAGACTCTATTTCAATGCAAGAAATGTTTCCGATAATATTCGCGGAAGAGAAAGTATCGGTATTTTCCGAGCAGACATAAAAGAGTAAAGGGGAAAAATTATGAACGGTGAACTTGAAAGAACATATAAACCTTTTAATCAGTGGAAAGAAAAATCAAAACAAAGGGAATACACTGAGCCCACTCCCCTTCTGAACCCCGACGGCACTCTCAATGCAAAGGGATGGGCAAGGCACAATGTTTTTGAATATGACAGAAGCCTTGTTAAAAAAGAAAGATTAATCAGCAAAAAAGAGTGGGACTATTACACTGTTACCGACGGCAGAAAACAACTTCTTGTATCTTTTGCAAATGTGGGTATAGGCGGCTTTATGGGTCTGAGACTTATTGACCTTCAAACAGGCGAAGTTTCCGCTGATGCCTCAACAATTTTTGTTGGCGGGAACCGCTGCCTTCCCCTTAACAGAGTTGACACACCGGGCAGATTCAAAGGCAGTGTGGGAAAAACACAGTTTGATTTCAACACCATGGAAACTCAGCGTACCGTATTTTTCAAAACAGTGCATCAGGGCAAAAACCTTGAATGTAATCTTACTATGGATATCCCTGAAGGACTTGAAAGCATTACAACTGTTATTCCCTTTGAAAATGACAACACCAAGTTCTTTATGACAACAAAACAGAACTGTATGCCCACCTGCGGCACATTTACTTTCGGTGATTTTACCTATGAATTTTCAAAAGACACCTCTTTCTGCTCTCTTGACTGGGGCAAGGTGAACACTCCGAGAAACCTTGTGTGGTACTGGGGCAGTGCCGCAACCTATCTCACAGACGAAAACGGTAAAAAACACATTTTCGGTTTTGAAATCACATGGGCAATCGGTGATGAGAGTTATGCAACAGAAACCTGCCTTTTCTACGACGGCAAAGTTCATAAAATCGGTGCCGTTGATGTTGAAAAGTTCCCCAAGGGAAGATTTATGGAAGAATGGAAAATCATTTCCGAAGACGGCAGATTCAACCTCACAATGAAACCTACCTACAACAACCGCAGTGATTTGAATCTCGGCGTAATTGCACGAATGAACTGCAACCAGATTTACGGCATCTGGAACGGTGATGTTACCCTTGACGACGGAACAAAGCTCAAAATCAAAGACCTGTTCGCATTCTGCGAATATGTTGAAAACAGATGGTAAAATATAAGTGATCAAAATCCCACCGATATGCCAAAGACATATCGGTGGGATTTTCAGTTATATTCTAAGAGAAAGTTATAATTTGCGATTTTAAGAATCCAGTTCTTCTATCAGTGCTTCAAGTTTTTGGACGAACTGTCCCACGAAATAACCGTCAATGAAACGGTGATTCACATCAAGAGTCATATTTATTATATATCTTCCGTCACGCTCAGTATATTTACCCCATACCAGAATCGGAGCAGTATCATCTTTCAGCATAGGGTCGGTATAGTCTCTTTCATTTGAACACATAGTAATATCTGCCCAAGGAATACAGGAGTATATAATCTGTGATTCTCTTAATCCACCCAAAGCACTCACGGAAAGCGGATTGTTCTCACTTTCCTTGCGTGCTTTTGTTGCAAATTCAACAATATCACCTTCACAAGCCAGTGATACCATATGAAATCCGGTTGCACCTTTTTTCAGATCTGTGAAGCAAGGAACACGGCGGGATATACTATAGACCTTATTATCTTCAGTCTCCAGCAGAAATTCGTCAATGCTGTTTATGGCCTCAGTGCAAAGATATATCAGTGAATAATAAAATGAAATATGGTTTTTTCTTGTAAACTGCAGAAGATTTGTTATGTCCACATTGAATGCAACGCAATAATGCGGTGTTGCAATTTTTGAATAGTATTCAAAATGATCTTTTCTGTCCCATTTTTCAATATCAATTTCCTGCCTCATATTATCCTCCGTTAATTATTATTATGCATAGCAAACCTTATACATTGAAACTGTCATAAAACACAACCTCGTCTATAGGTCTTGTTTCAAAGTGAAGTTTCAGCGGCTCTGCATCTTCATGGGGATATCCCATCACAAGCAGTGCTGCGGGCTCGAAATTTTCAGGAATACTGAACATTTCACGCATTTTATTCGGGTCAAAGTGCATAACCCAGCAGGTGCCTACACCTGTTTCATGTGCCGCAAGCATCATATATGTGGTTACAATAACCGCATCCACTGACGAGGACAGTGCCCCGTCATAGACTCTTTTCCAACTTTCGTCTTTATTGTGGCACACAAGCATTGCCGTCGGTGCGTTAAAATGGCACTTTGTGCATTCACGCAGTTTCATAACCGAATCATCGTTATTGAGCACAAGTATTCGCTGAGGCTGATAATTACAGCCTGTAGGCGCCTTGTGACCTGACTCAAGAATTTTATCAATAATATGCTGCGGCAGATGTTCATTTCTGAACTTTCTTACAGAATATCTTTCACAAATAAGTTTTTGGAATTCCATTTAATCTTCCTCACTCTTCCTTAAGAAATATAACCGTTATCTGTATAATCCGTATATAAACAAATCGTATATCTCACCGTTTTTATAAACAGCATTCTTCTTGATTCCCTCAAGGATGAAACCGTTTTTCAAAAGCACCTTTTTGGACGCTTCATTCGGGCTGAAAACTTCCGCAGTTATTCTTATAACATCAAGTTCGTCAAATGCGATTTTGCACACCTGTTTTACAGCCTGTGTCATAATACCCTTTGAAGATTCCGTACACAGAAGTGCATATCCGAGTTCACAGTCTTTGCAGCACACATCACCGTTTCTTTGCACAGATATATTTCCCACGCACTTGCCGTCTGCAAATATCGCTCTGTATACTCCATTATCGGCATTATCTTTCATAAACTTCAATCTCTGTTCTGCATCCGATTCGGTATAGGGAAAAGGCATACTGTTTGACAGATAGTCTCTTTTTGTGCCGTTACAGACATTTATTAAGTCTTTTTTTAAACTTTCATCCCATTCTAACAGTTTGATTTCCATTATGAAACCTCCTTTTATTCATTAATCATAAAAAGAATTCATCCGCATTTTTGTGCTGAATCAGAAGCAGTCAATAACATCTGAGCCTTTCTTTACAAAAGCAATAAACTCGTTGATTTCTGCCCCGATTTCATAAGTGCCTTTTGTGTAAGTCTTTTTATCCTTGGTGAGAATCCACTCGCCGTCGGGAATATAAACAGTTTTCACCGTCTGGCCCCTTTCCACAATCGGTGCAAAGATAATATCATCACCGAACATATACTGGCTGTCAAGGGTGTAGCAGATTTCATCGTCGGGATAATCGAAGAACATAGGCCGCATAACCGGATAACCTTTTTCCGAGGCAATATCCATCTGTTTTTGTATGTAAGGTCTGAGTTTTTCACGGATGAAGATAAGATTTTTAAGTATTTCAAAATTTTCTTCTCCGAAACTCCATATTTCATTGGGGTCACCACTCGGCTCTTTAAGGCCGGGAGTTGGCTCAAAGTGTCTGTTTCTTGAACCGTGAAGTCGCATAACGGGGCTGAAAAGTCCGAACTGGAACCAACGAACAATAAGTTCTCTGAAGTAATCACTTGTTATATCTGCACCGTAAAATCCGCCTATGTCCGTATTCCACCAGGGAATACCGCACATAGACATATTAAGTCCTGCCTTGACCTGACAGGCAAGGGACTCAAAGGTTGACTCAATATCACCCGACCATACAAGTGAACCGAATTTCTGACTGCCCAGATATGCACATCGTGTGAGGGTGATGATATCGTCCCTTCCTATTGACTTAAAGCCGTCATAAGCCATTTTTGAATAGTAATAGGGATAAAGAAGTGCAACCATATCGGCTCTGCCTTTATACCAGATAAGATTATCAAAATGCTCCGGATGAATCTCAGGCTCTGCTTCATCAAACCAGAGCGCATCAACGCCATTATCTATATAATTTTCCTTGAGTTTGTTCCAGACATACTCCCTTGTGGCAGGATTGGTAACATCAATTTCATTCTGCCAACCGTAAAAATCAAAAACTCTGTCAGGTCCGTGGGCAGTACGCATAAGCATATTGCTGTTTCTCATATGCCAATAGTTTTCACTGTGCTCATTTATTGTGGGCCACATAGACACAATCAGTTTTGTGTTCATACTGTGAAGTTCTTCCGACATAGCCTTTACATCGGGCCAGTATTTCGGATCAAATTTATAGTCACCCTGCTCTGTCCAATGAAAATAGTCAGCAATAATTGCCGAAAGAGGAATTCCGAGTTCCTTATACTTACGGGCAACGGAAAGCAGTTCATCCTGGGTTTCATAGCGGAGTCTGCTCTGCCAGAAGCCTGTTGCCCACTCAGGCATTTTCGGTGCGTATCCCGTCAGGTCTGAAAGTGTAGTGCAAACCTCCCTGGGAGTTCCCTCCATAACAACAAAGTCCATAAACCTGCAGCAGTCACAGCTCCATCTCATACGGTTATTGGAAAGTTCGCAAAGTCCCACTGAGGGATTGTTCCACAAAAAGCCATAGCCAAGGGAAGAATAAACATAAGGAATGGTACATTTGGCATTGACATTGCAGATATCTATTGATGAGCCTTTAAGGTCAAATTCATTATCCCAACTGTGACCGAGACCGAAAAAGTGTTCATTTTTATTCGGCTCAAAGGTAACTCTTGCCGACCACAGACCGCTGCCCTTATTATCAAAATGGCGGAAATTACTGTGAAATGTAAGTTCAGGCTTTTCTGTGAGTATAACTTTATCACCCACATAAAAAGTGAGTTTTCCGTTGGGCTCCAGTTTAACTTTAAGGGTACCGCAGACGAGGGAAACATAATTGTCGTATTCCTCAATAACTGCATCTGCCTTTTGAGGCATAAGGGTATAGTTTTCATCAATCACCTGACAGTCAGGAAAAGACTGAAACCTTACTGCATTCTTACCGCAGGCACTGATACGGATAAGTTCAGTATAGCGCATTAATAAAATTTCGCCGTTTTTAATAATAAGGTTATTCATTACACTTTCTCCCTTTCGGTTACTGATTTGATTATAGCATATAACAAAGGCTGTTTCAACATAATCGGGTAAAACGGGAACAGAAGAAAAACCTTGTAACTCCGGAACGACAGTACAAACAATTGTACTCAGGTCATTGTTCTGTTCTTTGTGCGTTGACAATAAAGTTCTGAAGTCATATAATTGAACTATAAAAGAACTTATGCGAGGTGAACAGAATGCCCCTTCAGATTATCCGTCAGGACATAACAAAAATGCAGGTTGATGCAATTGTCAACACAACAAACGAAGAAATGATAGGCTACAGCGGTGTTGACCTTGCAGTACACACTGCCGCAGGTCCCGACCTTGACAGACTCTGCGCCGAACTTTCCCCTCTCGGTCTTGGCACGGCAAGAATCACTCCCGGCTTCAACCTTGATGCAAAGTATATCATTCACACCTCAGGACCCGTATGGCACGGCGGTTTACGGGGTGAAAGCATAATTCTCAGATCCTGCTATACCGAATCGCTGAAACTTGCAGTTAAAAAGGGGCTCGAATCTGTAGCTTTTCCTCTTATATCCTCAGGTGCTTACGGTTACCCGAAAGATCAGGTGCTGAAATTTGCAATTCAGGTTATAACGGAATTTCTTTTTGACCACGAACTTATGGTATATCTGTGTGTGTTTGACCGCACATCTTATGAGTTCAGCAAGGAACTTTTTAACGAAATCAGTGACTTTATCGGTGAGGACAGATACGAAGCACCAACTTCTTACAGAACGGCTTTGCCGAAGTTCACAATGCATGAAACAATGCCCCTTGCAACAGATGATATGTGCGACTGTTCAGTCGGAGCGCCGATTATGGCAAATGCTCCCGCACCAAAAGAAAGAAGTTACGGCAGCGTTAAAGATAAAACCCTGGAAGAATATATGAAATCAATGGACAAATCCTTTGCGTATAAACTTTTTGACCTGATTGACCAAAGCGGTATGACAGATGTTGAGTGCTACAAAAAAGCCAATGTTGACAAGAAAACCTTTTCAAAAATCAAGTGCAATCCAAAGACCTATAAACCCTCAAAGCAGACGGCAGTTGCCTTTGCAATAGCCTTGCAACTTGACCTTGACACAACTCAGGATTTGCTTGCTTCGGCAGGACTTACACTTTCACGCAGTTTCACTTTCGACAAGATTATCCGCTACTTTATACAAAAAGAGGTTTACGATATTTTCGCCATCAACGAGGCATTGTTTGAGTTTGATCAGGTGCTGTTGGGATGCTGATGTAAGGAGCGTTTATGGCTGAAACAGATACAGAATATCTTAATAAAAAGGAGCCTTTTAGGTTAGTGAAACTAATCGGCGGTGATTTTGCTATGATAGATACACCGGCTATTGTCGGCTACTGTCATAATAAAGAACACAAAGGTATAGTAACAGTAACGATTATGCAGGAGCACAACTGTATAACAAAAGGCTGTCATTATTTTGAAAGATTTGAAGATTATCCCTTCTGGAAAAAACACAAAAACCGTGAGGAACAGAAGTGTTTTCAGAAAATCAAACAGCAAAGAAAAAAGAAAACAAGATAGCTCTTGAAAAGGAAATTGAGAACAGAGATAAAAAGTTTATAAGTTGTGCTTATGAGATAGCAAATGAGTTAGAAGTAGATAATGTTAAATTTATCAGTGTATCTAAAGAAGGTAAAACCTATATTTTATTTTACATAAGCGATAAACCAATAAACGACCGGTATGATTTTCGTGAAATTGCATTTTTGATGAGCAAGGAATTTAAAAAGAAGTTTATATTAAGACATATAAAAAATATTTATGGCAGTTTTGCTGTTATATAATAGTCGATTGATTTAAATGTCTCCCGTCAAGCGACCAATTCAAATCAATAATCCGTTATACTGTGGTTGTAAGGTTGAAACACACCTTGCAGCCATTATTTTTTTGGAGGTAAAAACTATGACAGGTGCAATTATCGGCGACATCGTCGGATCAAGGTTTGAATTCAACAACAGAAAAACAAAAAACTTCACCCTTTTTACCCCTCAGTGCTGTTTCACCGATGACACGGTTATGACATTAGCCGTTGCAAAGACACTGAGCGGATACGATGAAGTTTGTGACTATGAGGATTTCAAAAAAACTCTCATTAAAACTATGCACGAAATCGGTAATCAGTATATTAACTGCGGCTACGGCGGAAGATTTTACCACTGGATAAAATTACGGAAAACAGAGCCATACAACAGTTTCGGAAACGGCTCTGCTATGAGAGTTTCTTCTGTAGGATGGCATGCGAAGTCACTAAGTGAGGCAGAAAGAATTGCAAAGGCAACTGCTGAGGTAACCCACAATCATCCCGAAGGCATAAAAGGTGCAGTAAGTGTTGCAGGAGCAATTTACCTTGCCCGCATGGGAAAAACGATGGAAGAAATCAGAAGTTATGTGAATAAATATTATGACATAAACTTCACCCTTGACGAAATCAGACCCACCTACAGATTCAACGAAACCTGTCAGGGCTCTGTACCTCAGGCATTTGAAGCATTCTTTGAATCGTTGAGCTTTGAGGATGCAATACGAAATGCAATTTCAATCGGCGGCGACAGTGATACCATAGCCGCAATAGCCGGCTCGGTTGCCGAAGCATTTTACGGCATCAGTGACAATCTCAGGGAAACAGCAGTGTCCTATTTAGATGAAAAACTGCTGAAAATTTATAACGAATTTAACAACAAAACGGAGGTAAAGTAAAATGAAAAACAACATTACAGAATTAGTATTCATCCTTGACAGAAGCGGCTCAATGGCAGGTCTTGAGAGCGACACAATCGGCGGATTCAACGCTATGATTGAAAAACAGAAGAAGGAAGACGGCGAGTGTTATATCTCAACAGTACTTTTTGACAATGTAAGTGAAGTGCTTCACGACAGAGTACGACTCAGCGACATTAAGCCTATGACTGACAAGGAGTACACAGTCAGAGGCTGCACCGCTCTTATTGACGCCATCGGCGGTGCAATTCATCACATAGGAAACATTCACAAATATGCCCGACCCGAAGATGTGCCTGAGCATACAATGTTCATTATCACAACCGACGGTATGGAAAATGCAAGTCAGCACTACGACAGTGATCAGGTAAAGAGAATGATAGAGCGTCAGAAAGAAAAATACGGTTGGGAGTTTCTTTTCATCGGTGCCAATATTGATGCCGTTGAAACAGCGAGACGCTACGGCATAAACGAAGACAGAGCCGTCAACTACCACGCCGACTCCAAGGGCACAAAGATACTTTATGAATCCGTTGCCTGCGCAGTGAGCAATGTGAGAAACAGTACTCCCCTTGATGCTTCCTGGAATGCAAAAATTGAAGATGACTATAAAAAAAGAAAAAACAAATAAAAAAATACAACCTTGGGCTGAGTATTGCCCAAGGTTGCGCTTTTTCAATGTTTATTAACTTATGCTTCTTTAATTACATATTTATAAAAGTCAACGGCAGGTGCGAGAGTTGCCACATCAACGTTTTCATCAATACCGTGAACACTGTCAAGCTGCTGCTTGTCAATCTTGAAGGGAACAAAACGCAGGCAGTTATCACAGATTTTGCAGAAATATCTGCTGTCTGTTGCAGCATTCATAATATAGGGAACAGCCTTGTATTCGGGGAAAACACTTGTAACTGCTTTTTCAATAAACTTAAATGCCTCACCCTTGAAATCTGTAATGTCTGATTCGATACCGTCATCAATGATTTCAGTTTCAATGTCATATTTCTTTGCAAGTGCAGTAATTGCTTCAACACTTGCTTTTTTGCCCTGATGATGTGAGAAACGCATATTGCCCACAACCCATGCTTCCTGAGGAATAACATTTGCACCGTCGGAGCCCTTGCTCATTGTGAATGCAAGAGTTGTTCTGAGCATTGCGGCACCGGCAGGTGAAATCATAGGCATTACCTTTTTGAGCACGGGCTTGAATGTGTTCACATTACCGCAAGCCGCTTTCATAACACCGCTCATTGTGGGTGCAAAACGTGAAAGCATTTCTTTTACTGTATCTGACATATAAACATCGAAGCATTCTGCCTTTTCAGCCTCTGCCATAAACTTACCGAGACGGACAAGAGGAGTGTTCTTGCCGGGAGCAGTTGCGTGACCACCGTTTGATTTTGCAATGAATTTAAGGTCAACATAACCCTTTTCACCAACACCAATCATAGCAAATGTACCGTCAGCACCGCCGATGGGATCATACAGAATCATACCGCCTTCGTCAAGGACCATATGAAATCTCATATTTCTTTCCTGCAATGCGCGTGACATAACAACTGCATCCACACCGCCGATTTCTTCAGTGCAGGCAGTTACAAAATATGTATCTCTTTTTGGGGTGAAGCCTTCTTTGATAAGTTCTTCTGCAGCCTGAAGCATCATTGCAAGACCGCCCTTTGTGTCAAGTGTGCCTCTGCCCCATACTTTGCCGTCTGCAATTGCACCTGAAAACGCAGGATGAGTCCACTCACCGCTTGCTTCAACAACATCATGGTGATTCATAAGCATAATTGGCTCTAATGATGAGTCTGTACCCTTCCATTTAAGCAGAAGGCTGCCGTTGAAATCTTCACATTCTACTGTTTTAAAAAAGTTAGGAAAGGTTTCACGGAGCACCTCGTGGAAACCACGGAATTTTGTAATATCTCTGTTTTCTCTTGATGAAATAGTTTCAACCTGAATAAGCTTTGAAAGAATTTCTGCATACTGCATTGAACGATTTTCACTCATTTTTCACATCTCCTGAATAAATAATGTAAAAATTATATCATATGTTGCATTTAAAATAAAGCGTTTTATTAAATTTAAGTGAAATTAGTGTTTTTTGAACATAAAATGCCCCTGACTCGTAAAGTCAGGGGTTATAAATTTAAATTTTTATCTCCAGAGTCTCACTTGCGTTGCCCCATACGTCTTCAGCGTAAACTTTTACCGTATAGTTTTTGCCGAGAGTCATAAATCCGTCAAAGGTGATGCTTTCGGGCATATCGGCGAAGAAATACTGTGAGAATTCCCACGCTTCGTGAACCGTTCTGCCCTTTTCATCTGTTACGGAAATCCTGTAAAGGAAGACCTCGTTATCCTCGCTTACCTTTGCCTGAGGCACTGTTATATAGTGCTTAAGGCCTTTTTTCTCATAACTGAGAACTGCATTTTCAGAGAAAGAAGGGGCAGAAGCCTTTTCTTTTCTTTCTTCAAAGGAGTATTTTGTTTTGTTTTCTTCGGCAATATTGTCAATGAGAAACTCTCTCATTATCTTGCCCTCATCAACATCAAGCACTTTCACAAGAACTCTGTTATCAGCATCTACCTCAATAATAAGAGCCTGACTCATTCTGTCTCTTTCATCGGGGTACTGTCCGTTTTTGCCGTCAACAGCAAGTTCAAAATAAGAAAGTCCACCATCGTTTATGGCAGTGAATTCACCCTGCCACACTGCTCTCGGGTCATTTGCAGGGAAGTGAGAGTGACCTGAAATGTGCACAGCCTGAGGATATTTTGAAAGCACGTCAGAAAAAACATCTAATCCCCAACCGTCTGTATCGCTGCTTCCGTAAACCGTATTTCTCACATGCTCGTGCTGGAAAACAAACACAGGCTTTTCGGGATCTTCCTGAACTGCGGCGGCAATGTTTTCGTCAAGCCACTTCACCTGATCGTCGGTATAATGCTGAAGTGTTTCAGAACGGGAAATACCTATGAAATGGAATCCGCCGATCACTCTGTGGAAATCAGGCTCCTGACCCGTTATTCCTTCAAAAACCTTACGGCTGTTGTTCAAAAAAGTATAACTGTCGTGAGCCTTTGCAACTACTCCGAGACGCTCTGTGCCTTCACGGATTTCAAGATCGGTTACAGCGGCAAATGAGAAAAATGAACCGATGAAACCGTGGTCGGTAATATCACCCGAAAATACAACTGCATCTAAGTTCTTATAATCTTTGTCGGCATCACTTACAGCATAAGCGGTTTTAAGCATTGAAGAAAGTCTTTTACAGCCCGTATCGCCGAGAGTTTCAATATGTGTGTCACTTGCAGCCACAAAGCGCAAGACGGGAACAAAGTCATCCTCTTTTATTTCGGGAACGGGAGCAACGAACGACGGAGTCATATAAGATGCAAAATAAATAAACACACTGAGAATTATGCTGATTAATGATGATATAATATTCATACCTTTCTCCTTTATTAATATGTTTTTTCCACTATCTCCACACCAGATGTTTTGTCGCCAACCGGACGTTCATTGATATTTACATCAGCGCCCTCCGGCACAGATAAAACAGCCTTCATACCTTCGGGGAGAGTGATGTCAATAACATAAATTCCGTCAATTTTTTCATAATTGAGTGTAATTAACCCTTTCACGCTGGGAACAGTGCAATTCATTGCCTCCGCCAAAGCATACTGCGGATCAATTTTCACCTTTTCATAGCCTGCTCCGAGGGGTGTAATACCTGCAAAATGCTTACTCATTATAACAAGAGGGCCGCCGCTCCAGGCGTGATTCATAGTGCCTTGCCAGGAGTTCCAGAATTCCCAGAGAGTAGAGTAATTTTCGCTCATCATACCCTCGTATCTTTGCTTGATTCTGTCTTTTGCCGCTTCGTATTCGCCCATTTCACAAAGGGCTTCAAGAACATAGTATTCCATATAGGGACTTGAGTTCTTGGTTGTTGTGAGCACATTCAGAATTGTTTCATACTGCTCTTTTTCTGCAAGGCCAGACAAAACTGCAAGGGCATTTGCTCTGTCGTCACATTTCTTTGCATCTTCACTTCTGAAGCCTTCCTGAGTCCAGAGAGCCTTATAGCCCTTTTTAATTGCTTCTTTTCTTTCGGTGATAAACGAGATATCTTCATCTTTTCCTGAAATCTCTGCCATTTTTTCCACTGAAGAAAGTGCGTAATAAACCCAGGCATTTTCTATGGCTGTCATATCTGCCTTTTTGCCCCAGTCAGGCCAGTCCCATGATCCGCTGCGGTGAACAACAAGATTGTTTTCACCTATTTCCCAAAGTTTCAGATAGTCGATTGACGCATCATAAACCTTTTCTACAAATTCCTTGTCACCTGTATATTCATAGTAAGTGAGGAAACCGACAATTCCTGCAAGCTGCTGAACGGGAAGTTCAAAATAGTCACCGCTTATGGGTACAACAGTCTGAAGCACTTTTGTGTCGTCAATGTGAGAGAGCATTGCCTCAACACCCTTCTGATACAGCAGATATGAATTGCTGTCCATAGAGTACATTGTCATAATCATTTCGCTTGTAACATCGCCCCACCACTGTGCTCTTTCTCTGTCGGGACAATCCATAAAGTTGTCACGCATAGTAACATAAAGTGTACGCAAAGATTTCTGCCACAGTGAATTCAGGAACTCATCGTCGCACCTGAAGTTACCGCTGAAAGAACTGTCATATCCTGTTTCACGGTACTTGAGAGAAACAACCTTAACACCTTTTGGTATTTTGTAAGTAATATGCTCACCGTTAAACCAGCCTAAAGATTCAAACTCCTGCTCACCCTCTTTGGTTATGTAGGTAGTTGAAACTGCGCCTATTACAGTGTTTTCTGTTGTGATGCGTATCTTTTTACCCGCAGGTGCAATAACCTTAAGATATGGAGTTATCTGTGCATTATAGGGAATATCTACGGTGATTTTTTCTCCGAAGAGTCCCCCTGCGGTATAATTTTCATAATCCGATGAATTTTCGTAATCCTTCAGACCGTAATCCTTTAAAAACGGAATTCCTCTGGGATAAAGAGAGCCGTAAGCACCCTCACCGCCAAGGGCATATTCCCTTGCGTTTTCCCAGGCAGAAACATCATAATCTTCATTCAGCCAATCAGCAGTTTCTTCTCTTGCGTCAAAATAAATACTGTGTTCGGGGAGTCTGTAGTTAGGAGGATAAAGATCAGAATCAACATAGGCACTGTTTCTTTTTGCCTTCCAGCTTTCGTCAGAAATTATACTTACGCCTTCGCCTATGGCTTCAAAAAGGAATCCGCCCTGACCGCTGCCTGAATAGGAATAACTTGTTTCGTTATCCCAGAACCAGACAAGGGCACAGATTCTGTTTTCGCCTTTATTCAGATAAGGCGCAATATCTACGCTGTCATAATAACCGCTGTTTTTATCGGGGCCGCGTTTTACATTACCCTCAAAAACTACGGTTTCACCGTTTATGTAAAGCCAATACTTTGAGTCGGCTGAGATATGGGCAATAAGTTCTTCGGGAACATTGTCAAGAGTGACATTTTTATTAAAGCACATCCACACATTTTTCTGTGTAAGATTATCTTTATCCCATATCCACTTTGCCTTCCAATCGGCTTTTTCCGCGGTAGAAATAACACTGTATCCGGGAATGCTTTCAGGAATTTTATAATCATTTTTAAACGGTATAAATGCTGCATCCCCCCAGGAAAACAGCGAAGACAGAAAAGCCCCCGCTATTGCAAAATATGAAATAATTGTCTGTAAAGTATTCATAGAATTCTCCTCTTATGTTATTGAAGTTATTTTATCACAACAAACCAAGAAATACAACTGATATTTAAACATTCAGACACTGTCGGGTTTATTACCAAACTGATAGAATGCCACTGCGGAGGCGGCTGCAACATTCAGGGAATCAACGCCGTGATACATTGGTATTTTTACGGTAAAATCAGAGTCGGATATAGTTTGGTCGGAAAGTCCGTCGCCCTCTGTTCCCATAATGACGGCAAGTTTCTTTTCCATTGTCAGTCTCGGATCACTGATAGAAAGAGAATTATCCTTAAGCGCCATAGCCACAGTTTTAAAGCCGAGAGATTTTATTTCGTCAAGACTGTCTTCACGCAAAAAAGTCCAGTCTATCTGAAACACTGTACCCATACTGACTCTTGCGGCACG
>JAZOAX010000038.1:0-4972 GCA_045595685.1 Acutalibacteraceae bacterium
CGAATTCTTTAACAAGCGTACCGACGAATACGGCGGAAGCTTTGAAAACAGATACCGCTTTGCAGTTGAGGTCGTAAAGGCTATCAAGGAAGCTTGCGGAAATGATTTCCCCGTTTCTCTCCGTTATTCTGTAGAATCAAAGATGAAGGGCTTCTGCGAAGGCGCAATGCCCGGTGAAGATTACACAGAAGTGGGCAGAAATATGGCTGAATCCGAAAGAGCTGCAAAGTATCTTCAGGATGCAGGCTATGATATGCTCAATGCCGATAACGGTACATACGACTCATGGTACTGGGCACATCCTCCCATGTATATGCCCCAGAACTGTAACCTTGACGATGTTGCGCACATCAAGAATTTTGTTGATATTCCTGTTGTTTGCGCAGGTCGTATGGAACCCGATGTAGGTGCCAAGGCTATCGCAGACGGAAAAATTGACGGCGTTGGTGTTGCCCGTCAGTTCCTCACAGACCCCGAATGGATTACAAAACTTATTGAAGACAGACTTGAAGATATCAAGCCTTGTATCTGCTGCCACAGCGGTTGCTTCAACTTCTCATCATCAAAGGGTCACGCAAATACTCAGGATCTCCTTGATACAATGGGCCTTGCACGTTGCGCTCTTAATCCCCAGACAATGCAGTCAAAGAAGTATAACCTCAAAGCTGCAAAGAAACAGAAGAAAATTGCAGTTATCGGCGGCGGTATCGGCGGGATGGAAGCAGCAATCGTATGCGCTAAGAGAGGCCATAAGGTTGATCTTTACGAAAAGAGCGATAAACTCGGCGGTGTATTCATTGCCGCTGCGGCTCCTTCCTTCAAGGAAAAAGACCGTGACCTTATCGCATGGTATAACCGTGAAATTCTCAAATATCCTGCAATCAATGTTCATATGAATTCTGAAATCAGAAGCATCGCTTCACTTGATGCAGACGAATATATCATTGCCACAGGCTCAACCGCAAACAGCATTCCCGTTAAGGGTGCAAAGGAATACGGCATTGAAGCAATTGATTATCTTCTCGGCAACAAGACTGTCGGTGAAAATGTAGTTGTTGTCGGCGGCGGTCTTACAGGTTGTGAAATTGCTTACGACCTCTTCCTTCAGGGCAAGAAACCCACAATCATCGAAATGCAGGATGACCTTATCACAACACCCGGTGTTGCTCTTGCAAACACATCATTCCTTCGTGACTGCTTCAAGGCAAACAATGTTCCCGTTTACCTTGAATCAAGAACAACTGAAATCCGTGAAGACGGCGTAACAGTTGCAACCAAGGACGGCAAGACAATTGACATTCCCTGTGATAATGTTATTCTTTCAGTCGGCTATAAGTCAGCACCCATCGCACCCAAAGCAAAGCATGTTCACATTGTTGGTGACGCAAGCAAGGTAGGTAACCTCAGAACAGTTATCTGGCAGGCCTGGGATGTTGCAATGAAACTGTAATCCTGATTTAATAAAACATTACTCCGTAAGGCTCAACATCCTTGCGGAGTATTTTTTATGCTTTCATATTGCAGACCAAGGATTAATATATATTATAAATAGAGTTCAGAAAGTATTTATTAAATTCCGAAACCTTAAAAAGTGGTGATTTCCGAATGATGAACTATGTCCTTCCCATAATGTTTGTTCTTTCTTTCGTCTGTGCTGCCGTAACGGGCAGAATGAGTGAACTTTCCTCAGCAGTTGTCGACGGTGCAACGGGTGCCGCAGAACTTCTTTTGCGTCTTCTTTCAATGCTGTGTCTTTGGGGAGGCATTATGGAAATTGCAGAAAAATCAGGTATAACGGCGTTGTTTTCAAAACTTACCGCACCTTTAATGAAACTGATTTTTCCCGCTTTAAAAAAGGAAAAATATGCCCTTGAAGCAATTTCAATGAATGTTTCTGCAAACATCCTCGGCATAGGCAATGCGGCAACACCCCTTGGCATTGAGGCAATGAAACGGTTACAGCAGATTAATCCCGACCTTTCGAGAGCAAGTGATGAAATGGTGGTTTTTGTTGTGATGAACACTGCGGCAATGAGACTTATCCCCACAACTGTGGCACTTTTAAGGCAACAGTACGGCTCAGAAGAGCCGATGTCGGTTTTATTGCCCACACTTCTCACAACTTTTCTTTCAATGGTTTTTGCCGTAATTGCGGCTAAAACAGGCTGCAAAATTTCTGAATACCGGAGGAAGAAGAAATGCTTTCGCAAATAAATGTGTGGATTCTGCCGTCAACAATAACGCTGATAGTGCTTTTCGGTTTTATAAAGAAAGTCAGAGTCTTTGACCTTTTTTGCAAAGGGGCACTGAAAGGGCTTCATACGGTTTATGAAATTCTGCCAACAATAGTCTGCCTTGTTGTTGCTGTGACAATGCTTCAGCAAAGCGGTGCAATGGAAATAATAAGTATGATACTTGAGCCCGTTTCGTCTTTTTTCGGTGTGCCTTCACAAGTAACACCTCTGGCGCTTATGTCAAGTGTGTCGGGCGGCGGCTCTGTAACGGTTTTTGAAAACATACTCAAAACTTACGGCGCCGATTCTTTTATAGGGCAGGTTGCATCGGTTATTGCAGGGTCAACGGAAACTACGTTTTATGCCGTAACCGTTTACTTTTCATCTGTTGCAATAAAAAACACAAGGCACACTCTTGCCGTAGGTCTTCTTGCCGATTTTGTCGGACTTATACTGGCTTCGCTTTTTGTGAAAATACTGCTGTGAAGCAGAAAAGTTGCATATTGTCAAAAAATATGATATAATATAGTGTACGCGAAAAAACAGGACGATAAAAAGGAGTTTCTATGTTAAAAAGATTTACTTTATTCATTCTGTCACTTGTTATGATATTAAACTGTTTTTCAGTTGCTTTCTGCACTTTTGCGGCAGACGACACAAAGGATATTCTTGTATCACTCGTAAAAAAATTCCCCGACGGAAAATACTGGAATCATATGGGCTCAGATAAAAATGCTCCCGATAAAGTTACAAACACACCTTGCAAAAGCCACAGCGAATGCGGTTGGCAGGAAGGTGCCTGCAGTTGCAACAGTTATGACAATGCAATTCAGTGTATGGGCTACGCATATAAAATTGCAAATGAAATCACGGGCAAATCTGCAAGAAATTTCACTAAGGTCACAACACTGAAAGCAAGCAATCTCAGAGTAGGGGATGTTATCCGATACAGAAATAACGGCCACTCAATCTGCGTCACGGGTGTAAACGGAACTCAGATTTCTTATACCGATTGCAACTGGGATTATAAATGCGGCATCAGATGGGGCGTTATGGATGTTTCCTACATTAAATCCAAAGGCTTCACTTATGTTCTTCACCTTGACGGCAACAACAGAAAAAATACGGACATTGATTTTTATGAAGATGTTAAAATCGAAGACAGTACCGAGTCTGAACAGGTAACTGCGAAAGAAACCTGGCAGATGAGCAGTGACGATTCACTCAATGTAAGAAAATCTGCAGCAACAACGGCTTCAGTGGTGGGCTCAATACCTGCATCGGCAAAATTCACCGTTTACCAGAAAAAAGTTGCAGACGGATATCTCTGGGGAAAAGTGAAGTATAACGATGTCAGCGGTTGGTCTGTGTTGAATTATTCTCAGTTTAAAAGCGGTGCTTACGAAAAGCCCGAACTTAAAGATGTGAGCGAAAAATATCTCACACGCAAAATCACTTTGAACTGGAGTGCAGTAAGCGGCGCAGACAAATATCAGGTAAACCTTTACGATAAAGATAAGAAGATAATCGATAAATATACCGTGGCGGACAATAAGTATGACCTTACTGTTTCTGCGGACGGCAAATATTTCGTTGCTGTGACTTCTCTCAGCAACATCTGCCCTTCCTGGAAGATTACGGGAGACACTGTATCTTTCACTGTTAAAGAAAGACCTGAAGGCTCAGTTACTGAACTTGACATTCCTTTTGATACGAAAACCCTAACTCTAGACGACGAATTTGCAGTATCTCTTACCGTAAAGCCCGAGAACTCCACAGAGGAATTCCTGTGGGAAAGCAGTAATACGGATGTTGCAGTTGTATCTGCCGACGGTGTTATACAGTCACGCGCTTTCGGTACTGCAACTGTTACCTGCCGCACTGCCGACGGTGAAATCAGTGATTCCTGCGTGATTACCGTTGTGCCTGAAAAAGTGGCGCTCAGTCAGAATATCAGCAAAACCACAAAAACCTCAATCACTCTCAAGTGGAATAAAGTTGAGAGTGCTGACGGATATACGGTGAAGAAATACGATTCATCCAAAAAGAAATATGTGACCGTTGCAACCATTACGGCAACAAGTTATACCGATAAAACAGTAAAGGCCGGCAAAAACTATAACTATATTGTTACCGCCTTTGCTGAAGTTGACTCAAAGAAATATGTAAGCGGTGAAAGCAAAATCACCTGTTCAACAGACCCTGCAAAAGTAACGGGGCTCAAGCAGTCCGCATCATCAACGGGGACGGTTACTTTGAAGTGGACTAAGGTTACAAACGCAACTTCTTATGTAGTTTATAAATATAACGCAAAAACCAAGAAGTATGAAAAGTTCAAAACAACAACGGGAACTTCCCTTAAAATTACTCAAACTGCCGCATCTTCCGCAAAATACCGTGTCCGTGCAGTTACAAAAACTGCCTCAGGCAATAATTACGGCGAGAATTCATCGGTTATCACTGCAACTGCAGGACCTGCAAAAATGAGTGTAAGCCTTGCAAATGCAGGTAAGGGAAAAGTTAAAATTTCCTGGAAAAAGGTCAGCGGTGCAACTCACTATGAACTTTACCGTATGGAGTCGGGCAAGTTTGTCAAGTGGGCAACCATCGGTGCACAGTACGGTTCTTTCACCAATATAAACCTCAAAAGCGGTAAGGTGTATAAATACCGTATGAGAGCAATCAAGGTGACAGATAAAGGTACAGCCTACGGCTCATACAGCAGCACTGTTTCAATC
>JAZOAX010000039.1:0-4299 GCA_045595685.1 Acutalibacteraceae bacterium
CCATCATGGGGTCATTGATTGCGTCCCAGATTCTTGCAAGAAGCATAAGAAGCAACACAAACATAGGGGCAAGTTGAAGAACATTAAGATAATAGTCACTGATATAACTTGACATCAGCGCGTATATCATACCCTGTCCCATACCTGCAACACAAAAGGCAGACAGTTCTTTTTTAGGAACATATTTCTTTTCGTCCATTTTGAAACCTCCAAAATTCGATGTTACTATATACTAACATAAATTTTGAAAATTTTCCATTGATTTTATTTTTATTTAAACTGTGAAATGTAGAAAATTTTGAAGATATTTTGTGCTTTTTGACAAATATTAAATCCTTTATTGCAAAAAGGCAATTATTAATATATCATAGGTTATGTAATAATACTTATGAAAGGTAAGGCGATGCAAATGAGCGTACCATCAGAAAAATTCATAAAAACTTTCGGCTGGAAATCCGACAGTAAAACCGACGAAAAATATGTTGTTGTAAAAAACAATGTAAGGCTCTCTCTTCTTACAGAGAGGCTTCTGCGCGTCGAATTTGACCCTGAAAATATATTTACAGATGAACCTACTCAGAGCATCATTAACAGAAATTTCTGTTCACCTCAGATAAGAACCGCCGAAGATAACGGTATTGTTATCATTATGACAACAAAAACTATATTCAGATATGATACCGTTAACAAAAAAATGATTGGTATATCATTGAAAAACGGCAAAAATCTCACTGAATTCAACAAAGGTAATCTTAAAGGGACATACCGTACCCTTGATATGACAACGGGAGCAATAGCCCTTGGTGACGGTATTATGTCCACTGACGGTGTTGCAATTATTGACGATTCAAAGTCCCTTATACTCAACGAAGACGGTACTATCGGTGAAAGAAGAAAAGCAATAAAAGATGAATACTATTTCTGCTATAATCACGATTACCGTGCTTGCCTCAAAGATTTCTTCAAACTTACAGGTGAAGTTCCCCTTGTTCCGAGATTCTGCCTTGGTAACTGGTGGAGCAGATACAAAGCATATACTCAGCAGGAATACATTGACCTTATGAATAAGTTCCTTTACAAGGAAATACCAATCACCGTTGCAACAATTGATATGGACTGGCACTGGGTTGATGTTAAAGAACGTTTCGGCAAAAGCGGCAGCAAATTCAATCTTCTGCCCGGCAGAACAGATTTCATTCTGCAGGGCGACGGTTGGACAGGTTACAGCTGGAACACCGAACTTTTTCCTGATTACAAAGGCTTTTTAAAATGGCTTCATGAAAAGAATTTTAAAATTACACTCAATCTTCATCCTGCACAAGGCGTACGTTTTTTTGATGATATGTATGAAGAAATGGCGCTTCGTATGGGCATTGACCCCAAAAGCAAGAAAAGAATTAATTTTGACATAACCGATCCGAAGTTTATCGAAGCGTATTTTGATATTCTTCATAAACCTTATGAAGCAGACGGTGTTGATTTCTGGTGGATTGACTGGCAGCAAGGCAAGAACACTAAAATAAAGAATCTTGATCCGCTCTGGGCACTCAATCATTATCACACACTTGTGGATTCATCAGAAGAGTCAAAACGTCCTCTGATTCTTTCGCGTTACGCTGAGGTTGGATCACACAGATATCCTCTCGGATTTTCCGGTGACACAATGATCAGTTGGGACTGTCTTGACTTCCAACCCTATTTTACAAATACTGCAACCAATATAGGTTACACCTGGTGGAGCCATGATATCGGGGGTCATCATATGGGTGCTAAAGACGACGAACTTTATATCCGTTGGATTCAGTACGGCCTTTACAGCCCGATTATGAGACTTCATTCAACAAGTAATGAATTTATGGGCAAAGAGCCGTGGAAACACGAATTTACCGCCGAAACAATAGCAGTAAATACACTCAGAGAAAGACATACATATATCCCCTATCTCTATGCAATGAACTACCGTACGCACAAAGACGGATTGGCATTGTGTGAGCCTATGTATTATCAGTATCCTGAAGAGAAAGATGCTTATGAAGTAAAAAATCAGTATTTCTTCGGCTCAGAACTTATGGTTGCACCAATTACTACAAAACTCAACAAAAAGACGAATCTCAGCTCTGTTGATGTATGGCTTCCCGAAGGCAGATGGACCGATATTTATACCGGCGCAATTTATCAGGGCAATCAGAGAATCAGAATGTACAGAGGAATTGAAAGTATTCCTGTTCTTGCAAAAGAGGGCGCAATCATACCTCTTGATATGAACGACAGACGTAACGATTCAACCAATCCTAAAGATATGAAAATAAGAATTTTCAGAGGAAACAATTCTTTCAGTCTTTATGAGGATGACGGCGAAACAAACACATATAAAAACGGAGACTTTGCAATTACAACATTCAACATCAGCGAAGACGGAAACAAAGTTATATTTGATATCAGCGCAGCTGTAGGTAGCCACAAAACACTGCCGAAAAAGAGAAACTATAACTTAGTTTTTGAAGATATATCAGATGCAGATATTTCTGTTACCGTCGGCGGCAAAGAAACAGATGTTATATCTTTCAGAGATAACGGAAAAATAATAATTCAAGTTAAAAATGTTACGCCGAAATCATCGGTAACTGTACTTCTAAATAATGTTACTATAAGAAAAAATATTGACAAGACCGAAAAGATTATTGAGTTGATTACCAAGTATCAGTTAGGAGTTAACTACAAGAAAGCAAAATTCTCAAATTTCCTCAAAGATGTTAGTGGTAAAATTCCCTCTTGTGATGCGAGCCTCAGCGGTCCGATTGAAGAAGTTCAGAAAATGTGGTAAAACAAAGCGGTGCATTGCACCGCTTTGTTTTTATAATATAAAATAATCTTTAACAAAAGTAATAAACAATGGACAATCCCCCTACCTTATGTTATTATTATGAAAAATGAATGAGGTGTGTTTTATGAATATAGCAAATAAACTTACGGTTTTCCGTGTAATTCTTGTTCCTGTTTTTGTTCTTTTTATGCTGACGGATTTCACAGATTATAACAGATGGATTGCCTTTGCGGTTTTCTGTGTTGCAACAATTACAGATAAACTTGACGGAACAATTGCAAGAAAATACAATATGATAACTGATTTCGGCAAATTTATGGACCCCATTGCAGATAAACTTCTTGTGTGTTCTGCTTTAGTCTGTCTCACTTCCTTAGGTGAAATTCCTGCCTGGATTGTTCTTGTGATTATCTGCAGAGAATTTACCGTAAGCGGCTTCAGACTTGTAGCTGCCGATAACGGTGTTACTATTGCGGCTACCTGGTGGGGCAAAAGCAAAACAATTTCCCAGATGGCTATGATAATTATAATGCTTATGAACATTCCGCAACTTGCAATTCTTGAAAATATTGTTATGTATGTTTCACTTATTCTCACAATTGTTTCAATGATAGATTACATAGTTAAAAACAAAGCAGTGCTCACGAACGGTACAAAATAATAGTTATGAACTGCGAAAATAAACCAAAAAGTCCAAGTCGTAAGACCTGGACTTTTTCAGATTAATTCAAGCAATAATAATTTTATATTAAATCTAAAATTACAATCGGGTGCGGATGTGCCGCCCCCACTTATTCATTACTCCTTCTTTCCCCTATTACTTCACTAAAAATCGACCAAAAGTTAGTGAAAAGTGACTAGTGAAGAATAATAAAAAAACGACTACCTTCCGTCGAAGATTGTCGTTTTTTTGTGTTTACAGCTTAAAATAGCAACAAAGCAAAAATTCAACCAACACAAATCCACTTTTCCAAATCAAAAAACTTCATTGTATCACTATTGTATGGGATTAAGATTTGAGTATGAATATCATAACGACCAAAAATACCTTTAGTAAAAACAGATTTTCTTGGTTCATATTTAAAGGGTGAATTAGATATAAGTATAAACTTTACTTTTGTCGGAGGATGAGCATGCTCAAATTCTTCAAATATAGCGTAATAAACTATTTTGTCATTGTCCACTACAGCAAGTTTTTTATTTAAAATCACAGATTGAAAAAACGCTTCACTTATAAGCACTTCTGTCAATAACCTACGCATACAATATATCAAGTAAAATATGCACAGTATGCAAACAAGAGAGCAACCACCTAATACAACAAACATTTCCAAATCTTTGTATATCACTGAAAACACAATAACAGCAAATGCAATTAAAACACAAATACCAAGAAGAAATATTGTTTGCTTTTTCCAATACATAGAAGTACAAATCTTTGTTTTCATCTTAACACTCCTTTGCTTTTTTATTCT
>JAZOAX010000040.1:0-6966 GCA_045595685.1 Acutalibacteraceae bacterium
GTTATGCTTGTTGATACCGTAGGACTTATCAGGCGTCTTCCCCATAAACTTGTTGAAGCCTTCAAATCAACATTGGAAGAGGCTGCCCACGCAACAGTAATTCTCAATGTGTGCGATGCTTCCGACGAACACGCCGCCGAACATCTTGAAGTAACTAAAAATCTTCTGAATGAACTGGGCTGTCAGGGGAAACCTGTTGTTTCGGTTATGAATAAGTGTGACCTTGTCGGCGACATTTATTCAATGCCTACCTTCGGCAAAACAGTAATGATATCTGCTTTGCAGGAAAAAGGCTTTGATGAACTTCTTGACGCAATTTTAAGGGAACTTCCTCCCACAAGAAGAAAGGCAGAACTTCTAATACCCTTTGCGGCGGGAGCAATTGCCGCAAGAATACGCAAAGAAGGCGTTGTTGAGCACGAAGAATACCGTGAAGACGGTTTATATATGAAAGCAACAGTTGAAATCAGTCTTCTTGACACAATCAAAGATTGGATTCTGTAAATTTACGGCATTGAAAATCCGTGCATAAATCCGTCAAGTTCAGTGCTTGAAACATCACCGCCTATAACAATGCCGTCATAAACAAGTATATTGCCGTGAATGATGTTTTCCTTATCCTCATAACCGGGATAATTCCTTATTTCATAACACCACATTTTCACGCGTACATTTTTAAAAGGCTCAAGGTCAAGCCCTTGAGTTTTCTGAAGTTCGTTATATTTACTGTAGGTTTCGTCAAACTCTTCGGGAATGATGACTTCTTTCACTTCTACGGGGTCTTCATTTATTTCCCAACCGAACTGAGAGAAAAATAACAGTCTTTCTTCTGCAGTTGAGGCCTTCATCTCAATGCCGCCGATGTTTGAAACAGGTGTTGTGTCACTTTTAGAAACATAAACAATCCCGCCTATAACGGCAAATACGGCAACAAGGCAAAGCACGAGTATTTTTTTCAGTTTTTCTGATTTCAGCGAAATAACAAACATAATATTTTCCACCATTCATTAATTCATTTCATCACATTTATATGCGTAAAATCTTTTTATAATTACTACACAGAGGTGCTATATGGAATATATTCCTTATAATTCCCGTAACGGACTTCACAAAAGCCCTTACGGTGCCGTGAAAGAAAAACAGAATATTACATTCAGCGTTGTGCTTCCGCGGCATCTTCAGTGCTCTGCGGTTTATCTTGTTATAAAAGAAGATACAAGCGATTACATATATCTGCCTCTTATCTGGTCTTCGATGGAAGGTGAGGGGGAGGAATGGTGGAAACTCAACTATACATCACAATTCTCAGGTATTTATTTCTATCACTTTGAATATGACACTCCCTGGGGCAGATACTCAATAAGACACAACGGCAACTGCAAAGGCACTCTTTCAATGGGAGAACGCGACTGGCAACTGTCGGTATATTCCGAAAATTTTACAACACCCGATTGGTTAAAGGGTGGTGTTATCTATCAGATTTTCCCCGACAGATTCTTTTTCTCAGGCAAGAAAAAGAGAAATGTACCCTCAGACAGAATTCTCAGAACCGATATTTTTGCTCAGCCTTACTGGAGACCTACCAAAGAAGGCAAGGTACTGAACAATGACTTTTTTCAGGGTGACCTTAAAGGGGTTGAAGAAAAACTCGACTATATAGCATCTTTAGGCGTTACCTGCATTTATCTTAACCCGATTTTCGAAGCCCACAGTAATCACCGTTACGATACGGCAAATTATGAGAAAATAGACTCTCTTCTGGGCACCGAAAAAGATTTTATATCTCTTTGTAAAAAGGCTGAAGAAAAAGGTATTTCGATAATCCTTGACGGTGTGTTCAGCCATACGGGTGACGACAGTATATACTTTAATAAATACGGAAGATATGATTCTTTGGGCGCTTATCAGTCGAAAAAATCACCTTATTATAACTGGTATAAATTCAATAATCATCCCGATGACTACCATTCCTGGTGGGGAATCAGTATTCTTCCCGAAGTAAAAGAAGAAAGCCCCGATTTTATTGAGTACATCGCAGGTGAAAAGGGAATTGCAAGAAAATGGCTCAGACTCGGTGCAAGAGGTTGGAGACTTGATGTTGCCGATGAATTACCCGATATATTCCTCGATGAATTTCGCAAGGCAGTCAAAGCAGAAAACGCCGATGCCATTGTACTTGGTGAAGTATGGGAAGACGCTTCGAATAAATTCAGTTACGGCGAAAGAAGAAGATATTTCGGCGGGCAACAATTGGACTGTGTAATGAATTATCCCTTTGCCGAAGCGATAATAACTTTCATCAGAACGGGAAAAGTAGAAGGTTTTACAGATAAAATTCTCACCATTACCGAAAACTATCCCAAATGTGCCGTTGATGTGCTTATGAATCACATCGGCACCCACGACACTATGAGAGCAATAACTCAACTTGCAGGTGAAAGTTGCGAGTTCCGTGACAGAAACTGGCAAAGCGAAAGAACCCTCACTGAAAAGCAGTATGAACTCGGTATTAAACTTCTTAAACTTGCATCGGCAATACAGTTCACCCTTCCCGGTGTACCTTCGGTGTATTACGGTGATGAAGCGGGAATGCAGGGTTATAAGGATCCATTCAACCGTTACTGTTTCCCCTGGGGAAAAGAAAACACCGAACTGCAGTCTTTTTATAAAGAACTCGGTGAAATGCGCAAAAACTGCCATTGTCTTAAAGAAGGCGAATATGTAACGGTATCTGAAATGCTCGGCTGCCTTGCCTTTGTAAGATATAGCAAGAAAGATAAAATACTTGTTATCGTTAACAGAAACGAACACGAAATTGATTATTATCTGCCTTCCGACTGGCATAATACAAAGTCCGTTTTCGGCGGTACAATGCTTGGGGATAAGGCACATCTTGAGCCTCTTTCGGTTATAATTTTAAAAAAGGAGAATTAAAATGAGTGACTGGACAGAAGTAAAAATTATTGTTGATTCAAAAAATGTTGATAAAGCAGGGGACATTGCTTCAATGGTAGTGCCTTACGGTATTTATATTGAAGACTACAGTGAACTTGAAAAAGAAGCGTGGGAGATTGCTCACATTGACCTTATTGACGAAGATCTTCTTCAGAAAGACAGAACCAAGGCAATTGTTCACGTTTATATCGCGCCTCAGGAAAATCCTCAGGAAGCAGTTGCTTTTTTGCGTGAAAGATATTCTGCTGAGGGTATTGACAGTGAGATTCTCACAAGTCAGTGCCGTAACGAAGACTGGGAAAACAACTGGAAACAGTATTTTCATCCCATTCCCGTTGGCGAAAAACTTCTTATAAGACCCACTTGGGAAGATGAATATGATGCTCAGGGCAGAAAAGTACTCAATATTGAGCCGGGGCTTGCTTTCGGTACGGGTACTCACGAAACAACAAGACTTTGCCTTGAAACCCTTGAAAAACACATCACAGAAGAAACTACGGTTCTTGATATCGGCTGCGGAAGCGGTATTCTTTCACTTGCCGCACTTCTTCTTGGTGCAAAGCAGGTTACGGGTGTTGATATTGATCCCCTTGCCGTAAAAACTGCTAAGGAAAACGGTGTTGCAAACGGCTTCAAAGAGCCTGAATACAAAATTTTCCAGGGCAACCTTACCGATAAGGTTGAAGGCAAGTTCAATGTTGTTGTTGCAAATATTGTTGCAGATGTTATTATTATGTTCTGTAAAGATGTTGCATCTTTTATGAAAGAAAACGCAGTGTTTATCACTTCGGGCATTATTGACACAAGAGAGCGGGATGTTATTGATGCTTTCGCAAAATACGGATTCACAATAAAAGCAAGACACACCGAAGGCGGATGGGTATGCTTTGAGTGTGTCAAGGAGTAAGTGCTGACATAATCTTAAGTTTTTCTTACGTTTATGCTATCTGTGTTGAAATTCAAACTGATTCATTTTATAATCTGTCTGTAATGTAAAAAATGAGGTGGTTATAAAGTGAAAATCAAGTTGAAAAAACGCACAAAGGCGGCATTTATATTGATGCTTATTGCTGTATGGCTTCTTGGTGCCTACGCTCTTACGGTTAATTTCTATGTAATTTTTTCGCAGTATGAAAAGATATTCAGCCGCGATGAAATAACCGTCTCTGACGGAATTGATTTTGTGGTAATTCTCGGTTGCGGATTAAAAAACGGCAAACCATCCCATATGCTTGAAGACAGACTTCTTGAAGGGATGGCAGTTGCAGAAAAAAATGAAAATGTGAAACTTCTTCTCACAGGTGATAACAGCGGACACGAATATAACGAGGTGGGAGCAATGGTTGAATTCTGCCTTGAGCACGGTTTTGACGAAAGCAGAATTGTAACCGATGATTTCGGTTTTTCAACAGGGGAAAGCATAGAAAATCTGTATAAAACCTACCCGGACAGTAAAGTTATAATCATAACGCAGAAGTACCATCTCTACAGAGCACTGTTTATAACGGAAAGGTTTGGTATAGATTCTTCAGGTGTGCCGTCAAATCCGAGACAATACAGCAGACAGATTTACTTTTCTTTAAGAGAGGTCCTTGCGAGAAATAAAGATTTTCTTAAGTATGTTTCAGTGTAAATTTGATATTATAAGGTCGGCGTTTCTTCTGAAGCGCCGACCTTGAATTTTTTACAGTACAGTTTCTATCATAAGTTTTTCATTTTCAACAATCTGTGTCAGTGTATTTTTACATTCGTTTATATTTATTCCGGCACTTTCATATTCTTTTTCCGAAATGCAGAATTCAATGGCGTCAAGGTCATCTTCTATGGTTTCACAAAAGGCATCGTCAATGAGTATTTTAAATTTATCTTCGTTTTTATTCCAGAATTCCCTTGCTTTTTCCACACTTTTTTCTGCATTTTCAGCATCTTCATTTTTTATGCTTTCACTGCACTGTGTGAGAATTCCCTTCAGTTCTTCTGTCTTTTTTTCAAGAAAGTTATGCGAAATAAAGCAGAAAGAAACTGACAGAGAAAGAAGTATAATTGCGATAATAAGCCTTTTGATATTATTTCACCTGCTTTCCGACAATGTGGCAGTCACCGGTTGAGTCAACTGTCATAAGAAATACATCTTTTTCGTGTATGCCGTGTTTAGAAAGTATTTTCAGAAGTTTTTCCTTTGTCATGTTGCAGATATCAAATTCCTGCGTGGTAATTTTACCGTCATTGACAACAAGGCAGGGCAGTGTACCGTCTTGTGCGTTGTCGTCATTATTGGTAGGGGGTCTGAAGTCTTTTTTCAGTTTTATGCTCACTGCACCGTTGGTTTCAACATAGGCAAAATCAACAGCCCTTATGTCAAAAACATCTTTAAGTCTCAGTGCTTCCGTAAGGTCATCGAGACTGTATCTTATCTGTGAAAGATTTTTCTGATTAATCTTTCCTTTGTCAATAACGAGAACGGAGTTTCCCTGAACAGCCTTTCTGAAAAGCGGGAATTTTACGCTGAGAACAGAAGATAATACCTCAAAGCAGGCAAGAAGAAATACAAGTCCCAATGAAGTAATGAGAGGCACCGAACTGTTCTGAAGCGGCATAGAAGCAACTTCTGAAAGCAGAATTGTAATAACAAGTTCCGACGGCTGCAGTTGTCCTATCTGCCTTTTTCCCATCAGCCTTACGGCAAGAATAACGGCAATATATATTATTACCCCTCTCACAAGATAGTTTATCATAGAATCACCTCATAAAGATTATGGGTGAATTTTCTTTGCTTTATAAAAAAACAAGTCAGATATATACCTTGAATTCAGGGGTATATCTGACTTTAGATTTTCAGAAAACAAACTGCACAAGCAGCATATAACATATCGTTCCTGCGGAAATTGAAATAAGCATCTGCTTTTTCCATAACTGAAGCACTGCCGTAACCGCAATCCCGATAAATTCAGGTATACCGTGAGGGAAGGCTGCAATGCTCACATTTTTAAGGCAGTATACAATAAGAAGACCGAAAACAGCCGCAGGGAGTACTTTGCCCATATACTGAATAAACTTCGGTGTTGGCTTGTTATCGGGAAAAGCGATGAAAGGGGCAAAACGCATAATCAGCGTTGCGAGTATAATGACCCCGACGGTGATGATTTGCTGTTTAAATGTCACTGTCATCACCAACCTTTTTTTCAAGATGTTTTCTGGAAAGAGTAAGCGTAAGGAAAATTGCAATCATAGCAGGTATAATGAAATTATCCGGCCCGAAAATCAGCACCGATATTCCCGAAAGCAAAATACCGGAAAGAGCACTGAGATGGCTTTTGTCTTTCTGCCACTGGTTAATGAAAATAACAGTGAACATAGATGTCATAACAAAGTCGATGCCCTCTGTGCTGAAATTTATCATTGTGCCGAAAATCGCACCCAATGTTGAGCCCATAATCCAGTATAAGTGGTCGAAAAACGTTACAAAAAACATAAACCAGCCGCGATCAACATCTGAAGGCGGGTTTGCGGAATAGTTTATGGAGAAAGTTTCGTCAACCATACCGAAAATCATATAAATCTTTTTAATGCCCAGCCCCTTGAATTTTTCAAGCATCGAAAGGCCGTAAAAGATGTGTCTTGCACAAAGCATAAAGGTGATTATGAAAGTGTTGAGAGGGTCAAATGCTGCCGTAAGAAGTGAAACCGCAACAAACTGTGTGGAGCCTCCGAACACAATAAGACTCATCATAAATGTAAAAAAAGGAGAAAATCCGTTAACACTCATCAGAATTCCGTATGTAAGACCGAGAAATCCGTAACCGAAAAGTATCGGCAGAGAGTGAGGGAAAGCAACATAAGCGGCTCTTTTCAGTACTTTTGATTTTTCCGAAATCTTATTCACAACACAACCTCCTTTTTTACGATGTGTATTATATTACTTAAAAATGAATAATTATTTACTAAAAAGAAAATTATAACAATTTATTACATTAAATCGCTAAAAACAAAAAATTTTAAAAAATAGAGGTG
>JAZOAX010000041.1:0-5398 GCA_045595685.1 Acutalibacteraceae bacterium
TTATGTAGGTTGGTATGATCCTATGGTTCCCGTTGAAGGACTTGACGAAGACGCAGCAAAGCCCAACGAACCTTCTTATCTCACTTTCATCAGATTCTTCACCGCACTTCTGAACTTCCTCACAAAACTCATAAACGGTGAGTTCAGTTTCAGTTTTGGTGAATAATAAAGAATTAAAAAAGAGTCCTTCATCCCGAAGGGCTCTTTTTATCATTTTAAGAGTGTTTGTTAAAAAAATGTTCATAACTTTATGTTTGTGTTATGTTAAAGTATAGTTAACATTATTTCAGAAAACACTCAGGAGGAAAATCATGAATCTTCAGAAAATCATTGACAAAAAAGATCAGGCAGCAGATTATATGATTGATTCAATCACTCATATCTGCACAAAATTCGAAAAAAGAGGCCCCGGCGACATCGGTGAAAAACAGGCTTGCGAATACGCAGCAGAACAGATGAAAGAATACGGCTGTGACCGTGTTTATGTTGAAGGCTTCAAGGAAAACCCTAACGCCTTCCTCGGTTGGATTTACATCACAATCACCTGCTGCTTTATCGCTCTTGCCGCCTATTTCTTTGTTCCGGCAATTTCAATCGTAGTTATTGCTTTAGGTCTTCTTCTTTGCGTGCTTCAGTTCGGCCTTTACAAAAAGGTTGTTGATAAGCTTTTCAAAGAGAAAACAGGCCACAATGTTGCAGGCTTCAAGAAGCCCACAGGCGAAGTTAAGCGCAGAATCATCTTCAACGGTCACCCTGACGCTTCCTGGGAATGGCCCTTCAAATACAAATTCTCATACCTTGGCTTTGACATTCATATGATGGTTTGCTTTGCAGGCGCTTTCTACACACTTATTATTTCTATCCTCAAGGTTGCAGGCATCATCCCTGAAGACCTTGTAAAAACACTCGGTCTTGTAGGTCTTGTTTTTGTTCCCTTCTGGTTCGGCCTTTACTTTATGTGGAACGAAAAGAGGGTTGTTGACGGTGCAAACGACAACCTTTCAGGCTGCTACATCGGTATGGCAATTCTCAAAATGCTCAAAGATGAAGGCATTGAACTTGAAAACACTGAAATCGGTGTTGTTCTCACAGGCTCAGAAGAAGCAGGTCTTCGCGGAGCAAAAGCATGGGCAGGCAAACATCACGATGAATTCAACGATGTTCCCACTTTCGTTTATTCCTATGACACAATTGCTCAGAACGAACAGCTTATGGTAAACTACCGTGACCTCAACGCAACAGTTAAGGTTGACAAAGATGTTTCCGACTTGTTTATGGAAGCATGTGCAGAACTTAACATCCCCGTTAAGAAGGGTTATGTTCCTCCTCTCGGCGGTGCAACAGACTCAGCAGCATTTGCTCAGGCAGGTATGCGCGCAACAGGTATCACCGCTCTTAACCACGCACTCCCCGACTTCTATCACACAAGACTCGACACACCCGATGCACTCAACAAGAGTTGCCTTGCAGACTGCTTTGCAGCTAGTGTTAAAGTTCTCGAAATGTTCGACAACGGCGCTAAGCAGTAATTGACTGAATAACACAAAAATCCGTAATACCTCAGGTATTGCGGATTTTTTTCGTAATTCTATTGTTAAACGCAGAAAAATGTGTTACAATACTTGCCATATTCATACTTTAAAGAAGTGAAGTGAAAAATATGATTGGTGTATTGGTAAATGTCGCCACCGTTCTTATAGGAAGTTTCATCGGACTTATTTTTAAAAAGGGTATTTCAAAAAAATACAGTGATGCCGTTATGATTGGGATCGGATTCTGCACAATTCTCATCGGCATACAAGGTATGTTGAAAGGTGAAAATGTGCTTGTTTCCATCATTTCAATGGTAATCGGTGCCATAGTGGGCACTGCCGTTGACATTGACGGCAAACTGAACAGTGCCGGTGATTTTCTTTCATCAAAACTGAAAAAAGGCGACGGAGATAAAGTCAGTGTAACAGAAGGCTTTGTCACTGCATCCCTTGTTTTCTGCGTGGGTGCAATGACTATAGTAGGCTCACTGAATTCAGGTCTTAAAGGTGACCACACAATGATTTACACTAAAAGCACCCTTGACCTTTTTTCTTCAATGATGCTTTCGGCATCTCTCGGTATCGGCGTGCCTTTTGCGGCAATATTTGTGCTCATTTTCCAGGGCGGACTTGTTCTTCTTTCAGGTCTTCTTGCCCCGATTCTCTCTGACAGTGCAATTGCTGAAATCACCTGCGTCGGCTCACTTATGATTATGGCATTGGGACTCAATCTCACGGGTCTTGGCAAATTCAAAGTTGCAAACTATACCCCTGCACTTATTTTTGCCCCCTTTGTGTGCTATCTGTTTGAATTTTTAGGCAGATACATTCCCGCCCTTGCCTGATACGAAAGGAATTTAAAATGCAGAACAACTCAAAGAAAAACAATCTCATCGGCTCATTTCTGCTGCTTATTGCGGCTTTTATATGGGGCAGTGCCTTTGTTGCACAGACCACCGGCGCAGAATATGTGGGACCTTTCACTTTCATCTGCCTTCGCAATGTGCTCGGTGCAGTAATTCTTCTGCCCGTGATATTCACTCTGGACAGTGTTAAAAAGAAAAACGGCACTTACAGAAAAATGGAAAAGCAAGACTATAAAGTGCTTCTTCTCGGCGGACTTTGCTGCGGTGTTGCCCTTTGCCTTGCCTCAGTTTTTCAGCAACTCGGAATTGATGAAGGTACCGAGCCGGGAAAGGCAGGATTTATCACTGCCCTGTATATTCTTCTTGTGCCCATTTTTTCTCTTTTCCTTAAAAAGAAGGTGCGCCCTGTAATCTGGCTTTGTGTTGCGGTTTCCGTTGCCGCGCTTTATCTTCTTTGTGTGAAAGAGGACAACTCAATCCGTATGTCCGACATTTATGTGCTGATTTGTGCCGCACTTTATTCGGTGCACATTCTTGTTATAGACAAAGTATCACCCAACACCGACGGGGTACGCCTTTCCGCAGTGCAGTTCACCGTTGCAAGTGTTCTGAGTTTCCTGCCGGCAGTGATTTTTGAGGGAGTTGACTTCAACGCAATTCTTTCTGCTGCCCCTTCAATTGCTTATGCGGGTATTATGTCCAGTGGTGTTGCCTACACCCTGCAGATTGTGGGACAAAAACGCACCGAGCCCACTCTCGCTTCTATTATTATGAGCCTTGAATCCGTTTTTGCCGTTCTCACTTCTCTTATTGTGCTTCATCAGATACCAACTATGAGAGAAGGTATCGGATGCACATTGATGTTCGGAGCAATTATTGTGGCGCAGTTGCCGCAGAAAAATAAACAGTAAAACAAATGCCTGACTAATCTTTAAAGCATCAGTCAGGCGTTTTTTATTATATAGAATTAATCCTTAATCATCAGACGGTATTTCAACGTCAACTCTTCTGTCTTTGAAATAGAATTCTCTGTCTCTTTCACCAATAGGTCTGAGCACACGGCAAGGGTTACCCACCGCAACAACATTTGCAGGAATATCTTTTGTAACAACACTTCCTGCACCGATAACCGTATTGTCACCAATGGTAACACCGGGAAGTATTACACTGTTTGCGCCTATCCACACATTGTTGCCGATGTGCACGGGGATATTGAACTGCATCTGCAGATTGCGCAGATGCGGCTCAATGGGATGCCCTGCCGTTGCAACGGTAACATTAGGACCGAACATAACCTTATCACCCACAAAAATGTCTGTGTCGTCAACAAGAGTAAGATTGAAGTTTGCATAAACATAAGAGCCGAAGTGCACGTGTTCACCTGCCCAATTGGAATGAAGAGGCGGCTCAATATAGCATTCCTCACCGATTTCAGCAAACATATCTTTAAGCATTTCTGCCCTTTTTGCCTGTTCGGAGGGTCTTGTGTTATTGAAATCATAAAGTTTTTCAAGGCAAAGCAGTTGCTCTGCCATTATGTTTTCGTCTTCAGGCAGATAAAGTCTGCCCTCAGCCATTCTTTTTTTTGATTCTTCCGTTGTCATAAACATAATTATTTGCTCCAGAGGTTTTGGGGATAAATACCCTGCTGTGTTTTTTCTTTCAGTGCATTAACAACAACCGGTCTGTCTTCTTTATAGGTTACACCGTACCATTTTTCAGAACTTGAAAGCACCTTTACTTCTGCCTTGCCTTCTTTGAGAATATCATCAACAACAAAAGGTATGAAGTATTCACACTTGAGCATATTGTCTTTGTTCTTTCTCAGGCAATCTGCAAAACGCTTGTCAAGTTCTTCCATCATTTCAACAGTAAAGCCCCAGCAGTTCATTGACACAGTTGTGCCTTCAGGAATCCCGATCCAGTTGTCACCGTCTTCGGTATATCTGATTTCACCGTCAATTTTAGCAACCTTTGTTCTTTCAACAATGTCTGTGAGATAGCCTTCTTCACTTGTACGGCATACACCTCTTGCAACGGTACCGTTTTCTGTGAGGGTATTTTCAATTTTGAAGCCCACCATACAGAACTGATATTTGTCATTTTTCTTCTTTTCGGCGGTGAGTTCTTCATAGATAAGGCGGAATGTTTCCCTGCCGTAAAAATCGTCTGCATTGATAACGGCAAAAGGACCGTCAATCACATCTTTGCAGGAAAGCACTGCGTGGCCCGTGCCCCAGGGTTTTACTCTGCCCTCAGGTACTGTGAAGCCTTCGGGAAGATTGTTGATATCCTGAAAAACATATTCAACATCAACAATACCGTCGAATTTTCCGCCCATTATTTTTTTGAAATCTTCTTCAATTTCGTGTTTGATTACAAAAACAACTTTATCAAAGCCCGCTTTAATAGCATCATAAACAGAATAATCCAGAATAACCTCTCCGCCGGGTCCCACAGGGTCAATCTGTTTGAGTCCGCCGTATCTGCTGCCCATACCTGCAGCCATAACAACCAGAGTTGCCTTATTCATAACAAATCTCCTTAAATATTTTTTAGGTGTTTGCTTTTTACATTCTACCACTAATTGTCACAAATAGCAAGTCATAAGAATTATACAGTTTGTTTTGCTTTATCAACTGCAACGAACACCTTGACACTATACAGAATTAATGATATTATAACTTCGTAAATTCGAATTAAACAAAGGAGTAACCGTTATGCAAGATGTTCTCAACCTCATCACAATGATTTTTGACACTATCAAGAGATATATTTTTCTCATTCTCGGCAGAGCAGACGAACTTGAAGAAACAACTGCACCCGCTGAAGACAAATAATCTTACAGGTAAAAAACGCCTCACTTTTTTTGCACCGAAAAGGGCGGCACTCCGTAAGGAATTTAAGCCTTAAAATTCGCTGTTTTGCAGCATAACAGCGTTAAAAATGCTCGAAATCCGCAAGGATTTCTGTGCTTTTTGCCTTGTTCTGCAAACAAAC